>NZ_JBFTEG010000028.1:0-36429 GCF_041027545.1 Pseudomonas zhanjiangensis | reverse complement strand
TCCTCGTCAGCGGGAGGCGAATTCTACAGCGTTTCAATCCGCTGTCAACCGCCCTTTTCATCCGCTTTCGATCACCTCGATCGAAGCGCCAACAGGATCAAACCACCACCCCGTCAGCCCGGCGCATCCTACACAGCTTTTCACTGCTTCAACAGCTCTTTTCTAACATAACCAATTGATCTACAAAAGGTTTTCCGAAAGGCCTGCGCCGGAAGTGGTGCGCATTATAGGCACCACAAGGAAGCGGTCAAGCTTTTAATTGGAAAGCCCCCACATGCGAACTGGTCTGTCCCGGTCTGAGTGGACACTGACTTAAGGTGGATAATGTCCACCGCAAGGAGTGTTCATGACCCAAATCCGACGACGTTTTCCCGAATCTTTCAAACGCGATGCGGTAGATCAGGTACTTGCCGGTACGCCGCTTCGTCATGTAGCCGAGACACTGGGTATCGCTGAAAGCCTGCTGGGCAAATGGAAGCGCCAGTACGAACAGCAAGGCGACGATGCTTTTCCAGGCAATGGCAAGCAGCGCGGTGAGAGCGCCGAGCTTCGTCGCCTACGCCAGCAGCTGGCCCAGGTCACCATGGAGCGCGATGTTTTAAAAAAGGCGCTCGCCATCTTCTCGCAGCCTACGAAGTGAGGTTCCGCGCCATCGAGGCGTTGGCCGGTCGCTATCCCGTAGCACCGATGTGCCGGCTGCTGCGGGTGTCACGCAGCGGTTTCTATGCCTGGCAGCAGCGGCCTCCATCGGCGAGAGAGATGGCTAATCGGCACCTGAGCAAGGAAATCCGTACCATCCACCATGAGGTGAATGGGATCTATGGCCATCGCCGCATCAGGGCTGAGCTGGCGGCCATGGGGCATGCGTGCGGTCGGCACCGGGTCGCTCGACTGATGCGCGAAGCCGGCCTGCGGGTTCGTTCGCGCAAGCGCTGGCGGCTGGTTGCCAGCAGTCGTCACGATCTCCCCATTGCTCCGAATCACCTGGATCGCCAGTTCGTTTCGGATCGCGCCAATCGGCACTGGGTCTCCGACATGACCTATGTGCGGACTGCGCAGGGCTGGTTGTATCTGGCTGTCGTGCTCGATCTCTATTCGCGTGCCGTCGTCGGTTGGGCGATGCACCACCGCATGCATCAGGCCTTGGTACACGCCGCGCTGGAGATGGCCGTTGCACGCCGACAGCCGCAAGAAGAGGTGCTGCTGCACTCGGATCGTGGCAACCAATACTGCGCGTACGACTACCAAACCTTGCTTCGGCGGCATCGCATAGTGCCCAGCCACTCGCGGCGGGGAAACTGCTGGGACAACGCGGCGATGGAGAGTTTCTTCCGTTCACTTAAGGCTGAGCGGGTGTACCTGACGCGATATGCCAGCTACCAGGAGGCAAAAATCGACCTGTTCGACTACATCCGCTTTTACAATCACCGCCGTCGCCACTCGACGTTGGGCTATCTCAGCCCGATGGAATTTGAGCAGCGTTATCCGAGCAGTAGCTCTTAACTACCTGTCCACCAGTTCCGGGACAGACCAGTGACGGATATCCGACCAACGATTGGTGGGGCAAAAAGTGGGGCAAAATTCTGAAGCACGCAAAAAACATCAGGCATAAAAAAATCCAACCACCGCTAAGTGGTTGGATTTTCTAGGGTATTTTGGTCGGGACGGAGTGATTCGAACACTCGACCCCTTGCACCCCATGCAAGTGCGCTACCGGACTGCGCTACGCCCCGACTAGACGTGAATCTGTTTTCGATCAACCGAAAACGCTGCGAACTATACTATAAGCTTCTGAAATATGGAAACTTTTTTAATTAGCTTCGCTGTTTTTTTAGCACTACCAGAACATCCTCCAGCTCGGTAATCATCTGCTTGATGAGCTGACGATACTGGGTGGTGTCGTCCTTGGCCTCATCTCCGGAGAGGCGCTGCCGCGCCCCGCCTATGGTGAAGCCCTGATCGTACAGCAACGCGCGAATCTGACGAATCATCAGCACGTCCTGGCGCTGATAATAACGCCTATTGCCACGCCGCTTAACCGGATTGAGCTGGGGGAACTCCTGCTCCCAATACCTGAGAACGTGCGGTTTAACCGCACAGAGCTCACTAACCTCGCCGATAGTGAAATACCGTTTACCGGGTATGGTAGGTAGTTCGTCGTTATGACTTGGTTCCAGCATAAGCCTCGACCCTGGCTTTAAGTTTCTGGCCTGGACGGAAAGTCACCACACGGCGAGCCGTGATAGGGATTTCCTCTCCTGTTTTTGGATTACGACCGGGGCGCTGACGCTTATCGCGCAGATCGAAGTTGCCGAACCCCGAGAGCTTGACCTGCTCGTTAAGCTCCAGCGCTTGGCGGATCTCTTCGAAGAACAGTTCCACCAGCTCCTTGGCTTCCCGTTTATTCAGGCCCAGCTCTTCATACAGACGTTCCGCCATTTCAGCTTTCGTCAGAGCCCCCATACGCTACTTCCTTAACGTGGCGTTGAACCTTTGTTCCAGGGAGGTGAGGATGTCCTGTGTAACAGTACTCACCTCATCGTCATTAAGAGTGCGCGATGGATGCTGCCAGGTCAAGCCGACGGCAAGGCTTTTTCTATGCGGATCAATGCCTTTACCGTGATACACGTCAAATAGCCTGAGGTCAGTCAGCCACTCGCCGGCCGCCTCCCGAATGACCGTGAGCAAGGTCTCGGCCGGCACATCGCGATCCACCAGCAGGGCCAGGTCGCGACGCACTTCGGGAAAGCGCGACAACTCATGGAACGTAGGCATGCGCCCATGGCCAATTTCGCTCAACTGCAGCTCGAACATATAGACGGGTTGATCGAGCCCCAGCGCCTTGGCCAACTCCGGATGCATGGCCCCGACAAAGCCTACCAAGCGCCCTTCTCGCTCGATGCGCGCCGTTTGCCCCGGGTGCAAAGCCGCGTGCTCGCCAGGCAAGAAGCTGAAGCTACCCGATGCCCCTGCACTCGCCAGCAAGGCCTCCACATCGGCCTTCACATCATAGAAATCGACGCCATCTCTAGCATGCGCCCAGCCTTCCGGCAGTCGGGCGCCGCAAACGACCCCTGCCAGCATCGGCTCTTGCTTCAAGCTTTCCAGCTGACCGACAAACCGCAGGCCGCTCTCGAACAAGCGCACCCGCGACTGTTGGCGATTGAGGTTGTGCTCCACCGCCTTGACCAGCCCCGGCCAGAGCGATGAACGCATGGCAGCCATGTCGGCGGAAATCGGATTGGCCAGCATCAAGGGCTCGACCCCGGGACTGAATAGCTCGAACACCTTGGGATCAATAAAACTGTAGGTGATCGCCTCTTGATAACCACGCGCGACCAGCAAGCGCCGCAGCACCGGCAATCCGACAGTGGCTTCGGCTTGCGGCTGCGGGGCCAGGCGCGCTTGTGGGTAACGAACCGGCAAGCGGTTGTAACCGTAGAGCCGAGCCAGCTCCTCGATCAGGTCGACCTCAAGGCTGATATCGAAGCGATGACTGGGCACCTCCACTCGCCATTCACCGGCATCACCAGCGACAACCGCCAAGCCCAACGCAGCCAGCAGGCGTTCGATTTGCGCAGCGTCCATCTTCAGGCCCAGCATCTGCTCGATGCGTTCAGCACGCAGGGTCACCGGCGCCACGCTGGGTAACTGCTCCTGGTCAACCACCTCGATGATCGGACCGGCCTCGCCACCTACGATATCCAGCAGCAACTGAGTCGCCCGCTCCATCGCCTCGCGCGCCAAACGCCAGTCGACGCCACGCTCGAAGCGGTGCGACGAGTCGGTGTGCAGGCCATAGGAACGCGCCTTGCCGGCAATAGCGATGGTGTCGAAGAAGGCACTCTCAAGGAACAGATCGCGGGTCTTGTCGCTGACCCCACTGTGCTCGCCCCCCATCACCCCGGCAATCGCCAAGGCACGCTGATGGTCGGCGATCACCAGGGTATCGGCACGCAAGCTGACTTCCTGGCCGTCGAGCAGAACGAGCTTCTCTCCCTCCTCGGCCATACGCACACGGATGCCGCCATTGATCTCGGCAAGATCGAAGGCATGCATCGGCTGGCCCAGTTCGAGCATCACATAGTTGGTCACATCCACGGCCGCATCGATGCTACGTACGTCGGCACGACGCAAGCGTTCAACCATCCACAGCGGCGTCGGCTGGGACAAGTCGACATTGCGCAGCACGCGCCCCAGGTAACGCGGACAGGCTTGTGTCGCCAACACCTCGACCGGACGCACCTCGTCATGACTGGCGGTCACTGCGGCGACATGCGGGCGGCTCACCGGCACGTCGTACAGGGCGCTCACTTCACGCGCCAGACCAGCCAGCGACAGGCAGTCGCCACGGTTCGGGGTCAGGTCGACCTCGATACTGGCATCATCCAGCTCAAGGTACGTGCGAATATCCTGGCCTACGGGCGCATCAGCCGGCAACTCCATCAAGCCGTCGTTGTCTTCGCTGATCTGCAGCTCGGAAGCCGAGCAGAGCATGCCGTTGGACTCGACCCCACGCAGCTTGGCTTTCTTGATCTTGAAGTCGCCCGGCAACTCAGCGCCGATCATGGCGAACGGGATCTTCAGGCCGGGGCGGACATTGGGCGCACCACAGACCACCTGAAAAGTTTCCGCACCACTGCTGACCTGACAGACGCGTAGCTTGTCGGCATCCGGGTGCGGCTCGGTACTCAGCACTTCACCCACCACCACGCCATTGAAAATCCCGGCTGCCGGGGTGACGCTGTCGACTTCCAGGCCAGCCATCGAAAGGCGCGCCACCAGTTCATCACGCGATACCTGCGGATTTACCCAGGTACGCAACCACTGCTCACTGAATTTCATTCTGCTCTCCTAAAACTGATCGGTTACGGTCATGCGGTACTAGCGGAATTGCGCCAGGAATCGCAGGTCGTTATCGAAGAACAGACGTAGGTCGTTGACGCCGTAGCGCAGCATGGCCAAACGCTCGACCCCCATGCCAAAGGCAAAGCCCTGGTATTTTTCGGGATCGATGCCGGACATGCGCAGCACATTCGGGTGCACCATGCCGCAGCCCATGACCTCCAGCCAGCCGGTCTGCTTGCACACCCGGCAGCCCTTGCCGCCGCACATCACGCATTGCATATCGACCTCAGCCGAGGGCTCGGTGAAGGGGAAGAACGAAGGACGGAAGCGCACGCCAAGCGGTTTCTCGAAGAACACCCGGAGAAACTCTTCGATGGTGCCCTTGAGATCGGCAAAGCTGACGCCCTCATCGACCAACAGGCCTTCAACCTGATGAAACATCGGCGAGTGGGTGATATCCGAATCGCAACGATAGACACGGCCCGGGCAGACGATGCGAATCGGTGGCTGCTGCGACTCCATGGTGCGCACCTGTACCGGCGAGGTGTGGGTGCGAAGCAACATGTTCGCGTTGAAATAGAAGGTGTCATGCATCGCCCGTGCCGGGTGATGGCCAGGGATATTGAGCGCCTCGAAGTTGTGGTAGTCGTTCTCTACCTCGGGGCCTTCGGCGATGCCGTAGCCTATCCGCGTAAAGAATTGCTCGACCCGCTCCAGAGTCCGGGTCACTGGATGCAAGCCACCGGAGGTCTGACCGCGACCTGGCAGGGTCACATCGATACGCTCGGCCGCCAGCTTGGCACTCAGGGCAGCCTGCTCGAGGGTGGCCTTGCGCGCATTGAGGGCCTCCTGGACCTGGTCCTTGGCCGCATTGATCAAGGCGCCGGCTTTCGGTCGCTCTTCGGCAGAAAGATTGCCCAGGGTCTTCATCACCTGGGTCAACTCACCCTTCTTGCCCAGATAGTGAACCCGCAGTTGCTCCAGGGCATTCACATCATCGGTATGGCGCACGGCCTCAAGCGCTTGCGAGACCAGCACATCCAGATTTTCCATTTACAGACTCCAGATACGAAATAGGGGAAGAGCTTGAAGGCTCTTCCCCTATTGGTGACGTTTAGCACCGGGCGAGCCCGGTGATTGTCGGGGACTTAAGCCAGGACGGCTTTCGCTTTCTCGACAATCGCAGCAAACGCCGCTTTTTCGTTCACTGCCAGATCAGCCAGAACCTTACGGTCGATCTCGATGGACGCTTTTTTCAGGCCAGCGATAAAACGGCTGTAGGACAGACCATTTACACGCGCACCAGCGTTGATACGAGCGATCCACAGGGCACGGAACTGACGCTTGCGCTGACGGCGGTCGCGGTAGGCGTACTGGCCTGCCTTGATCACAGCCTGCTTGGCAACGCGGAATACGCGCGAACGCGCCCCGTAGTAGCCTTTAGCGAGTTTCAGAATTTTTTTGTGACGCTTGCGAGCGATAACGCCGCGCTTAACACGAGCCATGAGTAATTTCCTCTATCTTGACCGATTAACGAACGCGCAGCATGCGCGCCACTTTTGCCACGTCGGACGGGTGCACCATGGTGCTACCGCGCAGATGACGCTTACGCTTAGTGGACATCTTGGTCAGGATGTGGCTCTTGAAAGCGTGCTTGTGCTTGAAGCCGGTAGCGGTTTTAAGAAAACGCTTGGCCGCACCACTCTTGGTTTTCATCTTTGGCATGTTCGGATACTCCGCATTCAATTGATAAACATAACCGCAAGGCCTGCCGTGCCCTGGTGGTTACTTCTTCTTTTTGGGGGCGATGACCATGATCAGCTGGCGTCCTTCCATCTTTGGATGCTGTTCAACCGAGCCGTATTCGGCGAGGTCAGCTTCGACCCGCTTCAACAGCTCCATGCCCAGCTCCTGATGGGCCATCTCACGGCCACGGAATCGCAAGGATACCTTGGCCCTGTCCCCCTCACTAAGGAAACGTACCAGGTTGCGTAGTTTTACCTGGTAATCCCCTTCCTCCGTCCCTGGACGAAACTTGATTTCTTTGATCTGGACCTGCTTCTGATTCTTCTTCGCCGCAGCGACCTGCTTCTTCTTTTCGAACAGGTGCTTGCCGTAGTCCATGATGCGACATACGGGTGGTACGGCATCGGCAGAAATTTCTACCAGATCCAGCTTGGCTTCTTCAGCCACACGAAGCGCTTCATCAATAGAGACGATGCCAATCTGCTCGCCTTCAGCGCCAATTAACCGAACCTCGCGTGCCGAGATATTCTCGTTGATCGGGGCTTTCGGTGCAGTTCGTTTATCTTGTCTCATTTCACGCTTAATAATGATTACTCCGAATCTTGGCGACCACGCCGGGAAACCGCCTGCGCGAGGAAATCAGCGAATTGAGTGACGGGCATGGAGCCCAGATCAGCACCTTCACGGGTACGCACGGCGACAGTTTGCGTTTCAACCTCCCGATCTCCAATAACCAAGAGATAGGGAACCTTGAGCAAAGTATGCTCGCGGATTTTAAAGCCAATTTTTTCGTTTCTCAAGTCAGACTTGGCACGAAACCCGCTCTGATTGAGCGTATTTTCCACTTCCAGGGCAAAATCGGCCTGCTTGTCGGTGATATTCATCACCACAGCCTGAGTCGGCGCCAACCAGGCGGGAAACGCGCCCTCGTAGTGCTCGATCAGAATGCCGATAAAGCGCTCGAAGGACCCGAGAATCGCACGATGCAGCATCACCGGATGCTTGCGACTGTTGTCCTCGCTGACGAACTCCGCCGCCAAACGCACCGGCAGGTTGAAATCGAGCTGCAGGGTACCACACTGCCAAACCCGACCGAGACAGTCCTTCAAGGAGAATTCGATCTTCGGCCCGTAGAAAGCCCCCTCACCCGGCTGCAGGTCATACGCCAGCCCAGCGCTGTCGAGCGCCGCCGCCAACGCCGCCTCGGCGCGATCCCACAAATCATCGGAACCCACCCGCTTCTCCGGACGAGTCGACAACTTGAGCTGGATGTCGGTGAAGCCGAAATCGGCATAGACCGCCTGGGTCAACTTGATGAAATCGGCCGACTCGGCCTGCATCTGCTCTTCGGTGCAGAAGATGTGCGCATCATCTTGGGTAAAGCCGCGCACGCGCATGATCCCGTGCAATGCACCGGACGGCTCGTTACGGTGGCAGGCACCGAATTCGGCCAGGCGCATCGGCAGCTCGCGGTAGCTCTTCAGCCCCTGATTGAACACCTGCACATGGCACGGGCAGTTCATCGGCTTGATCGCGTAGTCGCGACTTTCCGACTCGGTGGTGAACATGTTCTCGGCGTAGTTGGCCCAGTGCCCCGACTTTTCCCACAGCGAGCGATCGACCACCTGCGGGGTCTTGATCTCCAGGTAGCCATGCTCGCGCTGCACCTTGCGCATGTACTGCTCGAGCACCTGATACAGGGTCCAGCCATTCGGGTGCCAGAACACCATGCCCGGCGCTTCTTCCTGGGTATGGAACAGGTTCAGGCGCTTGCCGATTTTGCGATGGTCGCGCTTCTCGGCTTCTTCGATACGCTGGATATAGGCGGCCAATTGCTTCTTGTCGGCCCAGGCGGTGCCGTAGACGCGCTGCAGCTGCTCGTTCTTGGCATCGCCGCGCCAATAGGCACCGGACAGCTTGGTCAGCTTGAACGACTTGAGAAAGCGGGTGTTCGGCACGTGCGGGCCGCGGCACATGTCGACGTATTCTTCGTGGTAATACAGACCCATGGCCTGCTCGCCCGGCATGTCTTCGACCAGACGCAGCTTGTAATCCTCGCCTCGCGACTTGAACACCTCGATGACCTCGGCCCGCGGCGTCACTTTCTTGATGACGTCGTAGTCCTTCTCGATCAGCTGCTGCATGCGCTGCTCGATCGCCGCCACGTCCTCCATAGTAAAGGGGCGCTCGTAGGCGATGTCGTAGTAGAAGCCCTCATCGATGACCGGGCCGATCACCATCTTCGCCGTCGGATACAGCTGCTTGACCGCATGACCGATCAGGTGCGCACAGGAGTGACGGATGATCTCCAGCCCTTCCTGATCCTTCGGGGTAATGATCTGCAGCGATGCATCGCTCTCGATCAGGTCACAGGCATCGACCAGCTTGCCATCCACCTTGCCAGCGACGGTGGCCTTGGCCAGGCCTGCGCCGATGGACTGAGCCACCTCGGCAACGGATACCGGATGATCGAACGTACGCTGACTGCCGTCGGGAAGAGTAATGATGGGCATGGCGCCTCCTCTCCTAGTGGTGACCTCTACCAAAGGCCACGTGGGTTGGGATGAGCCAGTAAGCGATTCGGCGGCTTGCCTGCCATACGGTGGCAGGGGCTTGCGGGCCATCCGACACCGAACCGGAGTCACTGGAGGTTTGAAACACAGATCCACTAAGCGCTGGGATGCTTCCAGAAAGCCTCTGCCCTGGCAAGCCGCCCAATAAAAAAGGGCCGCCTGGGCGACCCTTTTTATCGAATTTGGTAGGCACAATTGGATTCGAACCAACGACCCCCACCATGTCAAGGTGGTGCTCTAACCAACTGAGCTATGTGCCTTCGATGGGTGCGCATTCTACGGAGGCGCGCATAAGAGTCAACTGTTTTTTTAGCTAACTGCCTGAATAGATGAATTTTTTGCCGCTCAACACAACGTTTAATATTTTGCACGCGGTACTAGCCGGACATTTGCAACTCGGGTAGCATCGGCACATCCGTAAAAAATAAAGAACAGAGGTTGCATAATGGCGCACACTGCCTACCCACAGTCCTATTACGCCGCGTCGGCCAATCCGGTACCGGCTCGCCCGGCACTCCAAGGTGATGTCGAGACCGATGTCTGCGTGATCGGCGCCGGCTACACCGGCCTCTCCACTGCGATCGCCCTGCTCGAGAACGGTTTCAAGGTCTGCATCGTCGAAGCTGCCAAGGTTGGCTTCGGCGCCTCCGGCCGTAACGGTGGCCAGATCGTCAACAGCTACAGCCGTGACATCGACGTCATCGAACGCACGGTTGGCCCCAAGCAGGCGCAGCTGATGGGCCAGATGGCCTTCGAGGGCGGCCGCATCATCCGTGAGCGCATCGCCAAGTACAACATCGACTGCGACCTGAAAAACGGTGGCGTATTCGCCGCCTTCACCAAGAAGCAGATGGGCCACCTCGAGGCGCAGAAGAAGCTCTGGGAGCGCTATGGCCATACCCAGCTGGAAATGCTGGATGAGAAGCGCATCCGCGAAGTCGTCAATACCGAGAACTACATCGGCGGCATGCTCGACATGAGCGGCGGACACATCCACCCGCTCAACCTGGCCCTGGGCGAAGCCGCGGCGGTCGAGTCCCTCGGTGGCGTGATCTACGAGCAATCGCCGGCCACCCGGATCGAGCGCGGCGCCAGCCCGGTGGTGCACACGCCGGACGGCCGCGTCAAAGCCAAGTTCATCGTAGTCGCCGGCAACGCCTACCTCGGCAACCTGGTCCCGGAACTGGCGGCCAAGACCATGCCCTGCGGCAGCCAGGTGATCGCCACCGAGCCGTTGAGCGAGGAAATGGCCAAGAGCCTGCTGCCCAACGATTACTGCGTGGAAGACTGCAACTACCTGCTCGACTACTTCCGCCTGACCGGCGACAAGCGCCTGATCTACGGCGGTGGCGTGGTCTACGGCGCACGCGATCCGGCCAACATCGAAGCCATCATCCGGCCGATGATGCTCAAGACCTTCCCGCAGTTGAAAGACGTGAAGATCGACTTCGCCTGGACCGGCAACTTCCTGCTGACCCTGTCGCGCCTGCCCCAGGTCGGCCGCATCGGCGACAACATCTACTACTCGCAAGGCTGCAGTGGCCACGGTGTGACCTACACCCACCTGGCTGGCAAGGTACTCGGCGAGGCCCTGCGCGGCCAGGCCGAGCGCTTCGATGCATTCTCCAGCCTGCCGCACTACCCGTTCCCGGGCGGCCAGCTGCTGCGCGTCCCCTTCACCGCCATGGGCGCCTGGTACTACGCGCTGCGCGACAAGCTCGGCGTTTAACCCAAGCTGCAAGACGACAACGGCGCCCAATCAGGCGCCGTTGGCATTTATGGCACCACTCATTCGGCTGCCGGACACGCCGGAAGCGCTGCACATCGACCGGTCGATGAGGCCACCACGGCTTTCACCTGGAAGCGACTGTCCGCCGGCGCCAGGCGCTGAGCGCAGCTTCGTGCCCGCTCGGCCTGCAGTTGGCAGCCACGCTCGCCCAGGACTTCGGACAGGTTGAACCAGCCGACGGCGAAATCTGCCTGCTGCGCCAGGCTCCTGCGCAACGCGGCCTCGGCGCCAGGCACGTCACCGGCGGCATAGCGACCATTGGCCAGGGCGAACCAGCTCAGTGACTCATCCGGCCAGTGCTCGGTCGCCTTGCGGTAGGCCCGTTGCGCCACCGCGACATGGCCGGTTTCCTCGAGATCACTGGCGGCCTTGAGCCAGGGCCGCAGCTCGGCCTGTGCCGGCAACTGATCAGCCGGCAAGGTCAATACCGCCCAGCGTCCACCACGCGCCCAGGTCCGATCGAAGGTGGTGAAGTCGGTCAGCCAACGCGCGGTGGTGCCGGAGCGCAGGATCAGGGTGCGTTCACGCCGGTCATACCCCACCACTACCGCGAAGTGCCAGCGCGGATACCAGTCGAAGGCCAGGTTCTGCAGGACCAGCACCGGATTGCCGGCGGCCACCTCGGCCAGCACGGCCTCCAAGCGCGGCTGCAGCGGATACACCAGCATGTCATGGCTGCGCGCCGCCGCCACCATCTCGACCTGCAGGCTGCCTTCGCGCCCCGGAATGAACACCTGGTCCTTGAGCAGGCCCGGGCTGGTCGTCAGGCCGCGCTGAGCGAGCATGGTGGCCAGTGCTGCCGGCCCACACTGGTAGGCGCTCTGGGGAAAGAAGGGCACGCTGCTCAGTTCCACCCGTTCAGGAAGACGCGAGGTCTCCGGCGGCAAAACCGGGGACCTCGCGCAAGCTGCCAGCAGAACGATCAGAACAAGCGGTAGGAAGTGCCCGCGACTCAACGGTTTATGCATTTGACGAAACTGAAGATATTGGTCGCGCAGATCATATCGGTAATGATGAAGATCACCAGGAACAGCACGATGACCCCGACCACCCCGGCCCCTGCCGGGGCTTCGGACAGCTGCTGGTTGAACTGCGCCAGCTCGGCATTGGTCAAGCTATTGATGCGCCCTTCGACCTTGCTGCGATCGACACCCATGGCTTGCAGCTTTTCCTGCACGGCCTGGTCATCGAGCATGCTCAGCAACTGCTGACGATCGAGTTGCTGTTGCTGTGTGCCCAACACCTCGCCAGTGCCGATCATCGCGGCGTTGGCCAGGGGTAGCTGAACGACCATCAGCACATGAAACACCGCCAGCATGGCGGCCAAACGACGGAACAACGAGTGCTTGTGCATTGTGCTTATCTCCTTGTCTAGCATGCCGGTAGGCGCCTGGCGGGCTTATCGACCACCTGAGTCCGACAAGAACCTAGACCCTGGCGATTGGCCGGGGTTCCTCATCAGCTTAGACAAGCCACGCGCAGGCTGCGCGTGCACTGTGCAGGCTCAACTCGCCGATTCGCCGAGCATCTGGCTAAGCACCGCGCGCAACTTGCCGGGCTTGACCGGCTTGTTCAGCAGCGGCACGCCCAGGCGCTGCAGCTCGCGGCGGCACTGGTCGCTACGGTCCGCGCTGATGATCACCGCCGGAATCGACCAGGCGAACTGCCGGCGCAGAGCGACCAGCACCTCGCAGCCGGTGACGCCATGATCGAGGTGGAAGTCGGCCAGGATCAGGTCCGGCGCCCGGCCACCCAGCGCCTCGATGGCCGCGGCTTCATCCACCGCCGTCAGCACCTCACAGCCCCACTGCTCGAGCAGGGCGGACATGCTGTGGAGGATGCTTAGTTCGTTGTCGAGCACCAGCAGGCGCCGCCCCGGCAGCGGGTCGCCGACCGGACTGCGCGGCGCGGCCGCCACGACAGACTGCTCGAGTGACTGCGCGGCCAGCGGCACGCGAATGCTGAACATCGAGCCGCGCCCCGGCTGCGAGCGCACCCCGATCGGGTAGTCGAGCATGCGCGCGATTCGCTCGACGATCGCCAGGCCCAGGCCGACGCCCTTGCGCTGCGCCGCCCGCCCGGTATTCAACTGGTTGAACTCGAGGAAGATGCTCTGCAGCTGATCCTGCGAAATGCCCTGACCGGTGTCCCACACCTGCAACTCGACGAAGCCCCCACGTCGGCGCGCACCCAGCAGTATCCGGCCGTGCTCGGTGTAGCGGCAGGCGTTGCTGAGGAAATTGCGCAGGATCCGGGTCAGCAAGCGGAAGTCGGTGCTGAGAGTGCAGTTGGCCAGCCGAACCTTGAGCTGCAGTCCCGCCGCCGCCGCCACCGGCTCGAACTCCGAGGCCAGCGGCGCCAGCAGGTCCTCCAGGCGATAGGCCTCGATGTCCGGCTTGACCGCCGCCTGGTCGAGCCGGGAGATCTCCAGAAGGTCGCTGAGCAGGTCCTCGGCCCCCTCCAGGGCCTGATGACTGCGCTCGACCAGGTTGTGTTCGGCCACTGGCAGGCTGCGCTCACGCAGGGTGGAGATCAGCAGGCGGGCGGCATTCAAGGGTTGCAGCAGGTCGTGACTGGCCGCCGCCAGGTATTTGTCCTTGCTCTGGTTGGCCGCCTCGGCGGCATCGCGCGCCTCGCGCAGGGCCTGCTCGATGCGCTTGCGCTCGACGATCTGCTGCAACAGGTTGCGGTTGGCCTTCTGCAACTCGGCGGTGCGTGCGCCGACCCGCTGTTCCAGCTCATCGTTTAGCTGCTGCAGGCGCTGCTGGGCCTGCTTGCGTTCGGTAATGTCGGCGACGAAACCCTCGAACAGGCCTTCTCCCTCCTCGTCCGGCTTGAGCAGCAGGTTCATTAACACGTCGATGACCTTGCCGTCCTTGCGCTTTAACTGGGTCTCGTAGCCGATCAGGCTGCGATCGTGCTCCAGTTCCTGGCGAATATGCTGCATTTCCTCGGCACCGCCGACGAACAGGTAGCTGGCCAGGTCGCTCAGCGACCAGAGCACCTCCTGCGGATCGTCGTAGCCGAGCATTCGCGCCAGGGCCGGATTGGCCGCCAGCAGGCCGTGCTGCAGGCTGGCCTGGAAGATCCCGTGTACCGCATGCTCGAACAGCCACTTGTAGCGGTTGCGCTCGGTTTCCAGCTCCTCCAGGCGTGCCAGCAGCTCCGGATAGTGGCTCTTGCGCACCGAATGGCTGCCCAGGCCGAGCAGCTCGGTGAGGGCCTGGCGCTGCTGCTCAGAGGGCCTCGGCATAGACGACCTCGACGTCTCGCTGGCTCGACTCGCGCGGGTTGGTGAGGATGCACGGATCCTCCATGGCATGCTGCGACAGGAACGGAATATCGGACGTGCCGACCCCGTGCAGGCCCAGGGTTTCGTGGAAGCCGACCGCGCGTTTGAAGCGGATCAGGTGCTCGACCAGGCGTTGGCGGATCTGCGGATGACTGAGGCCGCGGGTGTCGATACCGAGGGTCTCGGCCACCATCTTGAAGCGATCCGGCGCGGCGTTGTAGTTGAACGCCACCACGTGCTCGACCAGCACCGCGTTGCACAGGCCGTGGGGCAGGTCGAGGAAGCCGCCGAGGCTGTGCGACATCGCATGCACGGCGCCGAGGATGGCATTGGAAAACGCCAGGCCGGCCTGCATGCTGCCGAGCATGATCTTCTCGCGCAGGGCGATGTCGTTGGGGTTGGCGATCATCGCCACCAGGTGGCCGTTGATCAGGCGCATCGCCTCCAGGGCGTGGGAATCGGTCAAAGGTCCCGCTCCCGTGGAGACGAAGGCCTCGATCGCGTGCACCAGGGCATCGATACCGGTACAGGCGGACAGGAACGGATCCATGCTCAGGGTGGTCTCAGGGTCGATCAGCGACACATCGGGCACCGCGCCCTTGCTGACGATGGAGAACTTCATCCGCTCGGCCTGATTGGAAATGATCACGAACTGCGACACGTCGGCCGAGGTACCGGCCGTGGTGGGGATCAGGATCAGCGGCGGGCTGGGCACGCGCAGGGTGTCGACGCCCTCGAACTCGAGGATGTTGCGGCCGTGGGCCACGGCGATGCCGATGCCCTTGGCGCAGTCCATCGGGCTGCCGCCGCCGACCGCGACTATCACGTTGCAACCCTGGCTGAGGTAGGTCTCGGCGCCGAGCATCACCTCCTCGGAACGCGGGTTGGGCGACACCTGGGTGTACAGGCAGTGCTCGATGCCCTGGCGCTGCAGGCTGGCCTGCACGTCGGCGACCCAGCCGGCGGCGACCACGCCCGGGTCAGACACCAGGAGCACCTTGCGTGCGCCGTAGTTGGCGGCGTAGTTGCCCACGCTGTGGCGGCAGCCGGCGCCGAAGATGATCTCCGGCGAAACGAACTTGCGATGAAGACTGATATCGGGGCTCATACCGCGGCCTATTTCTTGTAGTTCTGACTACCGCTCAGCGTACTGGATTCGCCTGCCAATGCAATGCTGCCAAAGCCGCCTGGCGCGGGTTCAGAGCAGACGCTGGTAGAAGCGCCACTCCTGCTCCAGGGCATGGGCCAGGTGGCGTGCCTGGCGAAAGCCGTGGCGCTCGCCGGAATAGAGGTGATATTCGACCGCCACGCCGCGCTCGCGCAGGGCCGCGACCATGCTCTCGGTCTGCGCCGGCACCACCACCGCGTCCTGCTCGCCCTGGAAGAAGATCACCGGCGCGTCGATCCGCTCGGCGTGCAGCAGCGGGGTACGCGCCGCATAACGTTCGGCGTCGCGCTGCGGGTCGCCGATCAGCCAGTCGAGGTAGTCGGCCTCGAACTTGTGGGTCACCCGGCGCAGCGCCAGGGGATCGCTGACCCCGTAGAGGCTGGCGCCGCCGCGAAACTTCCGGCTGAAGGCCAAGGCGCACAGGGCGGTGTAGCCGCCGGCGCTGGCGCCACGGATGAAGGCGCGGGCCGGATCGATCAGGCCGCATTCGACCAGATGATCGACCAGCGCGCAGGCATCCTCGACCTCGACCGCGCCCCAGCCGCCCTGCAGGCGCATGCGATAGCCACGACCGTAGCCGCTGCTGCCGCGGTAGTTGAGGTCGGCCACGGCGAAGCCGCGCTGGGTCCAGAACTGGATACGCGGATCGAACACCGGATAACAGGCCGAGGTCGGTCCGCCGTGCAGAAACACCAGCAGCGGCGGTTTCTCTCCAGGCGGTCCGCCAAAACGACTGTTATGCGGCGGATAGAAGAAGGCGCGGCAGTCTTCGCCGCCAACGGCGAAACGCAGCGCCTGCGGGCGCGACACCTCGGCGGCCGGCAGCGCCGCTCCGCCGCCGGCCAGGACTCGGCATTGGTGGCTGTCACGCGCGATGGCCAGCACCACGCTGCCCTGGGTGGGCGCTGCGGCGATCAGGTAGTAGTGATCCTGGTCCGCAGCCAGCTGGCGGAAGCGACTGTAGTCCTCGGCCAGGCGCCGCTCGTCCTCGCCATCGCGCACCGCCAGGCGGGCGAAGCCGTCCTCGAACCAGCTCAGCAGTAGCGCGTCGCCGGCCAGCGCCAGGTAGTTGCAGGCCCCCAGCTGCCATGGGGCGCCGCCGTGGTCGGCCGCGGCGCAGGGCAGCGCCTCCAGATGCCCCTCGCTCGCTTCCCGCCAGGGCTGCCAGTAACCGTTGCGGTCGCCGAGCACCAGCAGGCGGCCCCGGTCATCGAAGCCGGGTTGCTGCAGCGATTGATCGCCGTCCTGACCGGCCACGACCTGCGGCGCTTGCCACTGGCCCTGGCCAGTGCGGCGCCGGGTGCACAGCCGGGTCGCCAGCCAGGGCTGCTGCGGGCGGTCCCATTCGATCCAGGCCAGACGCCGACCATCGCCGCTCAGAACCTGGGACGAATAGAAATCGCGGCCCTCGGCCAGCACCTCGCGCGCGCCATCGGCCAGGGCGATGCTGACCAGGCGATGGATCACCTGCTCGCCTGAATGGCTTTCCTCGATCGCAAGAACGGCCTCGCCCTGGGCATCGAAGTGCAGATCCCCGTAGCGGCAAGCGGGC
Organism: Pseudomonas zhanjiangensis; assembly: GCF_041027545.1. NCBI lineage: Bacteria > Pseudomonadati > Pseudomonadota > Gammaproteobacteria > Pseudomonadales > Pseudomonadaceae > Pseudomonas > Pseudomonas zhanjiangensis. Next base: position 19,461 of record NZ_JBFTEG010000028.1, on the reverse strand, counting down.
TGTCGGGTCAGCGCCCGGGGCGCGCCCTCCAGCGCCTGCCAATAGAGTTGCTGGTCGGCCTCGTTGACGAAGGCCAAGCCATCGTGGCCCAGGCAGAAGGCGCCGCCGCCGTACTCGTAGACCCGGCTGCGCACCGACAGGCCCGCCGGGGTCAGGCAGCGCAGGCTCGTTGGCGTCCGGTGCCACAGGGTCGAGCGGCCGTCAGCTGGATCGAAGGCCAGCCAGACCAGGCCGCCCAGGCCCGCGCGCAACTCGGCGAAGTCGGCGCCGGCTGCGGCGGCCTGCGCGCTTGTCCAGTCACTGTCCCAGAATCCGTAAGGCGCTACTGCAGTGGTCTTCATGCCTTGCAGATTAGCTGGGAGGCCTTCTCGTTGCGAAACTGCAAACTCTCCAGCGACTTCGGCGCCCGCTCGGCCTCTTCGCGCGCGGCGAGGATGATGCCGTGGTGCGCCGACTTGCTGCACACCGGGTCGGCGTTGCTGGCATCGCCGGTGAGCATATAGGCCTGGCAGCGACAGCCGCCGAAGTCCTTGGCCTTCTCGTCGCAGGAGCGGCAGGGCTCGGGCATCCAGTCATCGCCGCGGAAGCGGTTGAAGCCGAACGAATGGCGCCAGATGTGCTCGATGCTGTGCTCGCGCACGTTGGGAAACTGCACCGGCAACTGCCGGGCGCTGTGACACGGCAGCGCGGTGCCGTCCGGGGTGATGTCGAGGAACAGGTTGCCCCAGCCGTTCATGCAGGCCTTGGGCCGCTCCTCGTAGTAGTCCGGGGTGACGAAGATCAGCTTGCACGGGTGGTTCTGCGCGGCCAACCTGGCGCGCCACTCGTTGGTGATGCGCTCGGCGCGCTCGAGCTGGGCGCGGGTCGGCAAGAGCCCTGCGCGATTGAGCTCGGCCCAGCCGTAGAACTGGCAGGTGGCCAGCTCGACGAAGTCCGCCTCCAGCTCCAGGCACAGCTCGATGATCCGCTCGATATTGTCAATGTTGTGCCGGTGGGTGACGAAGTTGAGCACCATCGGGTAGCCGGCCGCCTTGACGGCCCGGGCCATCGCCAGCTTCTGGGCAAAGGCCTTCTTCGAGCCGGCCAGCAGGTTGTTGACCTCCTCGTCGGCGGCCTGGAAGCTGATCTGGATATGGTCCAGGCCGGCGTCGGCGAACTCGCCGATGCGCTGCTCGGTCAGGCCGATGCCCGAGGTGATCAGGTTGGTGTAGTAGCCCAGCCCCCGCGCCGCCTCGATCAGCTCGGCCAGGTCCTGGCGTACCAGCGGTTCGCCACCGGAGAAGCCCAGCTGCGCCGCGCCCAGCTCACGCGCCTGGCGGAACACCTCGATCCACTCGGCGGTCGTCAGCTCCTCGCCCTGCTGGCTGAAATCCAGCGGGTTGGAGCAGTAGGGGCACTGCAGCGGACAGCGGTACGTCAGCTCGGCCAGCAGCCACAGCGGCGGGCCGGGCTCATGTCCGGGCTTACTGCAGCTCGATCCAGAACTGGGCATTGGCTACCTCCATAAAGGCCAGGATGTCTTCATCCAATCCCGGCACATCGGGAAAACGACCGCGCAGCTCGTCGATGATCTGCGCCACGCTGCGGGCGCCGTTGACCTGCTTGAGGATCTCCCCGGCGCTGTCGTTGAGCTTGATCATGCCCTCCGGGTAGAGCAGCACGTGACAGCCCTGGACCGGCTCCCACTGCAGGCGGAAGCCGCGGCGCAGCTTGGGAATCTGTTCGCTATCGAACGGGTTCATAGGGCGATTCCTCGATGCCAGACCGGCTCGGCGGTCACCGTGTGGTAGGGCGGGCGCTGCAGCTCGTAGGCCATGCTCATGGCGTCGAGCATGCTCCAGAGCACATCGAGCTTGAACTGCAGGATCTCCAGCATGCGCTGCTGGGCCTCGAAGGTGGTGTAGTGCGCCAGGGTGATGCGCAGGCCGTGCTCGACGTCGCGGCGCGCCTCCTTCAGGCGCTTGCGGAAGTAGTCGTAGCCGCCGGCGTCGATCCAGGGGTAATGCTGCGGCCAGGCGTCCAGGCGCGACTGGTGGATCTGCGGGGCGAACAGCTCGGTCAGCGAACTGCTGGCGGCCTCCTGCCAGGAGGCTCTGCGGGCGAAGTTGACGTAGGCGTCGACGGCGAAGCGCACCCCGGGCAACACCAGCTCCTGCGACAGCAGGCGCTCGCGCTCGAGACCCACGGCCTCGCCCAGGCGCAGCCAGGCCTCGATGCCGCCCTCCTCGCCGGGCGCGCCGTCATGGTCGAGGATGCGCTGGATCCATTCGCGGCGGGTGTCGCGGTCCGGGCAGTTGGCCATGATCGCCGCGTCCTTGAGCGGGATGCACACCTGGTAGTAGAAACGGTTGGCGACCCAACCCTGGATCTGCTCGCGGGTGGCGCGGCCCTCGTACATCGCCTGATGGAAGGGATGATGGGTGTGGTAGTAGGCGCCCTTGGCGCGCAGCGCCTGCTCGAATTCGGCAGGGCTCATCGCGGGTTGGCTCATGTGCCTGGCTCCTTACAGCTGGATGCTCATGCCGTCCCAGGCGACCTCGATGCCATGGCGGCCGAGTTCGGCGCGCTCCGGCGAATCGAGGTCGAGGATCGGGTTGGTGTTGTTGATGTGAATCAGCACTTTCTGCCTGGCCGGCAGGCCGTCGAGCACCTCGATCATGCCGCCGGGGCCGCTCTGCGGCAGATGGCCCATGGTGCTGCCGAGCTTGTCGCCGACCTCGCACTGGAGCATCTCGTCGTCGCGCCACAGTGTGCCGTCGACCAGCAGGCAGTCGGCGCGGCGCATCCAGGCCAGCAGGGTTTCGTCGACCTGGCCCAGGCCCGGCGCGTAGAACAGCTTGCCACCGCTGCGCTGGTCCTCGACGAACAGGCCGATGTTGTCGCCCGGGTGCGGGTTGCCGCGGTGCGGCGAATACGGCGGTGCGCTGCTGCGCAGGGGAATGGCGGTGATCGACAGCTGCGGGCAGACCGGAATGCTGAAGGGTGCACCGTCCAGCTCGATCAGGTTGTGGCGCAGGCCGCCGTTCCAGTGTTCGAGCATGTTGAACAGCGGAAAGCCGCTGGTCAGGTCCTGGTGGACCATCTCGGTGCACCAGACCTGGTGCGGGCAGCCTTCGCGCAGGGTCAGCAGGCCGGTGGTGTGGTCGATCTGGCTGTCCAGCAGGATGATCCCGCCGATCGCCGTGTCGCGCGGTTTGCGCGCCGGCTGCAGGGTCGGAAAGGATTCCAGCTGGGCGCGGATATCCGGCGAGGCGTTGCACAGGATCCAGTCCTGGCCATTGTCGCTCAGGGCGATCGAGGACTGGCTGCGCGGCTGCGCGCGCACACTGCCGTCGCGCACGCCACGGCAGTTGCGGCAGTTGCAGTTCCACTGGGGAAAACCGCCGCCGGCGGCGGAGCCGAGAATCTGGATATGCATGGCGGATACCGATGGTGAATTCCGGGGCGGATGCCCCAGCAGCGCTGGGGCAAGGCGGATCAACGATTGGCGAAGTACATAGTGACTTCGAAACCAATACGCAGGTCGGTAAAGGCTGGTTTAGTCCACATGGCGCGGTCCTCTTGTTATGTCAGCCGGCGAATTCCGGTAGTGCTAGTTATGCACCCGGACGCGCCAGGGCAGAATGGTACTTTGGGAGGAAGCCGGGCTGGCTTTGGTAGGGCCTACCAGACAGCGCCGGCTCAGCCTACGCTGCGCGCCAGCCAAGCAAGGCCCCCTGCCGCGACTGCAGCTGGCAATAAAAAACGCGGCCGAAGCCGCGTTGCGAGAGTGATTTGCCTCCATATTCAGGCCGCTGCGGCCCGCCGCAAACCGTGCCCTGAGGGCCTGTCGCAGGATGACCCGGCGCACGGGAGCACATGCGCCGGGCTTGACGCCTGGATCAGAAGAAGCCCAGCGGATTGATGTCATAGCTGATCAAGAGGTTCTTGGTCTGCTGGTAGTGGTCGAGCATCATCTTGTGGGTTTCGCGGCCGACGCCGGACTTCTTGTAGCCACCGAAGGCGGCATGCGCCGGGTACAGGTGGTAGCAGTTGGTCCACACGCGGCCGGCCTTGATGCCGCGGCCCATGCGGTAGGCGCGGTTGATGTCGCGGGTCCAGAGGCCGGCGCCGAGGCCGAACTCGGTGTCGTTGGCGATCGCCAGGGCCTCGGCTTCGTCCTTGAAGGTGGTCACGCCGACCACCGGGCCGAAGATCTCCTCTTGGAACACGCGCATCTGGTTGTTGCCCTTGAGCAGGGTCGGCTGAATGTAGTAGCCACTGGCCAGGTCACCTTCGAGCTTCTCGGCGGCGCCGCCGGTGAGCAGCTCGGCGCCTTCCTGCTGGGCGATCTCCAGGTAGCTGAGGATCTTGTCGTACTGCTGCTCGGAGGCCTGGGCACCGACCATGGTCTCGGTGTCCAGCGGGTTGCCGCGCTTGATCTGCTTGATCTTCTTCATCACCTCGGCCATGAACGCCGGGTAGATTGACTCCTGCACCAGGGCGCGCGACGGGCAGGTGCACACCTCGCCCTGGTTGAAGAACGCCAGCACCAGGCCTTCGGCGGCCTTCTCGATGAAGGCCGGCTCGGCCTGCATGATGTCCTCGAAGAAGATGTTCGGGCTCTTGCCGCCCAGCTCGACGGTGGACGGGATGATGTTCTCGGCGGCGCACTTGAGGATGTGCGAGCCCACCGGGGTGGAGCCGGTGAAGGCGATCTTGGCGATGCGCTTGCTGGTGGCCAGCGCCTCGCCGGCTTCGCGGCCGAAGCCCTGGACCACGTTGAGCACGCCCGGCGGCAGCAGGTCGCCGATCAGCTCCATCAGCACGGTGATCGACAGCGGGGTCTGCTCGGCGGGCTTGAGCACGATGGCGTTACCGGCGGCCAGGGCCGGGGCCAGTTTCCAGGCGGCCATCAGCAGCGGGAAGTTCCACGGGATGACCTGGCCGACCACGCCCAGCGGCTCGTGGAAGTGATAGGCGGCGGTGTGCTCGTCGATCTCGGCGGCGCTGCCTTCCTGGGCGCGGATGCAACCGGCGTAGTAGCGGAAGTGATCGGCGGACAGCGGCACGTCGGCGTTGAGGGTCTCGCGCACGGCCTTGCCGTTGTCCCAGGTCTCGGCCACGGCCAGCAGTTCGAGGTTGGCCTCGATGCGGTCGGCGATCTTCAGCAGGATGTTCGAGCGGTTGGTCACCGAGGTCTTGCCCCAGGCATCGGCGGCGGCATGGGCGGCATCCAGGGCCAGCTCGATGTCGGCGGCATCGGAGCGCGGGAACTCGCCGATCACCGAGCCGTCGACCGGGCTGGTGTTGGTGAAATACTGGCCTTTGACCGGGGCGACGAACTCGCCACCGATGTAGTTGCCGTACTGGGACTTGAGGGAAACGACTGAGCCTGGGGTACCGGGTTTGGCGTAGATCATGATGCGGTCCTCTTATTGTCGGAGCCTGCTCCCTGAACGTGGAACAGGTCATGCTTCGATGTTAGGAAGCCCCCGCGCCGGCCGGTATGCATCCATGGCACAGGTCGCCTCCTCATTTGGTAGTAATGGCCCCGCCCGGGCAACTGCTGCGCGGGCCGACGGCCTGATCCAGCGTAGCCCGGTCGGCTGGATGACGCCTTTTTCCTCCACCCTCGCCCGCGGTCGGTGGATGGCTGAAGCGTCATCCCCCCTGAGAAGGCCGGAAACGACGATGGCCGGTCAGAGACCGGCCATCGTTTTACCCGTGGTGGATCAGCGCTTGGCGACCAGGTCCTTCGGCAGCTTGAAGGTCCAGAGCATGCCGCCCTGGTTGAAGTTCTTCACCCGCTTGGCCACTTCGCCGCCCCACAGCGGCACCGCGCCACCCCAGCCGGACAGCACCGAGACATACTGCTCGCCGTCCATCTCCCAGGTGACCGGGGAACCCAGTACGCCGGAGCCGGTCTGGAATTCCCAGACCTTCTCGCCGGTCTTGGCGTTGAAGGCCTGCAGGAAACCCTCGGGGTTGCCGGTGAACACCAGGTTGCCCTTGGTGGTCATCACCCCGCCCCACAGCGGCGCGTAGTTCTTCTGGCGCCAGACTTCCTTGCCGGTCTTCGGGTCGATGGCGCGCAGCACGCCGATGTAGTCCTCGTTCAGCGGCTTGATGGTGAAGCCGGCGCCGAGGTAGGCCGCGCCCTTCTTGTAGGCGATGTCCTCGTTCCAGATGTCCATGCCCCACTCGTTGGACGGCACGTAGAACAAGCCGGTGTCCTGGCTGTAGGCCATCGGCATCCAGTTCTTGGCGCCGAGGAAGGCCGGCGCGGCGAACACGCTCTTGCCCTTGTCGGCCGCGGCGCCCGGCGAGCCCGGACGGTTGTCGTCGATGTAGATCGGCCGACCGGTCTTGTCCAGGCCCTTGGCCCAGGTGATCTTGTCGACGAACGGGAAGCCGCGGATGAACTTGCCGTTGGTGCGGTCGAGCACGTAGAAGAAGCCGTTGCGGTCGGCAGTGGCCGCAGCCTTGATGGTCTTGCCGCCTTCCTGGTAGTTGAACGAGACCAGTTCGTTGACGCCGTCGAAGTCCCAGCCGTCATGCGGGGTGGTCTGGAAGTGCCAGCTGATGCTGCCGTCGTCCGGGTTCAGGGCCAGACGCGAGGACGAGTAGAGGTTGTCGCCAGGGCGCAGGTGCGAGTTCCACGGCGCCGGGTTGCCGGTGCCGAACAGCAGCAGGTTGGTTTCCGGATCGTAGTAGCCGCCCAGCCAGGGCGCCGCACCGCCGGTCTTCCACAGATCCCCGGGCCAGCTCTTGCCGGCTTCGCCGCCGCTGATGCCGTTCTCGATCTTCTTGCCGTCCTTGTAGACGTAACCCATGTGGCCTTCGACAGTTGGCCGGGTCCACAGCAGCTGGCCGTTGTTCGGGTCATAAGCCTCGATCTTGCCGACGATGCCGAACTCGCCACCGGAGACGCCGGTAATCAGCTTGCCGTTGACCACCAGCGGCGCCGCGGTGATCGAGTAGCCGGCCTTGTGGTCGGCGACGTTCTTGCGCCATACGACCTTGCCGGTGTCCTTGTTCAAGGCCACCAGCTTGGCATCCAGGGTGCCGAAGATCACCAGGTCGCCGTACAGCGCCACGCCGCGGTTGATCACGTCGCAGCACGGGCGAATGTCGTCCGGCAGGCGCGCATCGTACTGCCACAGCTCCTTGCCGGTGCGCGCGTCGACGGCGAACACCCGCGAGTAGGAGGCGGTCACGTACATCACACCGTCCTTGATCAGCGGCTGGGCCTGCTGACCACGCTGCTTCTCGCCGCCGAAGGACAGGGTCCAGACCGGGCGCAGGTCCTTGACGTTGTCGGTATTGAGGATCTCCAGCGGGCTGTAACGCTGGCCCTGCAGGCCCATGCCGTTGGTGACGATCTCGTGGGTGGTTTTACCGTCGTCGAGGATTTCCTGATCGGTGACCGCCCAGGCCGCTGCGGCCGGCATGAGCATGGCGGCGCACAGGGCGCTGAGGACGAAAGGCTGGCGAAGACCGGAGTGTTTCATTGCGGCTACCTCTGCGGGTTAATTGTTATCACCGGGAACTTTTCCCGATCTACCGCAGATTCTTGGGCGCCCGGCCGCCGCCAACAATTGAACGCAGTGCCGAATTCCCTACTCCCTTGGTAGCAATACCCCTACCGGCGACTCGGCCCCGCCGGCCGGCACGCGACGAGCCGTTCGCTATAGTTCAGCGAGCAGCCTTCACCGCAATCGGAGTGCCCGTGGCCAAACCGCTGAACATCGCCTTTCGCGTCTACCTGCGCGTCACCCACAGCCTGGCGTTCTATCCGACGCTGATCTCCCTGGTCTTCCTGGCCCTATGCCTGCTCAACATCGCCATCGAGTATCAACCCTGGCTGATGACGCTCAAGGCGCACCTGGATATCGGTCTGGTGCGCAATGCCGAGAATGCCCGCTTGATCCTCGGCACCCTGGTCGGTGGCATCCTGTCGCTGATGGTGTTCAGCTTCTCGATGGTCATGGTGGTGCTCAACAACGCCTCCGCGGCCCTGTCACCCCGCGTGCTTCCCGGCCTGATCAGCAGCAAGGGCCACCAGAAGACCCTGGGCTTCTACCTGGGCACCATCCTCTATGCATTGCTGCTGATCACCACTATCGAGCAGAACGGCGAGGACCAGATCCCCAGCCTCGGCGTACTGGTAACCCTGGGCCTGGGCATCGCCTGCCTGGGCCTGTTCGTCCAGTTCATTCGCTCGATCTCCCAGTCGATCCAGGTCGAGTACATCGTCAACAACCTCTACACCGGAACCCTGGAAAAGCTCGACAGCGCCCTGGACAAGCTGAGTGACCTCGCCGAACCTGCCTCCTGGCCGGCCGACGAAGACTGGACAGAGATCAAGGCGCATCGCAGTGGCTACTTCAAGGAAATCAATATCCACACCCTCAACGCGCTGCTGGTCGACAATGATCTGCGCATGGCGGTGCTGGTCCATCGCGGCTTCTTCGTCATGCCCGGGCACCCGCTGTTCAAGCTCGACCGCGAAGTCGACGAAGATCTGCGCCAGCAGCTGCTCGACTGCTTCGACTTCTTCGTCGAGCAATACGTCAGCGCTCACTACGTGTTCGGCTGCAAGCAGATTTCCGAAATTGCCGTGAAGGCCCTGAGCCCCGGCATCAACGACCCGGGTACCGCGATCACCGCCATCGACATGCTCAGCGTGCTGTTCGGCCGGCGGCTGCAGCTGCCCGACCTGGACGTCGCGCCCCTGGCGGACGAGGCGCCGCGGCTGTACTTCTTCGAGCTGTCGCTGGACCAGATGCTGCAACTGATCTTCGGCCCCATACGCGTCTACGGCAGCTCCGACCCGGCGGTGCTGACCCAGCTGTTGCAGGCCTTCAAGAACCTGCTCTATCAGCAGCCGCGCGCCCACCATCGCAGGGAACTGATAAGCCACGCGCGCAGCGTGGTGGAGAGCGCCGACCGACACATTACCAATAGACGCGACCGCGAGCAGTTGAATGACATGATTGAGCGCTTCAATCAGGCCGCCAAGGTTTCTCCACCGGCGCTCGAGGCGCTGCACATCGAACGACGCTGAGGCGATAACGCACCAAAATGGATCACGATCGCGCCAAAAATAAATAGCCCTCCGTTTATCAGGCTATTTTTTCCAGTTATAACAAAGACTTAACCATAACACCCGGAACCCCTTGGCGCGTTTCGTGCTTGCTATCGATGGCATAGTTCCCTAGGGTAGTCCGCCATGTGGTCCCTGATTGCCCCCATCAGCTCGTTGCTGAGCGGGGTCGCGTTACTCCTGCTCGGCAACGGCCTGCTCAACACCCTACTGACCCTGCGTGGCGTCGCCGAAGGCTACTCCACCGGGATGCTCGGCCTGATCATGTCCGGGTACTTCGTCGGTTTTCTCCTCGGCACCTGGCTGGCGATTCCGCTGGTGCGTCGGGTTGGCCATATCCGTGCCTTCGCCTTCTGCGCCGCCCTGGCCGCCATCTGCGCCCTGCTCCATGTCCTGCTGATCGATCCCTGGGTCTGGCTCGGCCTGCGCGTGCTCTATGGCCTGGGCCTGGTCAGCCTGTACATGGTGATCGAGAGCTGGCTCAACGCCCAGGTGCCCAACGACAGGCGCGGCCAGGTGTTCGCCGTGTACATGGCGGTCAACCTCGGCGCCCTGGCCGCGGCGCAACAACTGCTCAACCTGGCCTCCCCCGGCGATTTCATCCTGTTCGTCCTGGCGGCCATGCTGATCAGCGCGGCGCTGATGCCGATCACCCTGACCCGCCAGTTGCAGCCCAGCCTGCCCGAGACCTTGCACACCAACCTGCGCCAGCTGGTCGGCATCGCCCCGCTGGCGATTGTCGCTGCAGGCCTGTCCGGCCTGGCTCTCGGCGCGTTCTGGGGCATGGCCCCGGTATATGCCAGCCTGAGCGGCTTCGACGCCACCGGCGTGGGCCTGCTGATGAGCAGCGCGATTCTCGGCGGCGCCCTGCTGCAATGGCCGATAGGCCTTTATTCCGACAAGCATGACCGGCGCCTGGTGTTGCTCTGGGTGGTCGCCCTGAGCGTGCTGGTCGCGCTGCTGATGAGCCTGCTGCCGGCCGGGCGCCTGTTGCTCGGCCTGATGTTCCTGTTCGGTGGGCTGTCCTTCGCCATCTACCCGATCGCCGTGGCCCAGCTGATCGACCAGTTGCATCCCGACGAGATCCTCGCCGGCTCCGGCAGCCTGCTGATGGTCAACGGCATCGGCTCGGTATGCGGCCCGCTGCTGGCCGGGCTGCTGATGCAACAGCTCGGCGCCCAGGCCCTGCCGCTGTACTTCGCGGTGGTACTGGGCCTGCTCGGCGCCTACACCTACTACCGTCTGCGCCACGTCAGCGATCTGGTCAGCGGCGAACAGGCCCACTTCATGCCCATGCTGCGCACCAGCCACACGGTGCTCGAACTGATGCCCGATGCCCCGCCCAGCGAGGCCCAGGCCCCGGACGAATTCGCCTACCAGGAGTCCACCCCCTCGAATCCGTAGGCATGCGCTGTGCTCACCCAGCCTGCTGTGAGCACAGCACATGCCTGCCAGATACTCGCACGTCGGCTTTTGTCGGCGCGTCAACTTTGTAAAGGAGACAGCGCATGCTACTTGCCACCGATCTCGATGGAACCTTTCTTGCCGGCGATCCCGAAGATCGCCTCAGCCTCTACCAGACCATCGCCGCGCACCCGGAAATCCGCCTGGCCTACGTCACCGGTCGCAGCCTGGAGGCGGTGCTGCCGCTGCTGGCCGACCCGACCCTGCCGCAGCCGGACTACATCATCGCCGACGTCGGTGCCAGCCTGGTGCACGGCGACAGCCTGCAGCCGATTCAGCCCCTGCAGAGTGCGGTGGATGCCCTCTGGCCTGGCGAGAACCAGGTCTCCGGGGCCATCGAAGGCTTCGCCCTGGAGCGCCAGGACGTGCCCCAGGCGCGCCGCTGCTCCTACTATTGCAGCCCCGAGGAGGCGACCAACCCGGCCCTGCTGCAGGCGGTCGAGGCCCTCGGTTGCGACCTGCTCTACTCCGCCGAGCGCTACCTGGACCTGCTGCCCAAGGGCGTCAACAAGGGCAGCAGCCTCAAGGCCCTCGCCGAGTGGCTGGAACTGGACGACGACCAGGTGCTGACCGCCGGCGACACCCTCAACGACCTGTCCATGCTCGACGGCCAGTTCAAGGGCGTCTGTGTCGGCAGTTCGGAGGTCGCCCTGCTGCAATCCACGCGCCAGCACTCGCGCGTGTTCCACGCCGAGCGCAGCGGTTGCGGCGGGATTCTCGAGGCCTTCGCCCACTTCGGCTTCCTCGGCGAGCACGGTATCGCCGCGGAGAAGCGCCAGGCGGCACAGCCCGGCAAGGCCGAACTGGTGATGGTCTACCACCGTCTGCCCTACGAGGAGTTCCGTGGCGCCGACGGCAAGCTGCAGCGCCGCCGGCCCACCTCGCCCAACGGCATCATCCCCACCCTGCTGAGTTTCTTCGGCGATGGCCGCCCCGGTTCCTGGGTCGCCTGGGCGGTGCACGAGGAGGGCGACGAGCCCTTCGACAGCCATACCACCGTGGATGCCGAACGCTACCCCAAGCTGACTGCCGCGCGAGTCAAGCTGAGCAAGGAGGAGGTCGACATCTTCTACAAGCGCTTCTCCAAGGAAGCCTTCTGGCCGACCCTGCACACCTTCTGGGAACGCGCCACCTTCAACGAGGATGACTGGCAGGTGTTCTGCAAGGTCAACCGCGCCTTCGCCGAACGCACCGCTCTGGAAGCTGCCGAAGGGGCCATCGTCTGGCTGCACGACTACAACCTGTGGATGGTCCCGGCCTACCTGCGCGAACTGCGCCCGGACCTGCGCATCGCCTTCTTCCACCATACCTATTTCCCCTCGGCGGACGTGTTCAACGTGCTGCCCTGGCGCCGACAGATCGTCGGCAGCCTGCTGCAGTGCGACTACGTGGGCTTTCACATCCCGCGCCAGGTGGAAAACTTCGTCGATGTCGCCCGCGGGGTCTTTCCGCTGCAGACCGCCGGCCGGCAGAACTGCGCGCCGCGCTTCATCACCTATGGCTGTGCCGTGGGCCTGGAGCGCATGACCACCGCACTGGACACCGGCAGCCGCCGGGTCAAGCTGGGCGCCCACCCGGTCGGCCTGGACCTCGAGCGGGTACGCAGTGCCCTGGAGGCGCCGAAGATCCGCGAAATGATGGGCCGCCTGCGCGAGGAGCTGCGCGGGGTCAAGCTAATTCTCTCGGTCGAGCGTCTCGACTACACCAAGGGCATTCTGGAAAAGCTCAATGCCTACGAGCGTCTGCTGGACGAGAACCCGGAACTGCTCGGCAAGGTCACCCTGGTCACCGTGTGCGTGCCGGCGGCCAAGGAAATGACCATCTACGACGAGTTGCAGACCCAGATCGAGCAGGCGGTCGGGCGGATCAACGGGCGCTTCGCGCGGATCGGCTGGACGCCACTGCAGTTCTTTTTCCGCAGCCTGCCGTTCGAGGAGGTCAGCGCCTGGTACGCCATGGCCGACGTCATGTGGATCACCCCGCTGCGCGACGGCCTGAATCTGGTGGCGAAGGAATTCGTCGCCGCCCAGGGCCTGCTCGGCGGCAGTGGTGTGCTGGTGCTCTCCGAGTTCGCCGGCGCCGCGGCCGAGCTCAAGGGCGCCATGCTGACCAACCCGCACGACCCGGCGGACCTGGCCCAGACCTGCTACCTGGCCCTCAACCTGCCCAAGGCCGAGGCCCAGGCGCGTCTGCGCGAGCTGTTCGACATCGTCAGCTACTACGATATCCGCCGCTGGGGCGAGGAGTTCCTCGCCGGGGTGGCGCTGGAAGAGCCGGTCGAGGCCGGCGTCACCCTGGAGATCGCCTCCTAGGGCAAAGCGCCGGCTCGGGCCCTGTCCGGGCCGGCCACTCAGCTCATCTCGCTGACCACGCAGTTGATCATCCAGGACACCCCGAAACGGTCGGTGAACATGGCGAAGCGGGTGGCCCAGAAGGTCTGCTGCAACTCCGTCTGCACCGCCCCCCGCTCGGACAGGGCCGCGAACAGGCGCTCCGCTTCGGGCACGTTATCGACATGCAGGGAAATCGAGCAGCCCTTGATCCCCGCGTACGAAGACTGCTCCAGGGAGTCGGAAGCCATCAGCAACTGGTCGCCCACCCGCAGGCTGACATGCATGATGCGCGAGTGGAACTGCTCGGCAATCTCACCGGCATCGGGGCTTTCGCTGTAGCGCATCATCTCCAGGCTGCCGCCCAGGCACTGGGCGTAGAAGGTGAAGGCGGCCTCGCACTGGCCGTCGAACATCAGGTAGGCATGGATCTTCATCACAACTCTCCTCGTTTTCGCAGGTCGGTGCGCGTGCGACGGCGTGCATCCTGCTCGCGCAGTTCCGTTACGACTCGCTGCCGGTCCTCGGCGTCGAGTCAGTGGCGCCCTTGCCTCGCCCAAGCCCCACGGACTCAGGCGGACTTGTGCACCATGGTCGCGACTATGCTCGGCGGCGCCTCGGCATAGCGGGCGAACTCCATGGAGAAGCTGGCGCGGCCCTGGGACATCGAGCGCACCTGGGTGGCATAGCCGAACATCTCGCCCAGTGGCACCTCGGCGCGAATGATCCGCCCCGACACCGCCTCCTCGGTGCCATGAATCAACCCGCGACGGCGGCTCAGGTCGCCCATGATATCGCCCAGGTATTCCTCGGGCGTCACCACCTCGAGCTTCATCAGCGGCTCCAGCAACACCGCCCCGCCCTGCTGCGACAGTTGCTTGGTGGCCATGGAGGCGGCGACCTTGAACGCCAGCTCGCTGGAGTCGACGTCGTGGAAGGAACCGTCGAACACCGCCGCCTTCAGCCCCAGCAGCGGGTAGCCGGCGAGCACGCCGTTCTTCATCTGGTCCTCGATGCCCTTCTGGATCGCCGGGATGTATTCACGCGGAATCACCCCGCCGACGATCTCGTTGCTGAACTGCAGGCCCTCCTGACCCTCGTCGGCCGGGGCAAAGCGGATCCAGCAGTGGCCGTACTGGCCGCGCCCGCCGGACTGACGAACGAACTTGCCTTCGATCTCGCAGCGGTTGCGGATCGCCTCGCGGTAGGCCACCTGCGGCTTGCCGGTGTTGGCCTCAACGGTGAACTCGCGGCGCAGGCGGTCGACGATGATGTCCAGGTGCAACTCGCCCATGCCGGAGATGATCGTCTGCCCGCTTTCCTCGTCGGTGCGCACGCGGAACGAGGGATCCTCCTGGGCCAGCTTGCCCAGGGCGATGGCCATCTTCTCCTGGTCGGCCTTGGTCTTGGGCTCCACCGCGATGGAGATCACCGGCTCGGGGAAATCCATGCGCTCGAGCACGATCGGCTTGTTCAGGTCGCACAGGGTGTCGCCGGTGGTGACGTCCTTCATGCCGATCAGCGCGGCGATGTCGCCGGCGCGCACCTCCTTGATCTCGGCGCGATGGTTGGCGTGCATCTGCACCATGCGCCCGACCCGCTCCTTCTTGCCCTTGACCGAGTTGAGCACCGCGTCACCGGAGTTGAGCACGCCGGAATACACGCGGATGAAGGTCAGGGTACCGACGAAGGGGTCGCTGGCGATCTTGAACGCCAGCGCCGAGAATGGCTCCGCATCGTCGGCGTGGCGCTCGTCCTGGCGCTCCGGGTCATCTGGATGGGTGCCGCCGATCGCCGGAATCTCGGTGGGCGCCGGCAGCAACTCGACCACCGCATCGAGCACCAGGGGCACGCCCTTGTTCTTGAACGAGGAGCCGCAGACCGCCGGCACTACCTCGCAGGACAGGGTGCGCAGGCGCAGGCCGGCCTTGATCTCCTCCTCCGACAGCTCGCCACCGTCGAGGTACTTGGTCAGCAGCTCCTCGCTGCCCTCGGCCGCGACCTCGAGTAGGTTGGCGCGCCAGTGCTGGGCCTGCTCCAGCAACTCGGTCGGGATCTCCTCCTCGCGCCCGGTCATGCCCTGGTCTTCGTCGCTCCAGTAGATGGCCTTCATCCTGATCAGGTCGATCTGCCCGCAGAAGTCCTCCTCCTGGCCGATCGGCAGCTGGATGGGCACCGGCACGTGGCCCAGGCGTTGCTGGATCTGCCCGACCACCCGCAGGAAGTCGGCGCCGGCGCGGTCCATCTTGTTGACGTAGGCGATGCGCGGCACCCGGTACTTGTCGGCCTGGCGCCAGACCGTCTCCGATTGCGGCTCGACCCCGTCGGCGCCGCTGAACACCACCACGGCGCCGTCGAGCACGCGCAGCGAACGTTCCACCTCGATGGTGAAGTCGACATGACCGGGGGTGTCGATGATGTTGATCCGGTATTCGTCCAGCTGCTTGCGCGAGCCGCTCCAGAACGCGGTGGTCGCCGCCGAGGTGATGGTGATGCCGCGCTCCTGCTCCTGGACCATCCAGTCCATGGTCGCGGCACCATCGTGGACCTCGCCGATCTTGTAGTTGACCCCGGTGTAATAGAGGATGCGCTCGGTGGTGGTGGTCTTGCCGGCATCCACATGCGCCACTATGCCGATATTGCGGTAATGGCTGATGGGCGTGGTTCTGGCCATGGCGAGCACCTCCGGGACGAGTTGAACGATGCGCAGCGCACTGACTGCATGGGCCGACCGACGGCCCACCTATCAACGCTAGCACCGCTGCGCCGCACTGCAGAAATGCGGCGCTGCCGCCTATCGGTTGAACCGCCCGGCGAGTACCTTGGCGGCCGGCTAATAACCCCCGCCGCCGCCATGGTTGCGGTGCCTGCTGTGGTACTTCTTGCTCAGGCCGGGCGGCAGCCGCCTTTTTCCCTGGTTCCAGTGGCCGTCGCGGTGCTCCGACCAGTACCAGCCGCCGTCGTGCCAGCGGTAATAGATCCGGTCCCGGTAATACAGGTGGGGCCAGCCGAGCACCACGAAGACGTCCAGGTCCGGGTCCCAGCGCCATCGGACACCGGGCGGCGGCGCATAGTGCGCCGGCGGCTCGCGATCCCAGCCGTCGCGGTCGCCGCCCACATGCACGGTGCAGGCCGCCAGCGGCAGAACCATGACCAGATACAACAGATAGCGCAGCTTCATGGCAGAACCCCTCTTGCGGGCGGTATCTGCTCGTTTAGACCGGCAAGACACCGAGCGGTTTCCCGTGGCGCATCAGGTGGACTGCAGGGCCCGGTGCTCGGCCAGCTCGAGCTCGATAAAGGCGTCGATCATCGCCCGGTAGACCCGCTCGGTGACCGCCGGGCTCGCGTCAAGCTCACGGGCCAGGCCGGTAACCTTGGCGATCACCTGCTCGACGCGCTGCGGCGCCCTGACCTCGGCGTTGCCGCGCTTGAAACGCGCGGCCTGGGCCACATAGGCGCCGCGCTCGGCCAGCAGGCCAACCAGTTGGCGGTCGATACGGTCGATCTGGCTGCGCACCTGATCGAGGTTCTGACAGTCAAGCGAATGGTTCACGGCATGCTCCCTATGCTCGATTGCTGGATTCAATGACTCGCCACCGCATGGGTGAACAGGCTCGGCGCCCACCAAGTCTGATGCCGGGGCACTATAGCTGACCGCCCCCGTTGCGCGAACCACGGAGTGACGCGGGCAGAACCCGAGCCAGATCGGACATACGAACGCAAGCGCCCTGACTGCAAGGCAGCAAGACCCGGATTCTCTACCCGCCAGTATCGGCTAAGGGTTTATAGCTTCCTCCGCGATGTCCGCGATGGGTTTTAGTGGCTCGCCATCATCGCCCAGGAGCTGGTGATCGAATGCCGCCTGCAGGCCGGTATCGTCCTCGGCCTCTTCCTCGGGCCCATGGTCAATGTAACGCGGGTACAGTGGCGACAAGACCGCCGCCAAGATGCCGATTGCCGAGAACATGGCAAACGCATCGGCGTAGCCGAATTCACTCACCAGCAAGCCGACGACAGGCGAGCCGGTCGCCTGGCCGATTGAGACGGCCATAAATGGCAAAACCGGCCCCATCGACAGTCGACCCGGCAACAAACGGATGCCGGTCATCAGATAGAGCCCGGTCAGACTCATGTAGGCCAGGCCGAAGACCAGCGCGGAAAAGCTCGCGAGCACCAGCTGACCGGGGCTGGCGGCGAGCAATGCCAGGCTCGCGGACAGCATCGTCAGCATCAGTGCCTGGGTAATGGGCGGGTTGTTGCGATCGGCCAGGTCGGCCACCACGGCACCGCCGAGGCCGGCAATACCGACCGCCAGCCACACCCCCCCGGTTGCGCCGGGCGGCAGGCCGCCGAGGGTGACCACCAGATCGGGCGCGAAGATCCAGTAGGCGGAGGAGACGAAGCCCATCACGAATGCGAACAGCGAGAGCCTGAACAGACGCGACCACTGCAGAGCGCTGATCGGAGGCGGTGGTGCGGCGTTCGCCGGCGTGACCCGTGATACCGAGGGGATGAAGTACCACGCGGCGAGCACCCCGAAACCCGCCAGGACGGCAAAGGACAGGTAGGCGAAACGCCAGGCGCCGGCCAGGAACAGAACCGCCGGAACAGCAACGATCACGCCAATGCTGGTACCCGCGTTCATCACCGCGCTGACGCGTCCGTGCAGCGAGCGTTTTACCAGCGCCTGCATGGCGGCCGTCAGCGCCGGCATCATCAGGCCGGTGCAGATGCCACAGGCGAACACACCCACGCCAAGCGACAGTGCAGCAGAGGCCTGGCTGATCAGCGTCAGACCACCGACGCCGAAAACACCGGACAGCACCGCCGTGTTGCGGGCACCGAGGCGATCGGCAGCGAACGGCGCGACCAGCGTGGCCAGCAAGAAACTGATCAGCGGCAGCGCGCCGATGATGCCGATCACGTAGGGCGTCAGTTCCAACTCGGCGCGGATCGGCGGCACGAACAGCCCGAAGGCGAAGCGCGCGAGGCCGTAACTGATCGCGACCAGCGCTGCACCGAACAGGGAAAACGCTGTGCTCGAAAGAGACTTCATATTGCCTCCGCCAGACAAACATCGAGGACTGCAGCCCGTTGCGGTTCCTGGCGCCGCCCCTGCCGCACGATGGCCGCACGCTGATACTCGAAATCCGTATGCATCTTGATCATCATGCAGCCCTCACATAAATGGGAGCGGGCCCGGGAGCTTTGCCGAAGGCATAGCTGATAACGCTTGGAACGCTATAGCGATCTGGAAGGGAAACAGGGTCAGGTATCACACCCCCTGGTGAACGTTGATCTCGGCCTACGGCGCCCCCGTGCACAGCGGAAACCGGACACTCAAAGCCTAGGAGTTGCCCTGGCCGGATTCAAGCAGACTTCCGATTACCCCGGCCGACGCAACACCAACAGGCGCAAGCCTCCACTCAGCGGAGCAACTGAACCAGGCACGATTACACAGCGTGCGCGGTGTAACAGTGAAGGCGAAGGCGCAATGGAAAAGCCGTCGCCACATTATTTGCGATTGTCTATTTATTCATACTGAGCAGCCGCATCACTGATGACATCGCACCAATATCCGACGCTGCTAGAACGCTCACCTTTCATCCGCGATTACGGCAACCTTAACAAGGTCAGCGTCAAAGGTCGGCAATAAATTAGCTCCCCCTCTAGCGCCACCGCCACGGCATTGTTAACAGCTAAGCCTTTTTAATGACACCAATTGCAAACAACAACATAACAGCGCCAATAGTGGCCATAACAATAGAGCCCAAAAGCCCGCCTGTTGTTATGCCAAGCAAGCCAAATACAAAGCCCCCCACAACAGCACCGACGATGCCTACGATGACATTGCCTATGACACCAAACCCTCTTCCCTTCACGATGACGCCAGCAAGCCACCCCACCAGCGCACCAACAGCCAGAAATATCAACAGGTTAATAATATCCATGCATCCTCCAGTGTTAATTCTTAGCGACCAGATAGACCCCAACGACAAGACTGGCGGCGCCAGCGATGTAGAAAGTCATCACCCTATCTGTATCCGAACCTGTAAATGCTTGTGTAATTTGTGATTCGACGGAACCAGATAGCTGATACCCCCATATGGAAAGCCCTACACCTAGTACGACAAGGACAATACCAATAATTTTCATCGTAGCTCCTGCACCCATTGCCGTCGTTTTCTTATCGGCCGCCCTTCTAAAACCCTATAACCGAAAGAAATAAAAAGCCTTCTAATCACAATCAAAAGCAATCAGATAAGTTCCAACGAAACTGAATATCAGTAAATAATAGATAACTTTGCAGACACCCGCCCCACTCTTTCCTGGAATGTTCCAACGATCACTGGCTTACTCATAGGGCCTCACGACGGCCTGCAATCCCTTGACTGCTTAATCTGCCTCGACAATTGACAGCGCCCATCCAACTGCATGCGGAGTCGACATGTAGTGGTCTACTGATCCCGGACACCGATTTAGGCGAAAATCCTCGCCGTGAGAGAGGTGTCTGATGAGCAAACAACGACGTACGTTTTCCGCCGAGTTCAAACGCGAGGCAGCCGCCTTGGTGCT
>NZ_JBFTEG010000027.1:0-37773 GCF_041027545.1 Pseudomonas zhanjiangensis | reverse complement strand
TGGGCGTGCCCACCGCCATGTTCACGCCGCTGTTTGTCATCGCCCGCACCTCGGGCTGGTCCAGCCACGTCATCGAGCAGCGCATCGACGGCAAGATCATCCGTCCGAGCGCCAACTACGTCGGTCCCGAGGACCTCAAGTTCGTGCCGCTCAAGGATCGCCCATGACCATGAACACTCAATACCGCAAGCACCTGGCCGGCACCTCGCTGGACTACTTCGACACCCGCGAGGCGGTGGATGCCATCGCCCCCGGTGCCTACGCCAAGCTGCCCTATACCTCACGGGTACTGGCCGAACAGCTGGTGCGTCGCTGCGATCCGGCAGCGCTGAGCGACTCGCTCAAGCAGCTGATCGAGCGCAGGCGCGACCTGGACTTCCCCTGGTACCCGGCGCGCGTGGTCTGCCACGACATCCTCGGCCAGACCGCGCTGGTCGACCTGGCCGGCCTGCGTGATGCCATCGCCGAGCAGGGGGGCGACCCGTCCAAGGTCAACCCGGTGGTGCCGACCCAGCTGATCGTCGACCACTCGTTGGCCGTTGAGGCGGCGGGTTTCGATCCGGAGGCGTTCGAGAAGAACCGCGCCATCGAAGACCGGCGCAACGAGGACCGTTTCCACTTCATCGAGTGGACCAAGACGGCGTTCAAGAACGTCGACGTGATCCCGGCCGGCAACGGCATCATGCACCAGATCAACCTGGAGAAGATGAGCCCGGTGATCCAGGCGCGCGGCGGTGTGGCCTTCCCCGACACCTGCGTCGGCACCGACAGCCACACCCCCCATGTCGACGCCCTGGGCGTAATCGCCATCGGTGTCGGCGGCCTGGAGGCCGAGACCGTGATGCTGGGGCATCCGTCGATGATGCGCCTGCCCGATATCGTCGGTGTCAGGCTCAGCGGCAAGCGCCCGAGCGGCATCACCGCCACCGATATCGTCCTGGCCCTGACCGAGTTCCTGCGCAAGGAGCGAGTGGTCGGTGCCTGGGTCGAATTCTTCGGCGAGGGCGCCGACAGCCTGTCGATCGGCGACCGCGCGACCATCTCCAACATGTGCCCGGAGTACGGTGCCACCGCGGCGATGTTCTACATCGACCAGCAGACCATCGACTACCTCAAGCTCACCGGCCGCGAGCCGGAGCAGGTGGCCCTGGTGGAGAACTACGCCAAGACCACCGGCCTGTGGGCCGATGCCCTGGACAGCGCCGAGTACGAGCGCGTGCTGCGGTTCGATCTGAGCACGGTGGCACGCAACTTGGCCGGGCCATCCAACCCGCATCGCCGCCTGCCCACCTCGGCGCTGGCCGAGCGCGGCATCGCCGACGAGGCCAAGCTGGCCGCCGGCAAGATCGAGGAAGCCGAGGGGCTGATGCCCGATGGCGCGGTGATCATCGCCGCCATCACCAGCTGCACCAACACCTCCAACCCGCGCAACGTGGTGGCCGCCGGCCTCCTGGCGAAGAAGGCCAACGAGCTGGGCCTGCTGCGCAAGCCCTGGGTGAAGAGCTCCTTCGCGCCGGGCTCCAAGGTCGCCAAGCTGTACCTGGAAGAGGCCGGCCTGCTGGCTGAACTGGAGAAGCTCGGCTTCGGCATCGTCGCCTACGCCTGCACCACCTGTAACGGCATGTCCGGCGCGCTGGATCCGGTGATTCAGCAGGAAATCATCGACCGCGACCTCTATGCCACCGCCGTACTGAGCGGCAACCGCAACTTCGACGGCCGCATCCACCCCTACGCCAAGCAGGCCTTCCTGGCTTCGCCGCCGCTGGTGGTGGCCTATGCCATCGCCGGCACCGTGCGCTTCGACATCGAGCAGGATGTGCTGGGCCATGACCAGAACGGCAAGCCGGTGACCCTCAAGGATCTGTGGCCGAGCGACGAGGAGATCGACGCCATCGTCGCCGCCAGCGTCAAGCCGGAGCAGTTCCGCCAGGTCTACATCCCGATGTTCGACCTCGGCGCCGTGCAGGAGGCCGAGAGCCCGCTGTACGACTGGCGGCCGATGTCCACCTACATCCGCCGCCCGCCGTACTGGGAAGGCGCCCTGGCTGGCGAGCGCACGCTCAAGGGCATGCGTCCGCTGGCGGTGCTGCCCGACAACATCACCACCGACCACCTGTCGCCGTCCAACGCCATCCTGCTGGATTCGGCGGCGGGCGAGTACCTGCACAAGATGGGCTTGCCGGAAGAGGACTTCAATTCCTACGCCACCCACCGCGGCGACCACCTGACCGCGCAGCGCGCCACCTTCGCCAACCCGCAGCTGGTCAACGAGATGGCCGTGGTCGATGGCCAGGTGAAGAAGGGCTCCCTGGCCCGCGTGGAGCCGGAAGGCCAGGTCATGCGCATGTGGGAGGCCATAGAGACCTACATGGCGCGCAAGCAGAACCTGATCATCATCGCCGGTGCCGACTACGGCCAGGGCAGCTCGCGTGACTGGGCGGCCAAGGGCGTGCGCCTGGCCGGTGTCGAGGTGATCGCGGCCGAAGGCTTCGAACGCATCCACCGCACCAACTTGATCGGCATGGGCGTGCTGCCGCTGGAGTTCAAGCCGGGTACCACCCGCCTGACCCTGGGCATCGACGGCACCGAGACCTATGACGTACTCGGCGAGCGCAAGCCGCGCGCGGATCTGACCCTGGTGATCACCCGCCGCAACGGCGAGCGCGTCGACGTGCCGATGACCTGCCGCCTGGACAGCGACGAGGAGGTCTCGGTCTATGAGGCCGGCGGGGTGCTGCAACGCTTCGCCCAGGACTTCCTGGAATCGAACAGGGGCTGATTGGCCACCGGGGCGGTAACGCCCCGTTTTGCGTAGGGTGGATCACGCTATACCGATCCACCATGACCACCACCGAACGGTGGATGGAAAGAGCGCCATCCACCCCGCGCCCGGATAGCTTTCGGGCCACTTCTATCATTCAGCCAGGACCAAGCCATGGCTCAGCAACCCCAGATCAAGATTCCCGCCACCTATATGCGCGGCGGCACCAGCAAGGGCGTGTTCTTCCGCCTCGATGACCTGCCGCCGAGTTGCCAGGTGCCCGGCGCGGCCCGCGACAGGCTGTTCATGCGGGTGATCGGCAGCCCCGACCCCTATGCGGCGCATATCGACGGCATGGGCGGCGCCACCTCCAGCACCAGCAAGTGCGTGATTCTGTCCAAGAGCAGCCAGCCCGAGCACGACGTCGACTACCTCTACGGCCAGGTGTCCATCGACAAGGCCTTCGTCGACTGGAGCGGCAACTGCGGCAATCTCTCGACGGCGGCGGGCGCCTTCGCCCTGCACGCCGGCCTGGTCGATCCGGCGCGCATTCCAGACAACGGCATCTGCGTGGTGCGCATCTGGCAGGCCAACATCCAGAAAACCATCATCGCCCACGTACCGGTGACCAGCGGCCAGGTGCAGGAAACCGGCGACTTCGAGCTGGACGGGGTGACCTTTCCCGCCGCCGAGATCGTGCTGGAGTTCCTCGATCCGTCCGATGACGGCGAGGAGGGCGGCTCGATGTTCCCCACCGGCAACCTGGTCGACGAACTGGAAGTCCCAGGCATCGGTGCGCTGAAGGCGACCATGATCAGCGCCGGCATCCCCACTATCTTCGTCAATGCCGAGGAGATCGGCTACCAGGGCACCGAACTGCGCGAGCAGATCAACGGCAACCCCGAGGCCCTGGCCCGTTTCGAGGCCATCCGCGTGGCCGGCGCCCTGCGCATGGGCCTGATCAAGACCGCCGAGGAGGCAGCCACCCGCCAGCACACGCCGAAGATCGCCTTCGTCTCCTCGCCCAAGCCTTACAAGGCCTCCAGCGGCAAGCAGATCGAGGCCGGCGAGGTCGACCTGCTGGTGCGCGCCCTGTCCATGGGCAAGTTGCACCACGCCATGATGGGCACCTGCGCGGTGGCCATCGGCACCGCGGCAGCGGTTCCCGGCACCCTGGTCAACCTCGCGGCCGGCGGCGGTGCGCGCAGTGCGGTGCGTTTCGGTCATCCCTCGGGAACCCTGCGAGTCGGCGCCGAGGCCCGTCAGGTCGAGGGCGACTGGACGGTGACCAAGGCGATCATGAGTCGCAGCGCCCGGGTGCTGATGGAGGGCAGGGTGCGGGTGCCGGGGGATTCGTTCTAGCCGCGGCACACAGGCTACGCTGATACTGAGGCGCGGGGAGGTCGGCCCTGTCCGCGCAGGAGGTGTCGCCATGTCCGCCAGCTACGATGTGAATGTCCGCCCCGACTACGACCAGGTCCTGCAGGACATCGCCGACTATGTGCTCAACTACTGCATTGAATCGGCCGAGGCCCTGGAGACTGCGCGCTACTGCCTGATGGACAGCCTCGGGTGCGGCCTGCTGGCGCTGCGCTTTCCCGAGTGTACCAAGCACCTGGGGCCGCTGGTCGAGGGCACCGTCGTACCCTTCGGTGCGCGCGTGCCGGGTACCAGCTTTCGCCTGGACCCGGTCAAGGCCGCCTGGGACATCGGCTGCATGGTGCGCTGGCTGGACTACAACGACACCTGGCTGGCCGCCGAGTGGGGGCATCCGTCCGATAACCTCGGCGGCATTCTCGCTGTGGCCGACCACCTGTCGCAGAAGCGAGTGGCCCAGGGCGAGGCGCCGCTGCCCATGCGTGCGGTGCTCGAGGCCATGATCATGGCCCATGAGATCCAAGGGGTGATCGCCCTGGAGAATGCCTTCAACCGGGTCGGCTTGGATCACGTCATTCTGGTCAAGGTGGCTTCCGCCGCGGTTGGCGCCAAGCTGATGGGCGCTGACCGCGCGCAGCTGCTGTCGGCCCTGTCGCATGCCTTCGTCGATGGCCAGGCGCTACGCACCTACCGGCATGCGCCGAACGCCGGTTCGCGAAAGTCCTGGGCGGCTGGCGACGCCACCAGTCGCGGCGTGCGCCTGGCCGATATCGCCCTGCGCGGCGAGATGGGCATCCCCGGGGTACTGAGCGCGCCGCAGTGGGGCTTCTATGACGTATCGTTCAGCCATACCAGCCAGGACCTGGCAACCAAGCCGCTCGACCAGCGCCAGTTCCGCTTCCCCCAGGGCTATGCCAGATACGTGATGGAAAACGTGCTGTTCAAGATCAGCTTCCCCGCCGAGTTCCACGCGCAGACCGCCTGCGAGGCGGCGGTGACCCTGCACCCTCGGGTCAGGGACCGTCTGCACGAGATCGACAGGATCGTCATCAGTACCCAGGAGTCGGCGATCCGCATCATTTCCAAGGTGGGCAAGCTCGCCAACCCGGCCGACCGCGACCACTGCATCCAATACATGACCGCCGTGCCCCTGGCGTTCGGCGGCCTGGTGGCCGAGCACTACGAAGACGCCTTCCATGCCGCCCATCCGGTCATCGACCAGTTGCGCGACAAGATGGAGGTCGTCGAGGACCCGCGTTACAGCCGCGAGTACCTGGAGGCCGGCAAGCGTTCGATCGCCAATGCGGTGCAGGTGTTCTTCAAGGACGGCAGCTGCACCGAGAAGGTCGAGGTCGAGTACCCCGTTGGCCACCGTCGCCGGCGCGCCGAGGGCATTCCGCTGCTGGAGGACAAGTTCAAGGCCAACCTGGCGACCCGCTTCGCCGCGCGCCGCAGCGCCGAGATATTCGCGTTGTGCGCGGACCCGGCGCGCCTGGAAGCCACGCCGGTGCAGCGTTTCGTCGATCTCCTGGTGATCTGAGCTGGGCGATGCTCGACGGAAAAGCCTACTCGCTCAATACTCGACTGGATAGCAGTCCGCAGGAGATGAGGTCGTGCTTGCCCGGCGCCTGCGACAAAAGGTTGCACCTCAGGCGATGCGCAACCAAGAAAGCGCATAAAGAAGCCCGCATCACGCGGGCTTTTTCTCAAATTATCAAAGGCTTATGCCTGTTACTTCAAACGTCGCTCGACTCCTTTCTCCACCAGGATCTTGGCCGAAATTTCCTCCACCGAGAAATGCGTGGAGTTGATGAAGTTGATGTTCTCGCGGCGGAACAGGTTCTCCACCTCGCGCACCTCGAACTCGCATTGCGCGTAGCTGGCATAGCGGCTGTTGGGCTTGCGCTCGTTGCGAATCGCGGTGAGACGATCGGGGTCGATGGTCAGGCCGAACAGCTTGTCCTTGTACTTCTTCAGGGCGGCGGGCAGCTGCAGGCGCTCCATGTCGTCTTCGGTGAGCGGGTAGTTGGCCGCGCGAATGCCGTACTGCATGGCCATGTACAGGCAGGTCGGGGTCTTGCCGCAGCGCGACACACCGACCAGGATCAGGTCGGCCTTGTCGTAGTAGTGGGTGCGCGCGCCGTCGTCGTTGTCCAGGGCGAAGTTGACCGCCTCGATGCGCTCCATGTAGTTGGAGTTTTGCCCGATGGAGTGGGATTTGCCCACCGAATAGGACGAGTGTGAGGTCAGTTCCTGCTCCAGGGGGGCGAGGAAGGTCGAGAAGATGTCGATCATGAAGCCGTTGGACTGGGCCAGGATGTCGCGAATGTCCTGGTTGACGATGGTGTCGAAGATGATCGGCCGGCAGCCGTCATTCTCGGCAGCATTGTTGATTTGTTGTACCATGGCGCGCGCTTTTTCCACGCTGTCGATGTAGGGGCGCGTGAGTTTGGTGAAGCCGATGCTGTCAAATTGCGCCAGCAGGCTTTGGCCCAGCGCCTCGGCCGTGATGCCGGTGCCGTCGGAGATAAAGAAAGCGGTTCGTTTCATTTGCGCCATGGGCCTTAAGCTGGGAACGATTCTTGGCTATCATAGGCCCGCTTTTGCAGGGCCGAACTGGCCTGCATTGTTACTTATTTTCCAGGGCCAGGCCACAACCGCGCGGGCTAGCACCGCCGAGTTTCCCCAGCCCCTTGAGCTTTTCCTACACCATAAGTGGAGAGATCACCTTGGTAGAGTACGTAGTTTCCCTCGATAAGCTCGGCAATCACGATGTTGAGCATGTGGGGGGCAAGAACGCATCCCTCGGCGAGATGATCAGCAACCTCGCAGGTGCTGGCGTTTCGGTTCCAGGTGGTTTTGCCACTACCGCTCAGGCCTACCGCGATTTTCTCGAGCAGAGCGGCCTCAACGCCCAGATCCACGCCGCCCTGGACGCCCTCGACGTCGATGACGTCAACGCCCTGGCCAAGACCGGCGCGCAGATTCGCCAGTGGGTGATGGAGGCCGAGCTTCCGACCGAACTGGACAAGCAGATTCGCGTCGCCTTCGCAGAAATGGCCGGCGGCAACGACAACATGGCCGTGGCCGTACGCTCCTCGGCCACGGCCGAAGACCTGCCGGACGCGTCCTTTGCCGGCCAGCAGGAAACCTTCCTGAATATCCGCGGCGTGGACAACGTGATTCGCGCCGCCAAGGAGGTATTCGCCTCGCTGTTCAACGACCGCGCCATTGCCTACCGCGTGCACCAGGGCTTCGACCACAAGCTGGTCGCCCTGTCCGCAGGGGTGCAGCGCATGGTCCGTTCGGAAACCGGCACCGCCGGGGTGATGTTCACCCTCGACACCGAGTCGGGCTTCCGCGACGTGGTGTTCATCACCGGCGCCTACGGCCTGGGTGAAACCGTGGTCCAGGGTGCGGTCAACCCCGACGAATTCTACGTCCACAAGCAGACCCTGGAAGCCGGTCGCCCGGCCATCCTGCGCCGCAACCTGGGCAGCAAGGCGATCAAGATGGTCTATGGCGATGAAGCCAAGGCCGGCAAGTCGGTCAAGGTGGTCGATGTCGATCGCGCCGATCGCGCCCGTTTCTGTCTGACCGACGCCGAGGTCAGCGAGCTGGCCAAGCAGGCCATGATCATCGAGAAGCACTACGGCCGACCGATGGACATCGAGTGGGCCAAGGACGGAGACGACGACAAGCTGTACATCGTCCAGGCCCGTCCCGAAACCGTGAAGAGCCGCACCAACGTCAACGTGATGGAGCGCTACCTGCTCAAGGAAACCGGCACCGTGCTGGTCGAGGGGCGTGCCATCGGCCAGAAGATCGGCGCCGGCAAGGTGCGGGTGATCAACGACATCGCCGAGATGGACAAGGTCCAGCCGGGCGACGTGCTGGTCTCCGACATGACCGACCCGGATTGGGAACCGGTGATGAAACGCGCCAGCGCCATCGTCACCAACCGCGGTGGTCGTACCTGTCACGCGGCGATCATCGCCCGCGAACTGGGAATTCCGGCCGTGGTCGGCTGCGGCAATGCGACCCAGGTGCTCACCGATGGCCAGGGCGTTACCGTGTCCTGCGCCGAGGGCGACACCGGCTTCATCTTCGAGGGCGAGCTGGGCTTCGATGTGCGCACCAATTCGGTGGACGCCATGCCGGATTTGCCGTTCAAGATCATGATGAACGTCGGTAACCCGGATCGCGCCTTCGATTTCGCCCAGCTGCCCAACGCCGGTGTCGGCCTGGCGCGCCTGGAGTTCATCATCAACCGCATGATCGGCGTGCACCCCAAGGCGCTGCTGAACTTCGCCGGCCTGCCGGCCGAGATCAAGGACAGCGTCGAGAAGCGCACTGCCGGCTACGCCGACCCGGTGGACTTCTACGTCGAGAAGCTGGTCGAGGGTATCAGCACCCTGGCCGCGGCCTTCTGGCCGAAGAAGGTCATCGTGCGCCTGTCGGACTTCAAGTCCAACGAGTACGCCAACCTGATCGGCGGCAAGCTGTATGAGCCGGAAGAAGAGAACCCGATGCTCGGCTTCCGCGGCGCCTCGCGTTACATCAGCGAATCCTTCCGCGACTGCTTCGAGCTGGAATGCCGGGCGATGAAGAAGGTGCGCAACGAGATGGGCCTGACCAACGTCGAGATCATGGTGCCGTTCGTGCGCACCCTCGGCGAAGCCAGCCAGGTGGTCGAACTGCTCGCCAGCAATGGCCTCAAGCGCGGCGAGAACGGCCTGCGGGTGATCATGATGTGCGAGCTGCCGTCCAACGCGATTCTCGCCGAAGAGTTCCTCGAGCATTTCGACGGCTTCTCCATCGGTTCCAACGACCTGACCCAGCTGACCCTGGGCCTGGATCGCGACTCCGGCATCGTCGCCCACCTGTTCGATGAGCGTAATCCGGCGGTGAAGAAGCTGCTGGCCAATGCCATTGCCGCCTGCAACAAGGCCGGCAAGTACATCGGCATCTGCGGGCAGGGGCCTTCGGACCACCCGGATCTGGCGCGCTGGCTGATGGAGCAGGGCATCGAAAGCGTCTCGTTGAACCCGGATTCGGTACTGGATACCTGGTTCTTCCTGGCCGAAGGCCAGCCGGCCTGATCGACCGCTTACTTCCTTGTTCAAGGGCAGGTCGATCCTGCCCTTTTTTGTGCCAGAGCGAAGATGCAGAGTAGCAGCGTGCTTTTCCCCGTCGCCCTGGTCAGCGCGGAGTTTCGCGGTGACCTGAGCGAGGATGTCTATCGCCTCAAGCCGGGCAACAGTCCGGATCCGAGCGTCGAGCTGGCGCTGACCCGGCTCGGCCGAGTCGGCCACGAGGCTCATCGCGGCGTGCCGGTGATCCTGATTCCCGGGAGTTTTTCCAACCGTCGTTTCTGGTATTCGCCCAAGGGCATCGGCCTGGGGCCCCATCTGGCGCGTGCCGGTTTCGACGTGTGGATCGCCGAAATGCGCGGTCACGGGCTGTCGCCACGCAACCGGGGCTACCGGCACAACACCGTCAGGGACTACGTGCGCTACGACTTGCCGGCCATTGGCGCCTTCGTCTTCGAGCAGAACCCGCAGCCGGCGCATTGGCTGGGCCACTCGCTGGGTGGGATCACCCTGGCCGGCGCATTGGGCGGGGGCTATCTGGATGAGGCGCAGATGGCCTCGGTGGCGCTGTTCGGCAGTCAGATCAGTCGCATCTACTGGCCGCTGAAGCTGCCGCCGGTGGAGTGGGGCGGGCGCCTGCTGCTCAAGCGCTTTGCCCTGGTGTCGGGTTCGCGGCTCAGGCGTGGTCCCGAGGACGAGCCGATCGGCCTGGTGCTGGAGAGCCTGCGTTGGCACGGCTTGTTCGGCCGTTTCGGTGACGAGCAGCGTGACTGGTGGGCGGGTCTGTGTACGGTGCGTGTGCCGGTGATGGCGGTGGCGGCGGCGGGCGATCGGCAGGACCCGGCTTGGGCCTGCCGCAAGCTGCTCGAGCAGTTCGGCTCGGCGATCCGCGAGTATGTCTGCCTGGGCAAGCAGCAGGGCTTCTCCAGCGACTTCGGGCATGTCGAGATGCTGGTTAGCAAGCAGGCGCAGGCCGAGGTCTGGCCGCTGGTGGAGCGCTGGCTGCGCGATGGCTCGCCGGTGCCATGCCAGGCGGCAACGGGAGAGCTCGAGATACCATCCTAGGGGCTATCCGGCTAAGATGTGACGCTAGTCGGCGAGATGGTCACTTTTTGTGGTCGGCGGGGGTGGGTGTTCGTTGTCCTGGGGCGCTTGCTGAGCCTCGAGGAAGGCTGTCGCCAGGCCGGGGTCGCAGCCTTCTGTCTCTGGTCGGCGAGGGGCGCACCTGATGGCTGGAGAACCGCTGCCCGCACCAGCGCGCACCCCCGTTCAACACCACTCGAGGCAGTACCCTGCTGCGCTGTGCGCGTCAGGGCGTCGCGTTCGACCTGAGTCGTGGGCGGGCGCTGAATGCACCCCACGCCGGTCTCGTTCGGCTGCCGCTGGCCTGTGCTGCCGATCGCCTCGGCATCGAGCTGTAGTACCCGATTTCCATCCTCTTCAAGGAGCTTTGCCATGCATTACATCACCCCCGACCTGTGTGACGCCTATCCGGAACTGGTGCAGGTCGTCGAGCCGATGTTCAGCAACTTCGGCGGTCGCGATTCCTTCGGTGGCGAGATCGTCACCGTCAAGTGCTTCGAGGACAACTCGCGGGTCAAGGAACTGGTCGAGGAGCCTGGCCAGGGCAAGGTCATGGTGGTCGATGGCGGCGCTTCCATGCGCCGTGCGCTGCTCGGCGACATGCTCGCTGAAAAGGCGGCGAAGAATGGCTGGGAAGGCATAGTGGTCTATGGCTGCGTGCGCGATGTCGATGTGCTGGCGCAGACCGACCTCGGCATCCAGGCCCTGGCCAGCCATCCGATGAAGACCGACAAGCGCGGCATCGGCGACCTCAATGTTGCGGTGACCTTCGGCGGCATCACCTTCCGCCCGGGCGACTACCTGTACGCTGACAACAACGGCATCATCGTCTCGCCCAGCGCCCTGACGATGCCGGAGTAGCCGATGCCGGGGCGAATAGCCATGCACGAGACCGACAGCGCCAGGGGCTTGGTGCACGCCTTCGTCCTGGATGGGCGGGGCGGCGCCCGCGCGATCGGCCACGAGGATTTGGCCGAACTGCAGTTGGCCGAACAGGAGAGCCTGTGGCTGCACTGGGACCGCAGCCATCCGCAGACCCAGGCCTGGCTGCGTGGCGAAAGCGGGCTCGGCGAGTTCGCCTGTGACCTGTTGCTGGAGGAAAATACCCGGCCGCGCCTGCTCTGCCTGCCCAGCCACGACCTACTGCTGTTTCTGCGCGGGGTCAACCTCAATCCCGGGGCCGAGCCCGAGGACATGGTCTCGGTGCGCATCTTCGCCGATGCGCGGCGCGCCATCTCCCTGCGCATGCGCCCCTTGCGGGCGACCGAGGATGTCATTCGCGAGCTACAGGCCGGCACCGGCCCGAAGACCTCCTCCGAGCTGATACTCAGCCTGGCCGATCACCTGACCGACAAGGTCGATGCCCTGGTCACCGAGTTGGCCGATCGGGTCGATGCCCAGGAGGACCTGATCGACGCCGACGAGCGGCATATGCCCAACCATGATCAGCTGCTGCAGCTGCGCCGCCGGGCCGCCGGGCTGCGCCGCTTTCTTGCGCCGCAGCGGGATATCTACGCGCAACTCAGTCGCAATCAGGTGCCCTGGTTCATGGCCGACGACAGCGACTACTGGAACGAGCTGCACAACCGCCTGACCCGTTATCTCGAAGAGCTCGAACTGACGCGCGAGCGGGTCAGCCTGGTGCTGGATGCCGAGAGCCGGCGGATGGACGAGCGGATGAACCGCATCATGTACCGCTTCAGCATCATCACCATGGTGTTCCTGCCCATGAGTTTTCTCACCGGCCTGCTGGGCATCAACGTCGGCGGCATGCCCGGCGCGGACAGCACCTACGGCTTCCTCGTCGCCTGCCTGCTCATGGCAGCCATCGGCCTCGGCCAGTGGTGGTTGTTCCGCCGCTGGCGCTGGCTCTGATGTGACTCGATGACGGCTCATCTCGTCTAGCCGAAACGTCCTGTGAGGTGCTTTCATGCACGATCCATTCGAACAATCACTGCGCGATTTGCTCAACTCCTCTCCGTCCGATCATGACGATGATGCCTGTCTGCACCGCGTATTGAAGACCGCCAACCGCCAGGTTGGCGCGGGCGATCTGTTCAGCCTGATGGGGCATTGGCTCGGTGCGCTGATGATCGCCCTGAACAATGGATCTGCGCACGTATCGCCGGTATCGCGCCGCCACTCTACCGCTCGTTCTCCCGATAAGGCTGACTGAAATGGAACTCGACCCCTGGACTCATAGCCTGATTAGCGCGATGACCGCACTCTGGACCAAGGTTGCCGGTTTTATTCCGAACCTGTTCGTCGCGTTGATCCTGGTGCTGCTCGGTTTTGTCGTGGCCAAGTTGCTCGACACCCTGTTGTCGAAATTGCTCGGCAAGCTGGGGCTGGACCGCCTGATGGCCGGTACCGGCCTGACCAAGCTGCTGGGGCGCGCCGGTATCCAGGTGCCGGTATCGACCCTGGTCGGCAAGATCGTCTACTGGTTCGTCTTGTTGATCTTCCTCGTGTCGGCCGCCGAATCGCTCGGCCTGGAGCGGGTCTCGGCGACCCTCGACGTATTGGCCCTGTATCTGCCGAAGGTGTTCGGCGCCGCACTGGTACTGCTCGCCGGGGTACTGCTGGCACAGCTGGTCAGCGGGGTGGTGCGTGGCGCCGCCGAGGGCGTTGGCCTCGACTACGCCCACGGGCTCGGACGAATCGCCCAGGGCTTGGTGATCATCATCAGCATTTCGGTGGCGATCGGCCAACTGGAGGTCAAGACCGACCTGCTGAACAACGTCATCGCCATCGTGCTGATCTCGGTCGGCCTGGCGGTGGCGCTGGCATTGGGCCTGGGCAGCCGGGAAATCGCCGCGCAGATCCTCGCCGGCATCTACGTGCGAGAGCTGTATCAGGTTGGGCAACAGGTTCAGATCGGCGAGGTCGAAGGGCAGATCGAGGAAATTGGCACGGTCAAGACCATTGTCCTGACCGAGGAGGGCGAGTTGGTCTCCGTGGCCAATCGCACCATGCTCGAACAGCGAGTCAGCAGCCGCTAAGGCATCAATCCCTGCTACTCTATGCCGCCATCCCCGCAGGCTGTTATATCCCGGCGGGGACGGTCTTTGTCCCGACTGTCGGCTCGACTCGTTTTGAATAAAGCCCAATCGCTGTCCATGCGCTATGACCCCCGCGAGCTCTCGGATGAGGAGCTGGTGGCGCGCGCGCATGACGAGTTGTTTCATGTTACCCGTGCCTATGAAGAACTGATGCGTCGCTATCAGCGCACCCTGTTCAATGTTTGTGCACGCTATTTGGGGAACGAACGGGACGCCGACGATGTCTGTCAGGAGGTCATGCTTAAAGTTCTCTACGGTTTGAAGAACTTTGAAGGCAAGTCGAAATTCAAGACTTGGCTATACAGCATTACCTACAACGAGTGTATTACCCAGTACCGCAAGGAGCGGCGCAAGCGTCGCTTGATGGATGCGCTGAGTCTGGATCCGCTGGAGGAGGCGTCGGAAGAAAAGGCGCCGAAAGTAGAGGATCGTGCGGGACTGGATCGCTGGCTGGTGCATGTCAATCCGATCGACCGGGAAATTCTGGTGCTGCGCTTTGTCGCAGAGCTGGAGTTCCAGGAGATTGCCGACATCATGCACATGGGCCTGAGCGCTACGAAAATGCGCTATAAACGTGCACTCGATCGATTGCGCGAAAAGTTTTCAGGCGTTACCGAAAGTTAATTTATTTTTAGTGCACATCTCTTATTCGTAACGGCCAGTTCTGCTAAGCTCGCCGCCGATTTGTGTGCCCTCGTGTTCGCAACTCAATCAATCACCAAGATGGAATCTTACGCATGAATCTGAAAAACACCTTAGGCGTAGTCATTGGCTCTTTTGTTGCTGCTTCCTCTATGGGTGCGCTGGCTCAAGGCCAAGGCGCAGTCGAGGTGGAAGCTTTCGGCAAGCGCTACATGACCGACAGCTCTAGCGACATGTCCAACGGCAATCTGCTGGGCGGGTCCGTTGGCTATTACCTGACCGATGACGTCTCGCTGGGTCTTTCCTACGGCGAATACCACGACATCCGTTCGGAAAACGGTACTGGCAACAAGAACATCAAGGGCAATCTGGCAGGCCTGGACGCCACCTACCACTTCGGTGGTCAGGACGAGGCGCTGCGCCCCTACGTATCCGCGGGTGTTGCCCACCAGAACATCAGCAACGTACCGGCGCGTACCGGTCGTGATCACTCCACCTTCGCCAATGTCGGCACCGGGGTGAAGTACTTCTTCAACGACAACTTCTACGCTCGCGCCGGCCTGGATGGCATGTACAACATCGACGCCAATCAGACCGAATGGGCTGCCGGCATGGGCGTGGGCATGAACTTCGGTGGCGGTAGCAAGCCGGCTCCGGCGCCAGCGCCTGTTGCTGCTCCCGAGCCGATGCCTGAGCCTGTTGCGCAGGTGGAAGAGCCGATGGAAATGGTTCGCGTCGAACTGGACGTCAAGTTCGACTTCGACAAGGCCCAGGTCAAGCAAGAGAGCTACGGTGACATCAAGAGCCTGGCCGACTTCATGAACCAGTACCCGCAGACCACCACTACCGTGGAAGGTCACACCGACTCCAAGGGTAGCGACGCCTACAACCAGAAGTTGTCCGAGCAGCGTGCCAATGCCGTTCGCGCAGTGCTGGTCAATCAGTACGGCGTACCGGCCGAGCGCGTCAATGCCGCCGGTTACGGCGAGTCGCGTCCGGTTGCCGACAACGCCACCGACGCCGGCCGCGCGATCAACCGTCGCGTAGAAGCCGAAGTGGAAGCGCAGATCAAGCAGTAATCGATCTGCTGCAGTAGAGAAACCCGGCTTCGGCCGGGTTTTTCTTTGCCCAGAAAAAAGCCCGGCCAGAGGCCGGGCAAGAACAACTCCGCAGGAGCGAAGCGGTTAGGCGCTGGCTGCCATTGGCAGTATTTGTTGTGCGGCGGCGACCTCGCCGATCACCAGGATGGCCGGGCTCTGCAGGGCGAATGCCTCGGCGTCCAGCTGCATCGCCGCCAGGCTGCTGCGGCACTCGCGTTGCTGCGGCAGGGAGGCGTTCTCGATCATGGCCACCGGCATGTCGGCACGCATGCCGCCGGCCAGCAGGCTGGCGCGAATTTCCGCCAGTTTCGCCACGCCCATGTAGACCACCAGGGTAGTGCCGCCCTGGGCCAGCGCCTGCCAGTTCAGGCGGCTGTCGTCCTGGGTGTGGGCGGTGACCAGGGTCACGCCGCGGGCCACGCCGCGCAGGGTCAGCGGGATGCCGCACTGGGTGGCGCCGGCCAGCCCGGCGGTGATGCCGTTGACCATTTCCACCTCGATGCCGTGGGCATTCAGCCAGTCGGCTTCTTCGCTGCCGCGGCCGAAGATGCACGGATCGCCGCCCTTCAGACGCACCACGCACTTGCCCTGGCGCGCGTAGCGCAGCATCAGGCGGTGGATGAAGGCCTGCGGGGTGGAACGGCAACCGCCACGCTTGCCCACCGGCACTATCCGGGCGCCCGGGCAGTGTTCCAGCACGGCCGGGTTGACCAGATCGTCGATCAGCACGATCTCGGCCTGGCCCAGGGCCTTCACGGCCTTGAGGGTCAAGAGTTCCGGATCGCCGGGGCCGGCGCCCACCAGCCAGACTTTCGCGCTCATATCAGGTACCTCGCGTAGGGTGGGTAAGCGCGAAGCGATACCCACGGAAGTGGTTGCCTGGGTGGAAAACGCAGCGCGTTCTTCCACCCAGGGTCATGCAGTCGCGGCTATTGGCGCAGCGCTCAGCAGTCGTTTGATTTCCGGTACGCAGGAGCCGCAGCTGGTGCCGCACTTGAGTTCCTGCTTGAGGCCGTCGAGGTCCAGGCCGCGCTCGATGCCGGCGCATACCGCGCCCTCACTGACGTTCAGACAGTTGCACAGGGTCTTGCTGGCTTTGCTGGTCGCCGCCGTGCCCGGTGGCGTGGACAGCGGCGCCAGCAGCCAGCGGCGCAGGTCGGCATCGGCCTGGCCTTCGCTCCACAGGCTCTTCAGCCAGTCGCGCGCGGCGGTTTCGCCGGCCAGGCGGATGCTGTGGATGCGGCCGTCCTCGATGCGAACGCGCTTGCCCAC
This sequence comes from Pseudomonas zhanjiangensis, assembly GCF_041027545.1. Lineage (NCBI taxonomy): Bacteria > Pseudomonadati > Pseudomonadota > Gammaproteobacteria > Pseudomonadales > Pseudomonadaceae > Pseudomonas > Pseudomonas zhanjiangensis. The sequence goes on along the minus strand of NZ_JBFTEG010000027.1, from coordinate 21,383 downwards.
GGCGCGACGGGGGTCGTCATAGGCCAGCACCGGACCCTGGTCAACGCCCAGCAGCGCATCGATCTGCGCCAGCAGTTCGGCGTCCGGCGCAGCGGCCGCGGCGGCTCGGATCAGCAGCGCGGGGCGCTCGCGGCCGGTGAGTGTCAGGTTGGCGTAGGCGAAACCTTCGAACAGCGGCCGCAGCGCTTTGAAACGCTGCTGCACGTTGCCTTCGACCAGGGCGAACAGTTGCCAGGGCAACTCGGCCTTCTCCACCTGGATGCCCGCATGCTTGAGCTCCGGCTGTTTGGACAGGGGATCGCAGGCGGGCAGGGTCAGCACGTTGCTGCCCAGGCCCTTGAGGAAGCGATCGCCCCAGTGCATCGGCAGGTAGGCCTGGCCGGAGCGCACGCCCTTGTCGGCCTGTACCGGCAGCACCAGGCTGCCGCGGCGGCTGCGCACCTGAATCAGGTCGCCGGCCTGCAGGCGACGCCGGCGCAGTTCGTCCGGATGCAGGCTGAGCACCGCCTCTTCGACGTGGCCGAACAGGCGCGCGGCGGTGCCGGTGCGGCTCATGCCATGCCACTGGTCGCGCAGGCGACCGGTGTTGAGGGTCAGCGGGAAGCGCGCCTCGCGTTTCTCCTTGGGCGCGCGGTAGGGCTCGGCGAGAAACTGCGCGCGGCCATTATCGGTGGGGAAGCGGCCATCGCCATACAGGCGTGGGGTTCCCCGGGTAGCGCCGGCCGGGAATGGCCATTGCTGGGGACCTTGGTCGTCCAGCAGCGCATAGCTCAGACCGCACAGGTCGAGGTCGCGGTGCTGGGTCAGGTATTTGTACTCCTCGAACAGCGCCTCGGGGCTGTCGAAGGCAAACAGGCTGGGCAGGCCGGGGCGCAGCAGTTGTTCCAGGCGACGGGCGAAATCACTGGTGATCGCCCAGTCCGGCCGCGCCTCTGCGGGCGCTGGCACGGCGCGGCGCACATGGCTGACGCGCCGCTCGGAGTTGGTCACGCTGCCTTCCTTCTCGCCCCAGCTGGCCGCGGGCAGGAGCAGGTCGGCGTAGTGACAGGTCTCGGTGGTGAAGAATGCCTCCTGCACGACGACAAACGGGCAGGCGGCGAGGGCCTCATGCACGCGGGTCTGGTCCGGCAGCGATTGCGCCGGGTTGGTGCAGGCGATCCACAGGGCCTTGATCTTGCCGGCGCGGACCGCCTCGAACAGTTCGACGGCCGTCAGGCCGGTGCTTGCCGGCAGGCCCTCGACGCCCCAGTAGGCGGCGACTTCGGCACGGTGCTCGGCATTGCCGGCATCGCGGTGGCCGGGCAGCAGGTTGGACAGGCTGCCGGTTTCGCGACCGCCCATGGCATTGGGCTGGCCGGTGAGGGAGAAGGGGCCGGCGCCGGGCTTGCCGATCTGGCCGGTGGCCAGGTGCAGGTTGATCAGCGCGCTGTTTTTGGCGCTGCCGGCGCTGGACTGGTTCAGCCCCATGCACCACAGCGAGAGGAAGCTCGGTGCGCTGCCGATCATCCGCGCGCAGCTCTGCAGGTCCTCGACCGAGATGCCGCACAGTTCGGCGACCATAGCCGGGCTGTAGTCGCGCACCAGCGCCTTGAGGGCGTCGAAACCGTCGGTGTGGGCGTCGATGAAGGCGCGGTCGATCCAGCCTTCCCACATGAGGATGTGCAGGAGGCCGTGAAACAGGGCGACGTCGGTACCGGGCAGGATCGCCAGGTGCAGGTCGGCCAGCTCGCAGGTGTCGGTGCGCCGCGGATCGACGACGATGATGCGCATGTCAGGGCGCCTGGCCTTGGCTTCCTCCAGGCGGCGGAACAGCACCGGGTGAGCGTAGGCCATGTTGGAGCCGGCGATCAGCAGGCAGTCGCTCTGCTCGATGTCCTCGTAGTTGCAGGGCGGGGCGTCGGCGCCGAGGCTGCGCTTATAGCCGACGACGGCCGAGCTCATGCACAGGCGCGAGTTGCTGTCGAGGTTGTTGGTGCCGACCAGGGCGCGCGCCAGCTTGTTGAAGGCGTAGTAGTCCTCGGTCAGCAGCTGGCCGGATATGTAGAAGGCGACGCTGTCCGGGCCGTGCTCGCGGATGGTGGCTGCGAACTGGTTGGCGGCGTGATCGAGGGCGCTGTCCCAGTCGCTGCGGGCACGGGCCATGCCCTTGCCCAGGCGCAGCTCGGGGTAGAGACCGCGGGCGTCGAGGTCGCCGGTCAGGTGCAGGGTCGCACCCTTGCTGCACAGCTTGCCGAAGTTGGCCGGGTGCTCGGGGTCGCCTTGGACGCCGAGGATCTTCTCGTCGTCGTGCTCGATCAGCACGCCGCAGCCGACACCGCAGTAGCAGCAGGTCGAGGCGGTGATTTGCGTGGGGCTGGCCATGATTCGGGCTCCTACAGACGTAGGGTGGACGGCGCGGCGCTGGTCCACCGGTACGGGGCGGTGGAAAAGCCGGCGGCGTTTTCCACCCTAGGGCTTATGCGCACTTTTCGGCGGTGTTCAGGGCCAGCAGCACCCGGCCGTTCTCCACCTTGGCATGGTGACGGTGGGCGCAGCCGACATCGGGGGCGACCGCTTCGCCCGATTCCAGCTCGATCTGCCAATTGTGCAGGGGGCAGGCCACCCGCTTGCCGTAGATCAGCCCCTGGGACAGCGGGCCGCCCTTGTGCGGGCAGCGGTCGTCGAGGGCGAAGACCTCGTCGCCGGCGGTGCGGAACACCGCGATATCGCCCTTGGGGCCGGCGACGATGCGCGAGCCGAGCGTGTTGATCTCTTCCAGGGCACAGATATCCAGCCAGTTCATAGGGCGGTCTCCAGGGCGTCGACGACCGGGATGCGGTCGAATTCTTTCTTCAGTTGCGGCTGGGCAATGCGTTCCTGCCAGGGATCCTGCTCGAACGACAGGGCGAACTGCAGGCGGGCGTTGAGCGCCTTGCGGTTGTCCTCGTCTTCCAGCACGGCCTTCTTGATGTGATCCATGCCCACGCGCTGCATGTAGTGCACAGTGCGCTCCAGGTAGAAGGCTTCCTCGCGGTATAGCTGGAGGAAGGCGCCGTTGTATTCGCGTACCTCTTCGGCGGTCTTGAGCTTGACGAAGAACTCGGCGACCTCGGTCTTGATCCCGCCGTTGCCACCGATGTACATCTCCCAGCCAGAGTCCACGCCGATGATGCCGACGTCCTTGATGCCGGCCTCGGCGCAGTTGCGCGGGCAGCCGGAGACGGCCAGCTTGACCTTGTGCGGCGACCACATATTGAACAGGTCGTGCTCCAGGTCGATACCCAGCTGGGTCGAGTTCTGCGTGCCGAAGCGGCAGAACTCGCTACCGACGCAGGTCTTCACGGTGCGAATGGACTTGCCATAGGCGTGCCCGGAGGGCATGTCGAGGTCCTTCCACACGGCGGGCAGGTCGTCCTTCTTGATGCCCAGCAGGTCGATGCGCTGGCCGCCGGTGACCTTGACCATGGGCACGTTGTACTTGTCGGCGACGTCGGCGATGCGCCGCAGCTCCGACGGGTTGGTCACGCCGCCCCACATGCGTGGCACCACCGAGTAGGTGCCGTCCTTCTGGATGTTGGCGTGGGCGCGCTCGTTGATCAGGCGCGACTGCGGGTCGTCCTTGGCTTCGCCCGGCCAGGTGGAGATCAGGTAGTAGTTCAGCGCCGGGCGGCAGGTGGCGCAGCCGTTGGGCGTACTCCAGTTGAGGAACTCCATGGTCTGGGCCATGGTGACCAGGTGCTCGTCGCGGATCGCCTTACGGATCTGCCCGTGGTTGAGCTCGGAGCAGCCGCAGATGGCCTTCTCGCTCTTGGGCTTGACGTCGGCGGCGCCGCCGACGGTGCTGATCAGGATCTGCTCGACCAGGCCGGCGCAGGAGCCGCAGGAGCTGGCGGCCTTGGTGTGCTTCTTGACCTCGTCGACCGAGAACAGGCCGTTCTCCTGGATGGCCTTGACGATGGTGCCCTTGCACACGCCGTTGCAGCCGCAGACCTCAGCGCTGTCGGCCATGTTGGCGGTCTTGTCGGCGCCCTGGTGGCCGACGTCGCCGATGGCGTTCTCGCCGAACATCAGGTGGTCGCGGATCTCGCTGACGTTGTGGTTCTCGCGGATCTGCCGGAAGTACCAGCCGCCGTCGGCGGTGTCGCCGTACAGGCAGGCGCCGACCAGTACGTCGTCCTTGATCACCAGCTTCTTGTACACGCCGCCGATCGGGTCGGACAGGGTGATGGTCTCGGTGCCTTCGGCGCCCATAAACTCGCCGGCGGAGAACAGGTCGATGCCGGTGACCTTGAGCTTGGTCGAGGTCACCGAGCCCTGGTAGCGGGCGAAGCCGAGCTGGGCCAGGTGGTTGGCGCAGACCTTGGCCTGCTCGAACAGCGGCGCCACCAAACCGTAGGCGATGCCGCGGTGGCTGGCGCATTCGCCGATGGCATAGACCCGCGGGTCGTAGGTCTGCAGGGTGTCGTTGACCAGGATGCCGCGATTGCAGGCGATCCCGGCTTTTTCCGCCAGCTCGGTGTTGGGGCGGATACCGGCGGCCATCACCACCAGATCGGCCGGGATCACCTCGCCGTCCTTGAACTTGACCGCGCAGACCCGGCCTTCGCCGTTGTCCAGCAACTCGGCGGTCTGCTTGGGCAGGAGGAACTTCAGGCCGCGGTCTTCCAGGGATTGCTGCAGCAGGTCGCCGGCGGTGCGGTCGAGCTGGCGTTCCAGCAGCCAGTCGCCCAGGTGCACCACGGTGACGTCCATGCCGCGCAGCTTGAGGCCGTTGGCCGCTTCCAGGCCGAGCAGGCCGCCGCCGATGACCACGGCGTGCTTGTGGGTCTTGGCGGTGTCCATCATCCGCTGGGTGTCGGCGATGTCGCGGTAGCCGATCACGCCATCCAGGTCCTTGCCCGGGATCGGCAGGATGAAGGGGTTGGAGCCGGTGGCGATGAGCAGGCGGTCGTACTCGGCTTCGCTGCCATCCTCGGCGATGACCCGGCGCTGCTTGCGGTCGATCTGCACCACCTTGCGTCCGAGCAGCAGCTTGATGTCGTTCTGCGCGTACCAGTTGAGGTCGTTGAGGACGATCTCCTCGAAGGTCTGTTCGCCGGCCAGCACCGGCGAGAGCAGGATGCGGTTGTAGTTCGGGTGCGGCTCGGCACCGAACACGGTGATGTCGTACAGGTCCGGGGCGAGCTTGATCAGCTCTTCGAGCGTCCGCACGCCGGCCATGCCGTTACCGATCATTACCAATTTGAGTTTTTTCATGGTTTCTCACCGTCCTGCATAACCGGAAAACAAAAAAGGCGTCCCGCTAGTCACCTAGCGAGGACGCCTTTGTCCAAGTCCCGTTCTCTCGGGAAGTGCGGTCTTCTACGTTGAAGGCCGTACTTTATGAAATTGTGCCAATACCTAAGCAGAGACTGTGCCAATTCCATGAAGCCCCCGTAATGCGGGCGATTGGCTGGCTGGGTCGGGGTTTTCAGGCAGTTTTCCTGCACCCGTTTAAGGCGGCGCGCGCCTTTCTGGTGCGCGCACCAGTCGGAGGCAGCTACTACTTCAGCAGCAGGATCAGCAGGACCAGGTTGAGCAGCAGCGCCAGCAGGGCGACGCTGCGCCAGACCTTCAGCGGTTCGCGTTCGAGCAGGGGCCGCGGCCGGCTGCTCAAGGCCTGGCGTTCCCCTTGCTCGAGGACCAGCAGCCATTCCTCGGCCGTTTCGTAGCGTTGCGCCGGAGCGGCGCTGACCGCGCGATTGAGGCTCTCGTCGATCCAGCTCGGCAGGTCGGGGCGGTAGCGGCTGGCCGCGGTCGGGTTGCCGAAGCGCGGGTGCTGGAAGGCCTCGATCTCGCCATAGGGATAGTGGCCGGTCAGCAGGTGATAGAGAGTCACCCCGGCGGCATAGAGATCCTGACGGACGTCGGGGGCGCTGCCGGCGAAGGCCTCCGGCGCAATATAGCTGGGGGTGCCGGGCAGGCTGCCGGGCTCGTCACGGGACAGGCCGGGGCAGTAGGCGAGGCCGAAATCCAGCACGCGCAACTCGCCGTCGTCGCTCCACAGGAGGTTTTCCGGCTTGATGTCGCGGTGCAGGATGTTGCGACGATGCAGCATGCCCAGGGCCTTGACCAGGCGCGTGGCGATCTCCAGCCATTGCGGCAGGCCGAGTGGGCCGGCCTGGCGCAACTGGTCGGCCAGGGTCTTGCCGGCATATTCGCGTTGCACGTAGTAGAGGTGCTGGCGCCGGGGCAGGGGATGGATTTCCGGGGAATAGCGGCCGGCCACGCGGCGCAGGAACCATTCCTCCTGCAGCAGCGCCGGCCCGGCCTGCGGCTCATCGGCCCGGCTGAGCGGCAGGGTCTTCAGCAGCCAGGGGCGCGCCTGGCTGTCGCGCACCCGGTAGACCAGCGACTGGCGCGATTCGGCGAACACGCCCTCGACCTGCCAACCCTCGAAATCCTGGCCCTCGCGCAGTTTGGGCGGCAGCGGCCAGTGCTCGAGCTGGGCCAGGGTGTCGGCCAGGGCGCTCTCCGGCAAGCCCTCGATGCGCACCTGCAGGGCGCTGGCGTTATCCTGGCTGCCGGCCAGGTGGGCGGCGCTGACCAGGGCGCGACAGGCCGCGGCGGGGTCCGCTTCGTCGTGCAGGATGCGCTGGATGCCGGCATCGCCGAGGGTGGCCCAGACGCCGTCGCTGACCAGCAGGAAGCTTTCGCCCTGGCGCAGCTCGCCGTCCAGGTAGTCGACCATCAGGTGCTGGTCCAGGCCCATGGCGCGCTTGAGCACATGCTGCATGCCGGGCTGCTCCCAGACATGGTCCTCGCTGATGCGCTCGAGTTGGCCATCGAGCCAGCGATAGGCGCGGCAGTCGCCGACATGTGCGAGGGTGAAGCGCCGGCCGCGCAGGACCAGGGCGGTAAGGGTGGTCAACAGTGGCTGGCCGCCGCCATTGGCCTGTAGCCAGCGATTATGGGCGACCAGCAGGCGGTCGAGCGACTGCGCCACCGCCCAGGTTTCCGGGGTCGAGTAGTAGTCCAGGGCCAGTGCCTGCAGGGTCGCCCGCGCCGCCAGGCCGCCGTCGGCGCACTGGCTGACGCCATCGGCCAGGGCGAACAGGTAGCCCTTGCTCACCGCCAGCGCCGGCGCCGGGGTGACCACGCGAATGGCGTCCTGATTCTCCTGGCGGGGGCCGGTGGCGCTTGCTTCGCCGAAGGTCAGTTGCAGGGCCATGTAGGCAGTCCTGTTGGGTTAAGGGCTGTGGCAAAGGCGGGCTGGCGCCCGGGCTGAGGGTTTGACCGTCGCCGGCTCCCTCGTTGCGCCTGACCAGTGCATTGCCACCCCGTCGGTCAGCCCGCCTTTGCCGCAACCCTCAGCTTTCTCGGGGCGTAGGGTGGAGCGCGCTTTACCGGGCCGGCGATTGGCCGCTGAGCAAAGCGTCGTCCACCCTACGTTAGTCTGTTATACCCGCGCGGCAGTCACCGCCGCCGAGCCCCAGGTGGTGCGCCAGCGCAGCTTGACGCCGTGCAGGCCGACCCAGGCCAGCACGCCGAGGCTGGCGAACAGCCACAGACCCAGTTGGTAATCGCCCGTGTGCTGCTTGATGGCGCCGAGGCCGGCTGCCAGCAGGAAGCCACCGACACCGCCGGCCATGCCGACCAGGCCGGTCATCACGCCGATCTCCTTGCGAAAGCGTTGCGGCACCAGCTGGAACACCGCGCCATTGCCGGCGCCCAGGCCGAGCATGGCGGCGACGAACAGCGCCAGTGCGGCCGCCGAGCTGGGCAGGTTGAAGCCAACCGCGGCGATGCACAGCGACGAGAGGGTGTACATCAGCAGCAGTGCGCGAATGCCGCCGATGCGGTCGGCCAGGGCGCCGCCGAACGGACGCAGCAGGCTACCGGCGCAGACACAGGCGGCGGTGTAGTAGCCGGCGGTCACCGGGTCCAGGCCGTACTGGTCGTTGAAGTAGCCGGGCAGGGCGCTGGCCAGGCCGATGAAGCCGCCGAAGGTGACGCTGTAGAAGAACATGAACCACCAGCTGTCGCGGTCGCCCAGGGCCTTGAGGTAGTCGGCCAGGGCTTTCGGCTTGGGCCGCTCGGGGGCGTTCTTCGCCACCAGGGCAAAGATCACCAGGGTGATCAATAGCGGGATCAGCGCCCAGCCGAACACGTTCTGCCAGCCGAACAGGGCCGCCAGACCGGGGGCGAAGATCGCCGCCAGGACGGTACCGGAGTTGCCTGCCCCGGCGATGCCCATGGCCTTGCCCTGGTGTTCGGCCGGGTACCACTGGGACGCGAGCGGCAGGGCGACGGCGAAGGCTGCGCCGGCGAAACCGAGGAACAGGCCGAGCAGCAGCGCATGCTCATAGGTCTGGATGCCGATCTTCCAGGCGGCGAACAGCGAGCAGATCACCACGACCTGGCCGAGCAGGCCGGCAGTCTTCGGCGACAGGCGATCGGCCAGCAGGCCCATGAAGATGCGCAACACGGCGCCGGCCAGGATCGGCGTGGCGACCATCAGGCCACGCTGCTGGGCACTCAGCTCGAGGGCAGTGGCGATCTGCACGGCCAGCGGCCCGAGCAGGTACCAGACCATGAAGCTCAAATCGAAATAGAGAAAAGCGGCGAACAGCGTCGGTGTATGGCCGGCCTTCCAGAAACTGTTATTCATCGATCACCTCGTCAGCAAGAAGGAACCCGGCCGGGCGCGAGACACCATGGTCGTGGACACGGTGGCCGCACCCGCCGGGGAGGCGCCGCACTTGTGGTGCCACGCCCTGCGGCCGAAGCCACAGCTGGGTTGAGAGCGTTACCGGCGGCGCCGCTGGATCACAGCGGCGCCGCCAGCCCCGGGCGTTGGGGCGAAAACGAAAAACGTCGCGTCACCGGGCGCCGTTGGGCGAGGGTGAGGCGACGTCTTTGTCGTTTGTGAAGGCAGCCGCCATTGGCTGCTTGTGGGTGTGTCAAAGCAAGAGCCGAGCCAACCGGCCAGGGCCACTAAAATCGGGGCTTGATGGCGCACGGAGGCGCATCGAATGAATCAAAATGGGGCGTCACGCCGTTCCGTGCGCTGCAACGGGGCGCGCAGGGTGACGGATCCCCGACTTGCTAAACGGCCACTGGGCGCTATCAGTCGCCGGCAGGCGGCGACGGGAAGATCACCACCGGACCCACTGGCACCTGTCCCGGCGGCAGGGCCTCAGGGGCCGGCTCGCCCGCAGGCCCGAGGTATCTGACCAGCTGGTAGATCGCCAACAGGTCATCGTCGGTCATGACGTGCAGGGTTTCGTTGGGCATGGGCGGACGGAAATCGGCCGTGCGGGCCAGGGCCAGCCACTGGCTCTCGCTGAGCTGCGCCAGTCGCAGGCGCAGATTCTTCGCATAGCTGGTGCCCCAGGGCCCATTCCAGCCCATCCGGTCGCCCTTGAGCCAATCGCTTTCGGGTATCGCGCCGGGGGCCTGCAGATAGCCGGCGGTATGACAGTCGTTGCAGCCCGCGATCTTGACCAGGTAGCGACCACGCTCGATTTGTGCGTCGTCGGCCAGGGCCAGCGAACTGCAGATCAGCAGGCCGGCCAATACCAGGCGGGGCAGTGAAGCGGCAGTGGAAAACATGGCTGAACCTCATGAGGTTGCACGCTGCCACTAGGTATAGCCCAGGCCCGCCGGCAGCGCCCGCTCAGTCCAGGCGGTTGACACCGGGGAACTTGGCGGCGAAGGCCGCAGGCATTTCCACCACCTGTCTGCGTCTGTAGTTGAAGAACACGAACCCCGATTTGGCCATCGCCACCAGCACGCCGTCGGCGGGTCGGGTGATGCGGAAGGTGATGTCGCCGCCGTATTTGTTGAAGTCCATCACCCCGACCTCGAACAGCAGCTGATCGCGGGCATGGGCCTCGGCGCGGTAGGTGGTGGCCAGGTCGGTGACGATGATGCCGGTGCCGTCCTCCTGGGTTTCCTCGATGCCATACTCGAACAGAAAGCGTGCGCGGGCCTCGGAGATCATCGAGATCATCGAGTCGTTGCCCAGATGATTGGCGGCGTTGATATCGCTGACGCGCACCGTCAGGAAGGTGCTGTAGCAGAACTGGTCGGGTGGAAAGGCGAGCTGCAGGCGGGCCATGATCGGAATCTCATTCGGGCTGGATGATGCGCCGGGTTCGGCGGCAGCGCGATTGTACCGGGGCGCGCACCGGTGGTGCCCGATTCGCCCGCTGAATGGGGGCGGGTGGCGCTGCTCGTCGGCGCCCGTGCATCGGTCAATGCCCCGAGATGTGGCTACAGTTCTGATAAGCGTTGCTGCGCAACCCTCGAGGGGGAGTTCATGGAGTTCAAAGACTACTATGCGATTCTTGGTGTGGCCGAGAACGCCGATACCCAGGCGATCAAGACCGCCTACCGCAAGCTGGCCCGCAAGTACCATCCAGACGTCAACCGCGAGCCAGGCGCGGAGGATAAATTCAAGGAAGTGGCCGAGGCCTATGAAGTGCTCGGCAATGCGGAAAAGCGCGCCGAGTACGACGAGGTGCGCCAATACGGTCAGGCCGGCGGTGGCTTCGAGGTGCCCCCCGGCTGGCAGGGCGCCGGTGGCTTCGCTGGCGGTGGCGCTCGCGAAGGACGGGATTTCTCCGACTTCTTCGAAGCCATATTCGGTGCAGCCGGGCGCGGCCCCGGGCCCGGGAGCCGTGAAGCCGGCTTTCGCGGTCAGGATGTGGAAATGGAGCTGCCGATCTTTCTCGAGGACACCCTGGCCGACGAGTCGAAGAAGATCGTCTACCAGATCCCCCAGTACGACGGCGCCGGTCGGCGCCTGGCCGACATCAGCAAGACCCTCAATGTGAAGATTCCACCGGGTGTTGCCGATCGCGAACGCATTCGCCTCAAGGGGCAGGGCGCCCCCGGGGTGGGCGGCGCGCTGAACGGCGACCTGTATCTGGTCATTCGCCTGGTCCCGCATCCGCTGTTCGATGTCGAGGGGCACAACCTGATCATCACGGTGCCACTGGCGCCCTGGGAAGCGGCGCTGGGCACCAAGGTCACGCTGCCCACGCTCAAGGGCAAGGTGCATCTGACCATTCCGGCCAACAGCCAGACCGGCCAGCGTCTGCGCATCAAGGGCAAGGGGCTGGTCAACAAGCTGGGTGGCAGTGGTGACCTGTATGCCGTGCTCAAGGTGGTCATGCCAGCCCGGAGCGATGCGGCGACCCAACAACTCTGGAAGCAACTGGCCGAACAAGCCGGTTTCGATCCACGAAGCGAGTGGAGTAAGCGACCATGATCACCACCTTGCGTGTGCAGTGGCGCCGCGATGAGTTCTGCCGGCTGGCGGAACTGCCCGAGGAGTGCCTGGTCGAGATCGTCGAGCAGGGCATCATCGAGCCCAGTGGCGATACCCCCGAGCAGTGGCTGTTCGACGCTGCGGCGCTGGATATCGCGCGGCGCGCCGCCAGGCTGCAGCGCGACCTCGAGATCGACTGGGCCGGCATCGCCCTGGCCTTGAACCTGCTCGAGGAACTGGACGAGCTGCGTGCCGAGAATCGCATGCTCAGGCAGCGCCTGAGCCGCTTCGTCGAGGACTGAGTGCCGGGCTGCGAGCCCCGGCCCTGTCCGGCCTCAGGCCGCCGGACGCTGCTGTTTCTGGTAGAGGAACTCCAGCACTGCGGCGCGGTACTCGTGATAGCGTGGATCGTGAGCCAGGGCCATGCGTTCGCGCGGGCGGGCCAGTTCGACCTTGAGGATATCGCCGACGGTAGCGGCCGGGCCGTTACTCATCATGACGATGCGATCGGACAGCAGCACCGCCTCGTCGACGTCATGGGTGATCATGATCACGGTGTTGCCCAGATCGGCATGGATTTCCATCAGTGAATCCTGCAGGTGGGCGCGGGTCAGGGCGTCGAGGGCGCCGAAGGGCTCGTCCATCAGCAATACCTTGGGTTGCATGGCCAGGGCCCGAGCGATGCCGATGCGCTGCTTCATCCCCCCGGATATTTCGCTGGGGCGCTTGTCGCGGGCGTGGCTCATGTGCACCAGTTCGAGGTTGTGCTCGATCCACTCGCGCATCTCGGCCTTGCTCTTGCGCCCCTGGAACACTTGGCGCACGGCCAGTTCGATGTTCTGGTAGCAGCTCAGCCAGGGCAGCAGGCTGTGATTCTGGAACACCACGGCGCGCTCCGGGCCCGGCGAGTTGACCTCGCGCCCGTCGAGAATCACCCCGCCGGTGCTGGCCTGATAGAGGCCGGCGACGATGTTCAGCACCGTCGACTTGCCGCAGCCGGAATGGCCGATCAGGGAGACGAACTCACCCTTGTCGATCTTCAGGTTGACGTTCTGCAGGGCGCAGTACAGGCCCTTGTCGGTGGGGAAGCTGATGCCGACGCCGGTCAGTTCGAGGTGTGCATTGTTCATGGCGGACTCCTAGGTCGAAGGGCGTTAGCGCAGGTCGGCGTGCTTGTCCCAGCTGGCACGGCGCTGGAGCATGAGCATGAGGCGGTCGAGGACGAAACCGATCAGGCCGATGACGATCACCGCGACCATGATCCGACCCAGCGAGTTGGAGCTGCCGTTCTGGAACTCGTCCCAGATGAATTTGCCCAGGCCCGGGTTCTGCGCCAGCATCTCGGCGGCGATCAGCACCATCCAGCCGGTGGCCAGCGACAGGCGCAGGCCGGTGAAGATCATCGGAATGGCGGCGGGCAGCACGATGCGCTGCACATGCGCCAGCGGCGACAGGCTGAGCACCCGGCTGACGTTGCGCAGGTCCTGATCCAGGTTGGCCACGCCCACGGTGGTGTTGATCACGGTCGGCCACAGGCAGCACAGCGCCACGGTGATCGCCGAGGTGATGAAGGACTTGGCCAGCAGCGGGTCGCTGCTGGTGTAGACGGCGCTGACCACCATGGTCACCAGCGGCAGCCAGGCCAGCGGCGAGACTGGCTTGAACACCTGAATCAGGGGGTTGACCGCGTTGTAGATCGGCTTGCTCAGGCCACAGACGATACCCAGGGGGATCGCCACCAGCGAGGCGATGACGAAGCCGGTCATCACCGTATAGAGACTGGTGAAGATCTGTTTGAAGAAGGTCGGCTTGCCGGTATAGGGACGAATCTTCACCTGGGCATCGGGATCTTTCGCCTGCTTGGCCGCGTTGCGTTGTTCCTGGCGAGCGTAGAAGGCATCGGCCTTCTGCGCTTCGCGCAGATGTTCGCTGACCAGGGCGCCAAACTGGCTGGCGACCTGGGTGGGACCGGGAAACTTGCCCAGGCTGGTGTCGATGCTGCCCGCGGTTATCTGCCAGAACAGGAGGAAGGCGAGGATGCCGACCACCGGCATCAGCACGCTCGGCAGCCAGCGCTTGAACGCGGCGCTGCGGGCGGTTTTCAGGGTGTCTTGGATAGGCTGGGCGACGGCGGGGTTGCTCATCGTCTTGTCCTCGGAGCAAAGGGGAGCCGGCGTGTCCGGCTCCCGGGGCAGTTTGGTGCGTTACAGGAGCGAGTCGGGTTTCAGGCCGATCTTGAACTGGTTGATGTACGCGTTCGGCTGGCGACCGTCGTAGGTCAGGCCGTCGATGAACTCGTTGGTCGGTGCGCGGAAGCCGTCATCGCTGGCCGGCGGGAAGTCCTCGGCCTTGGCCTTGCCCTCGGCGACCAGCTCGGCGGCGGCGCTCTTGTAGATCTCCGGCAGATAGACCTGCTTGGCCACGTCGAAGTACCAGCTGTCCGGCTTGGCTTCGCCGACCTGACCCCAGCGGCGCATCTGGGTCAGATACCAGATGGCGTCGGAGTAGTAGGGGTAGGTGGCGTTGTAGCGGAAGAACACGTTGAAGTCGGGGACTTCACGCTTGTCGCCCTTCTCGTACTCGAAGGTGCCGGTCATCGAGTTGGCGATCACCTTGGCGTCGGCGCCGACGTACTCCGGCCGCGAGAGGATATCCACCGCTTCCTGGCGGTTGGCGTTGTTGTTCTCATCCAGCCACATGGCGGCGCGGATCAGCGCCTTGATCAGGCGCTTGTGGGTTTCCGGGTTGGCCTCGGCCCAGGCCTTAGAGACACCGAAGACCTTCTCCGGGTTGTTCTTCCAGATCTCGTAGTCGGTGATCACCGGTACGCCGATACCCTTGAATACCGCCTGCTGGTTCCACGGCTCGCCCACGCAGTAGCCATCGATGGTGCCGGCTTCCATGGTCGAGGGCATCTGCGGCGGCGGGGTCACCGAAAGCAGGGCGTCGGCACTGAGGGTGCCGGCGATGTCGCCCTTGGCCGGCGCATAGTAGCCGGGGTTGATGCCGCCGGCCGCCAGCCAGTAGCGCAGCTCATAGTTGTGGGTGGATACCGGAAACACCATGCCCAGGTTGAAGGGCTTGCCCTGGGCCTTGTACTGCTCGATCACCGGCTTCAGGGCATCGGCCTTGATCGGATGCACCGGCTTGCCGTTTTCCATCGGCACGTGCTTCTTCATCTCTTCCCAGACGGCATTGGAAACGGTGATGCCGTTACCGTTGAGGTCCATGGAAAAGGCGGTAACCACATCGGCCTTGGTGCCGAAACCGATGGTCGCGCCCAGCGGCTGGCCGGCGAGCATATGGGCACCGTCCAGTTCGCCGGTGATCACCCGGTCCAGCAGCACCTTCCAGTTGGCCTGGGCCTCGAGGGTGACGTAGAGACCTTCGTCCTCGAAGTAACCCTTCTCGTAGGCGATCGCCAGTGGCGCCATGTCGGTCAGCTTGATGAAACCGAGCTTGAGCTCGTCTTTTTCCGGGGCGGCGGCGTGGGCGATCTGCAGGCTCAGCGGCGACAGCAGCATGACGGCGGCGCAGCCGAGGCCGGTCAGGGTTTTCTTCAGCAGGGAACGGCGAGCGATGGAATTACGCATGGTGAATCCTCAGGTCTCAGAAACGAAAAAAGACGCCGCAGACAGCCTGGCCATGGGAGTGGCAGGTGCCTTTGACGTCTTTGTCTATTCGTCTCGATCACCGCCGTTGGCGATCCGAAGACGGGTGTTAGGTCTTGGTTGGATATAAGCAAGGGGCTTGCCAGGTTTTCCGCCAAGCCTGCGCAGCAGCTGCCGGTAGCGCCATTGCGGTACCTTGAATGATTCTAGGGCGCTACAAAAAAACGCGTTAAAACAGCTAGATAAGAGATTTAATTGATGCTCTATCTAGCATCAGCGGGCGCCGATGTGCAGACGACGCTGGCCAGGTCATTGCCATAGCCCGGGCCGGTTTGAGCAATTGAGGTGCACGACAAATGCACCCTCGAACGCTTTTGGTTCGGTTTTCGTGCGCGGCTGCGCGGCGAAGGCAGGACACACTGGCGAACCTGGGAGCAAGGCTCAGGAGGCGGATGGCTCTTGTTGCTGCTCGAGGTAGTCCCTCAGCCAGCGGAGCACCTGTACCGCCTCCCAGCGGGCCGGATCGAACAGGGCGTAGGCTTGGCCCTGATAGCCGACCACGTCCAGTTGCTTGTGGTAGCCGGCGCGCTGCAGCAGCGCTTCCAGCTCGGCGAAGCAGGTATTGAAGTGCACCCGCGAAAACGGCGTTTTGCTCTCGGTGACGATGCCTTCCAGGTGCAGTTGCTCGACCGTGTTGCGCACCTTCTCCAGCGGCATTCGGTTCATGCTGTGTTTCAGTTGCAGTACGTCCAGCATCGTTGTGCTCCCGATTGATGCAGTGGATTGGTCTTTGCGGATGACGTGGTCAAGGGTAGTTGAAAAATACTGTACAAATAAACAGTATTGAGTAATAGTCTGCCCATCATCGACGAGAGGGCCACGCCGGCCGGGACTAATGGCCTCGGTCGAGGGCACTGCGGAGGAGGCAATAGCAATGCACCAGAAGTTGATGACGATTGTGTTGACGATGCTGCTCGGCGCTTGCGCCCAGCCCCAGGTCGAACAGCCAAAAGCCAACGGCAGCTACCTGGTAATCGAGAACGGCCAGGCCTGGGCGGTGCTGGTGTCCGACGGCAAGCGGGTCGAGGAGCAGGGCGTGGTGCTGGATGTGATCAGGCTGCCCGGCCAGCAATCGGCCGTCACCGCCAGCTACGTGATCGACACCCCCAATTGCGGCAAGGTGCAATGGCTGAGTGAGCGCCGCGATCTCGCCGACGGGCTGACCACCCTGATGTCGCTGCATGATAATCAGCGACTGGACAAGGCCGGTTGCGTGATAGGCGCGGGATTGAGCCGGGTTTGGACGGTGCTGGACTACTCGGGCTGAGGGCTGCGCCGTGACGCCATGCCCGGGTCGGACATGGCGCAACAATGCGGGGGGTTAGCTGCCGGGCGCCTTGCGTGCCTTGGCCGCTGGCGCCTGGAGCAGGCCGTCGGCGCGGAACATGGCCTTGATACCGCGCACGGCCTGGCGGATGCGGTCCTGGTTCTCGATCAGGGCGAAGCGCACATGATCATCGCCATAGTCCCCGAAGCCGAGCCCCGGCGAGACGCAGACCTTGGCCTCGGCCAACAGCTTCTTGGCGAACTCCAGCGAACCCATGGCGGCATAGGGCTCGGGGATCTTGGCCCAGACGTACATCGAGGCCTTGGGGTTCTCGACCATCCAGCCAATCTCGTGCAGGCCCTTGACCAGCACATTGCGGCGCTGGCGGTATTGCTCGGCGATATCGCGCACACACTGCTGGTCGCCTTCCAGGGCGGCAATGGCCGCGACCTGCAGGGGGGTGAAGGTGCCGTAGTCGTGGTAGCTCTTGATCCGCGCCAGGGCGTTGACCAGTTCCTTGTTGCCGACCATGAAGCCGATACGCCAGCCGGCCATGTTGTAGCTCTTGGACAGGGTGAAGAACTCCACGGCGATGTCCTTGGCCCCTGGCACCTGCATGATCGACGGCGCTTTCCAGCCGTCATAGACGATGTCGGCGTAGGCCAGGTCGTGGATCACCAGCACGTCGTACTGCTTGGCCAGGGCCACCACCCGTTCGAAGAAATCCAGCTCCACACATTGCGCGGTGGGGTTGGAGGGAAAGCCGAGGATCATCATCTTCGGCTTGGGGATAGACTCGCGGATGGCCCGCTCCAGTTCGGCGAAGAAGTCCACGCCCGGCACCAGCGGTACCGAGCGCACCTGGGCACCGGCAATCACTGCGCCATAGATATGGATCGGGTAGCTGGGGTTCGGCACCAGCACGGTGTCGCCATGGTCCAGGGTGGCCAGCATCAGGTGGGCCAGGCCTTCCTTGGAGCCGATGGTGACGATGGCCTCGCTCTCCGGGTCGATCTCCACCGCGTAGCGGTCCTGGTACCAGCGCGAGATGGCACGGCGCAGCCGCGGGATACCGCGGGAGGTGGAATAGCCATGGGTGTCGTCGCGCTGGGCGACGGTGCACAGCTTCTCGACGATGTGCGGCGGGGTGGGGCCGTCGGGGTTGCCCATGCTGAAGTCGATGATGTCCTCGCCACGGCGGCGGGCGGCCATCTTCAGCTCGGCGGTGATATTGAAGACGTAGGGGGGGAGTCGATCGATGCGCGCAAAGCGGCGCGAAGCTTGATCAGCCATGCTTTCCTCGGAAACGTAAGCGCCCGGAACCGTCCGAGCGACGTTGGCCAGTGTGCTGGCCAGAAGGCGAAGATAAGCGCAGTCCGCGCCCTTGTCGAGGGGCGACGTGCGTCAGCTGCGGCCGGCGCCAGCCGCTCATCCTCGGTTCAGGCCGGAGTCTGTTCCTTGAGTTCGACCAGCAGCTCGATCAGGGCCTCGATGTCGGCGTCGCTGGTGCGCCACGAGGAGACGCTCAGACGGAATGCCGGGCGCCCCTGCCAGACCGTGGGGCCGAACCAGACCTGCCCGGACTCCTGGGCGGCCTGGCGGATCGCCTGGGTCTGCGCGTCCGTATCGGCGCGCACCAGCACCTGGTTCAACACCACCCGGTTGAGCACCTGGTAGCCCGCCTGCTGAAGGCGGGCGCCCAGATGGCGCGCCTGGCGAATATGGGTGTCGATCATGCGTCGCAGGCCTTCGCGCCCGAGCGATGCCAGGGCGGCCCAGATCGGCACGCCGCGGGCCCGGCGCGAGAACTCCAGACTGAGGTTCTTCTGCGCATCCTTGGAGGCGCTGGCATAGGCCGCATCACTGTTCATCGCGCTGGCCAGGGCGTCCGCGTCGCGACAGATGGCCATGGCCCCGTCGTAGGGCGTGTTCAGCCACTTGTGGCCGTCGGTGGTCCAGCTGTCGGCCAGTTCGACCCCCGCAGCCAGCGATGCCGACGAGGAGGCGCGGGCCCAGAGGCCGAAGGCGCCGTCGACGTGGACCCAGCTGCCGGCCGCCTTGGCACGGGGGATGAGTTCGGCGAAGGGGTCGAATTCGCCGGTATTCACCTCGCCGGCCTGCAGGCAGAGGATGGTCGAGGCGTCCAGCGCGGGCAGTTGCGCTGGATCGACCCGGCCCTCGGCGTCAGTGGGCGCGACTATCAGGTGGTTGGTGCCGAAGCCCAAGATGCGCAGGGCCTTCTTCACGGTGATGTGGCAACTGGCCGACACCACGACCCGAACCGCCGGCGCCCCGGCCAGGCCGTCACCATCGAAGTCCCAACCCTGGCGCGCCAGCAGGCTGCGACGGGCGGCCGAGAGGCAGGCCAGGGTGCAGGCCGTGGCGCTGGTGCCGAAGCCCACCGCACTTTCCTGAGGCAGGCCGAGCAACTCCAGGGCCCAGCGGCCGGCGATGCGCTCCAGGGTGTCGGCGACCGGCGAGTTGTCGAACGAGGAGGCGCACTGGTCCCAGGCCAGTACCAGGCGTTCAGCGGCGGCCGCCGCAGGCAGGGTGGCACCGATGACGAAGCCGAAGTAGCGCGGGCCGTTGGACGCGACCGTGGCGGGCGAGCCGATGTCGTCGAGGCGCTGCAGGACCTGCTCGCAGGGGTAGCCGGTGGCTGGCAGCGGCTCGTCGAAGGCCTGCAGTGCCTCGATTGCGCTCGAGGGGGGGAAGACCGGGCGGGTCGCAATGCCGTCAACATACGCCAGGGCGCGTCGATCGGCTTCGGCCAGGAGGTGGCGTTCGTCGCTGGGGCTGTTCATGGGGAGCTCGCTGTCGATGGGCTGCAGAGGCTTAATACCTTAGTCGGCGCTGCGCCGGAGCAGCAGGCACACCCGCCCGCGGATATGTCCGTACAGTGAAGTGGTGGCTGCAGGGAGCGACTGCAACAGCGGCGTGGCGAGCGGTACAGCTGGTGCGAAGGGAGGGGGCAGGCGTATCGCGCTGCCCCGGGAGGTCAGCCGCCCAGCATGTCGTGCATGGCAATGATCTGCTCGGCGACCTGGATCAGCTTCTGCTGGCGACTCATGGCCTGGCGGCGCATCAGGGTGTAGGCGTCTTCTTCATTGCAGCTTTTCATCTTCATCAGCAGGCCCTTGGCCAGCTCGATGCGCTTGCGCTCGGCCAGCTGGGCCTCCCGCGCCTGCAGTTGGGCGCGCAGCGCCTGGTCACTCTCAAAGCGAGCCATGGCCACGTCGAGGATGGGTTGCAGGCGCGCGGCATGAATGCCTTCGACGATATAGGCACTGACGCCGGATTGAATAGCCTGACGCATCACCGAGGGGTCGTGTTCGTCGGTGAACATGACGATCGGGCGCGGCTGGTCGCGGCTGACCAGCACCACCTGTTCCATCACGTCGCGGCTGGGGGAGTCGGTATCGATCAGGATGACATCGGGGCGAACGGCCTCGACGCGCTCGGGCAGGTCGATGGTCAGCCCTGACTCGTCGATGACCTCGAAGCCGGCCTCGGTCAGCGCCGTCTTCAGGCGGCCGACCTTCTTCGGGGTGTCGTTGATCAAGAGGATGCGCAGCATGGTGGCGGGTCTCGGGGCAATTACAGGGCGACAGCGTTGCTGTCGGCCAAGGCGTGGAGGGCAAAGCTGCGCGCGTAGCCAGCGGGGTCGGAACCGTCCCAGGTATGGCCGTCAAGCAGTGTGGCGCCACGCATTTCGTTCGGCACACCTATATTCAAAGCCTCCGCCGCTTGCCGGTAGAGGTCAAGGCGTTGCACCTGGCGGGCGATACCGAGGTAATCGGGGTCCTCGCGCAGCAGGCCCCAGCGGCGGAACTGGGTCATGAACCACATGCCGTCGGAGAGGTAGGGCATGTTGACCGCGCCCTCGGCATGAAAGCGCAGGGGGTGGCGATCCAGCCAGGCATGGCCGAGCCCGTCCTGGTAGTGGCCGAGAAAGCGCGGCTGGATGGCGCTGAGCGGTGCGTCGAGATAGTCGCTGGCGCTGAGCAGTTGGGCGGTACTGCGCTTGTTTTCCTCGCTGGTGTCGATGAAGCGGCTGGCCTCGAGCACCGCCATTACCAGCGCCCGAGCGGTATTGGGGTTCTGCAGAACGAAGGCGCGGGTGCAGCCGAGCACCTTCTCGGGGTGGTCGGGCCAGATCGACTGGCTGGTGGCCAGGGTGAAGCCTTGCTCCTCGTCCACCGCCTGGGCGCTCCAGGGCTCGCCGACGCAGAAACCGTCGATGCGTCGGGCCTTGAGGTGGGCGAGCATCTGCGGTGGCGGCACCACCACGCTGTCGACGTCATCGAGCGGATGGATGCCCTGGCTGGCCAGCCAGTAGTAGAGCCACATGGCATGGGTGCCGGTGGGGAAAGTCTGGGCAAAGGTCAGTTTTGCACCGCTCTGGTGCGCGCGCAGATTGAGTGCGTCGCCAGTGGTCACACCGGCGAACTTGAGGCCTTGCGACAGGTTGATGCTCTGCCCGTTCTGGTTGAGCCCCATGAGGATAGCCATGTCGGTGGCGGGAGCGCCGCCGAGGCCGAGCTGTACCCCATAGATCAATCCATAGAGGCTGTGCGCCGCATCCAGCTCACCACTCAGCAGTTTGTCGCGCAGGGTTGCCCAGGAGGCCTGGCGCTGCAGATTGAGGGTCAGGCCGTATTTCTCGCTGAAGCCCTGGGTCGCGGCGACTATCACCGAGGCCGCGTCGGTCAGGGCCATGAAGCCGATGTTCAGTGAGCGCTTTTCCGGGGCATCGCCGCCAGTGACCCAGGCCAAGGCGTCGGCGCGGGGAGTCTCATGCTCGCTCATAGTGCTTATCCTGTCTGTAACGCAAGAGGGCGCCTTCCCTGTGGCTGCCTGGTGCAGCGACGGGACGACGCCAATGTCGGTGAGCCGTTCCGCCGTTGGAGGGGCTCTGCTAGGCAGAATAAAGCAAGCGATATGCCAGCAGCCGGCCCGAGAGGCCCGTGAGCGTAAAAGAAGCGCCGTGACCAGTGCCCGCCGGAACGCAGGACGCGCCTGTTCGTATCGTGCGGGCGGAAACGAAAAAGCCCCGCACTGGGCGGGGCTCTTCTTCACGCAGGGTAACGCTTAGGCTTGAACGACCGGGATCTGGGCGTTGGCAGCCGCTTCGCGGAACTCGGCGATCTGGTCGAAGGACAGGTAGCGGTAGACGTCGGCAGCCATGCTGTCGATGTCCTTCGCGTAG
>NZ_JBFTEG010000026.1:0-37925 GCF_041027545.1 Pseudomonas zhanjiangensis | reverse complement strand
GAGGTACTCGCGACGGTCAAAAACGAAAAAGTGGGTAGGCCATCTGGTCGATTTTGATCGACGGCCCGCTTTCAAAAACGGCGAAGGCTGAAGTCGGTGGGAAATACCGGGCTAATTCAGACCTTCCCTAAGGCATCGTTATAATTGGATCATGCCGCATCAATTCAATGACGGACTAGTACCTGCTGTGGCCAAAGAAAAAATTCGTCTCAGGCTTCAACACTGGCTGACCACAGCACGTTCTACACCTTTTATTTTTGCGCTATGCGCCGTGCTTGCCTTTATTGCCCAAGAGCATCGACAGATTGGGAGGGGTCGACTTAATTTCCCTAGTCAATATATGAATGTAGTAACGATCAATACCCACTTCCTTGTTAAGCAAACCCTCTATTATGTCCTGAAATTCTCGTAGACTGCTGGTAACAACCTTCATTACATAGTCAGAACCACCACCAGTCGCACTGCACTCCACAACCTCATCTATTTCCTGAATGCACTTCTCAAACAGCTCAAAATCAGATTTCTTATGTGCTTTTAGCGAAATCGTAACGACCACCTTTGTCAGCTCTATGAGTTTTCCGATGTTGATTTCGCCACGATAGCCTGTTATGAGGCCAGCTTTTTTCAGCCTGGTTAATCGAAGCCAGCAGGGTGTCGGCGAAAGATTAACCAACTCTGACAGCTTAGATTTACTGATTTGCCCATGCTGCTGCACAGCATTCAGAATACAGATATCGGTCCGATCCAGAGTGATTTCTTTCATGTCGTTTATCGTTCTTGAAATATGCCAATGTATACATCGATTTCGCCATGCGACATTGATGCAATCACTTTATCTCGCCGCCGCCAATATTGCGCACCTACTTAATCTTCCCCCAAGCATCACCTGACTAACGAAAAGCTCGACACCATCTCAATCCAGTTATTCATTCCGCCAGCCTTAGCAGAAAATACCAGCCGAGTTGGCTGAGCGTAATACTTAACAAGTAAACATCCCATATGGCTTTCCGCTGGGCGTACCGCCACTGCTCGCGACTAATAGTTGCCAAGCCAGTTACTTACTATCAGGAAACAACTCACGCATCTTGCAGAATAGCCTACTCCACCCGCCGTCCGAATGAGGTATTGGTAATACCTGGTTCAGCTTTCCCAACGACCTGAGCCT
Source organism: Pseudomonas zhanjiangensis (assembly GCF_041027545.1). Classification (NCBI taxonomy): domain Bacteria; kingdom Pseudomonadati; phylum Pseudomonadota; class Gammaproteobacteria; order Pseudomonadales; family Pseudomonadaceae; genus Pseudomonas; species Pseudomonas zhanjiangensis. The sequence goes on along the minus strand of NZ_JBFTEG010000026.1, from coordinate 36,760 downwards.
TTTGAACTCATTCTGCTGGCGCTTGATCACTACCTTGCTCGTCACACCCTGGCAATTGGCTTTAGGGTTCGGCCAACTCGGCCTCACGCCGCTCAATTCAGGACGGGTATGGCCTTGCGCTCGAACGCCTGACTTTCCTGATAGACTGTCGCGCCCTGCTGCATGATCCTGAACTGCGCGCTGTACCGCGCAGCTCAATCCGTGCGCTTGTGGAGAGCAATAGAGCCCATACCCTTGCTACGCAGCTGATTCCGCTTGCTCCGTTGTAGCAGTGCGCCATCAGTCACGAGCAAAAACCAGCGAAAACGGTAGCAGATGAGCAACGCAGAAGATCCCAAAAACCTAGCCAGAAAGCCAGACGCATCAAGGCTAGAGCTTAATAGGCGGTTTTCTGTCGCGCCGATGATGGATTGGACCGATATTCATAAAAAAACATTTTCAGTCAATAATTTACGCCACCAAACAGATAGCGATGTACCATTTTTGTAGCACCCGCCGCAAATACCTTCACCTATTGGCTGCAACATTCTGCCTTAGCCGGACCGAAACCCTCGCAATCAGTCACCTCGGCGAACCTAACCCCGCGTATTACAGCACAACAGTAGGTAGCCATCCCAGAAGCAGCCTAGCTGTGATCTCTCAGTAGGTTCATCCGGGGGGCATTCCCGAAAATCTGAAAGTGCAAACCAAGCCCTGCGGGTGAATAGCCGCGGCTGAACCTGCATAAAAATTTATGACTATCGGCGTTGAAGCTTAGGTTCACTCAGCCCGGAAACAACCAAGCGCCTGCTTCACATGGTTTACCCTACTCGCCACAACTTCGTGGCCCCATCTCTGTGTTACTCCTTGGATCTATCCGCACAGCAAGCGCTGCCGCATACGCTGATGCTCCTGAACCAACAGTCGCTGGCCGAAGGCCTCGCGCACTTGGCTACGCAGGTCGTCCGCTTCCCAGGGCTTGGTAATGAAGCGATAGATGACGCCTTCATTGATGGCCTTGAGGATATTGCGCACTTCGGTGGAGCCGCTCAGGACCATGCGGATGATTTCTGGATAGAGGATCCTGATTCGCCTCAGGATCTCCACTCCACTCATGTCGGGTAGGCGCAGGTCAGTCAGCACCACGTCCACCGGATGGGTCGCCAGCAGGCTCAGCGCTTCCATGCTGTTTCGAGCTACCAGTATCCGGTAGTTCTCCTGGCGCAGCTCACGCTCAAGGGCCCGGATGACCCCAGGTTCATCGTCAATCAGCAGCAGATAGCGCTGATCGCCATCGGCGAGTATGCCTGGCAGCTTCAGCTCTCTTCCTTCGTCGAGAAATTGCAGGCAGGCCTCGGGCGGCAGTGGCGGCGAGTAGTAGTAGCCCTGCAGTTCGTCACAGCCGGCCGTACGCAGGAAGCCCAGTTGCTCGGCGCTCTCGACCCCCTCGGCGATCACCTTTAAGCCCAGGTTGTGGCCAATGGAGATCATCGAGCGCACGAGCGAGGCGCTGTCCGGATCATGGTGTACATCACTGACGAAGCTGCGATCGATCTTCAGCTCGCTGAAGGGAAAGCGCTTTAGATAGCCCAGCGACGAATAACCGGTGCCGAAATCGTCGATCGCGAAACGAATACCCAGGGCGATCAGGGTGCGCATCCGGGCCAGCACCTCATCTGCGTTGGTCATCAGCATGGACTCGGTGACCTCCAGCTTGACCAGGGTCGGCGCGACCTCATGCTGGCGCAGGATAGCCTCGATGCGCTCGACGAACTCGGGCGCCATGAAGCTGATGGCGGAGAAGTTCACCGCGATGCTGCCGTTGAGCAGCAGGTACTTCCACTGCCGCAACTGCCGGCAGACGGCGTCGAAGACATGGAAATCGATGTCGACTATCAGCCCGGTTTCCTCGGCCAGGGGGATGAACTCGCCGGGCATCACCTTCTTGCCCTCATGACTCCAGCGCACCAATGCCTCGAAACCGCACAGGCGACCACTGTGCAGGTCCAGTTGCGGCTGGTAGACCACATTGAATTCGCCATGCTGCAGCGCTTGGCGTATTTCCCGCTCGAGCAGCAGGCGCCCCTGCATCTGCTCATTCATCTGCGGAGTGAAGGCGCAGATGCGGTTCCGTCCCTGGTGCTTGGCCTGGTACATCGCAGTATCGGCATGGCGCAACAGGGTGTCGAGATCCTCACCGTCCTCGGGGAAGCAGCAGAAGCCGATGCTGCAACCGACCACAACCTCCTGGCCATCGAGCACCAGCGGTTCGGCAAGGTTTCGCTTGAAGCGCTCCAGACTGCCGATGCTCTGGTTGAGCTGCCCCCCGTCGGCCAGCAGGATGACGAACTCGTCGCCGCCCAGGCGCGCCACGGTGTCGGTCTCCCGGACGCAGGCCTGCAGCCGCGCAGACATCTGCACCAACAACTGGTCGCCGGCGTTGTGGCCGAGGCTGTCGTTGACCACCTTGAAGTGGTCCAGATCGATGAAGGCCAGGGTAAAGCGGCCCTGCTTGCGGCCCGCAAAAGCGATGGCCTGCTGGATGCGGTCGTTGAGCAGGTTACGATTGGGCAAGCCGGTCAGGCCATCGTGGTTGGCCTGGTGCTCCAACTCTTCTTGGTAGCGCTTGGCCTCGGTGATGTCGTGGAGGATGCCGACGAAGTGACTGACCTTGCCGCGATCGTTCACCACCGGGGCGAGGCTGAACTCGTTCCAGAAGGCGGAGCCGTCTTTGCGGTAGTTGCGCAATACCACCCAGCTCTCCTCCTGAGTAGCCAACGCGCGACGGATGACCTCCAGCTCCGGCTGATCGCGATCCGTGCCCTGCAGGAATCGGCAATTGCGCCCGAGCACCTCCGCGCTACGGTAGCCGGTGATGCGTTCGAAAGCAGGGTTGACGTAGATGATCGGCTGGTCTTCACGCTGGTTGTCGGTGATCACGATGGCGTTGACGCTGGCCTCCATGGCCTGGGTGCGAATACGGATCTCCAGGTCGCGCTGGCGCTGCGCGCTGACGTCCTGGATTACCGCGATAGCGCCCTGCACCGCACCCTTCTCGTCTAGGTAGGGCACGGCCGAGTTGAGGGTGGACCTGTGACTACCGTCGGGTGCGCGGATATCGATCGCCTGGTTGCGCAGCGCCTGGCCCTCACGCACGGCCCGGGCCAGGGGCCAGTCACCGTCCTGCAACGGCTCGCCATCCTCGGCCCAGGTGCCCTGGTAATGTGCATAATCGGCCAACTCCGCCGGCTGCTGCCCAGCCCAGATCAAGCCGTTCTCCGGGTTGCTGAGAATCAGGCGGCCCTGACTGTCGGCCACTGACACACCGATCGGCAGGTTGTCGAGAATCTTGCGCAGCAGCGCCTCGCTCTGCGTCAGTGCCCGGGTACGCTGCTCCACGAGATGCTCCAGGCTTTCGAACAGACGCCCGCGCCCCAGGGCCATAGCCAACTGGCGACCGATGGAGGCCAGCGCGATGAGCGCATCCTCCGGCCAGGGTTGGCCCTGGCTGCGCACCACATTGAGCATGCCGATGGTCTCGCCACCGACTTGCAACGGGATGCAGGCATGGCTGCGCTCGGTCATCGGCGCCAGGGCCGGACAGCCGGCAATATTGCTTGGCGCGCTGAGCTGGTCGCTCAGCCAGGCGTGTCGGCAGGGACATTCCTGGACGCAGCTCGTCATCCTTTCCATATTGAACGGGCTGTTGCCGGCACGGCCGCGCGCACCGGCCACGCGCACCTCATCACCGGATTCGCCGGATTCGCTGAGCAGCAGCCAGGCTCCGATCGCGTTGGGGAACTCGAGAATGCGCCCCAGAGCAGCCTCGATGACGTGACGTTCGCTATGGGCGTCGCTCAAGCCACTGGTGAAATGGAACAGGCAGTTAAGCAGCGAGTTGCTGCGGGCCAGTTCGTCGTGCTTGGCGTGCAGCTCGTTATTGAGCCGTACGCCCTGCTCGTAGGTGGAGATCAGCAGGTCGAGGATCTGCTGACGACCGGCGGTGATGAAGTGACGCTCGCCCTCCAGCATCACCTCCATGCCCATCTGCACCCGCTCGTTGCTGCGCAGCTCGAGATTGACCATGAAATAACGGATACGCGACATCAGGAACTTCTCGTCGTAGGGCTTGACGATGAAGTTGTCGGCGCCGCACGCCAGGCCATGCACTACGTCCCGGGCGTCGGCAAGGCTGGTGACCAGGATCACTGGAATACTCGCCGTGCGCGGATCGCCCTTGAGCTGGCGGCACAGCTCATAGCCGTCCATCTCCGGCATGACGATATCGCTGATGACGATGGTCGGCAGTCTTTCGGCCAGGCAGACCAAGGCTTCCACGCCGTTGCGCGCGATGCGTGTCTGGCAACCGGCCGCCTCAAGCAGGAACTGCAGTTCGGTGGCCTGGGTCGGGCTGTCCTCGACGATGAGAATCTCAGCATCCGTGAACATGGTTACTCTCCTTTCGGCAGGGTATTGCAGGCAGCACTGCGCGAGGCAATGGTATTGAGCAAGGCGGCAATCGCCGCGGGGGGAAGCACCTGACGCGCCGCTTGCAAATTGATCGCCGCCAGCGGCATGGCGTCGATCAACGCGCTGGCGGGTTCCTGGGCAATGGTGAGTGCACCGGTTCGGTGCAGCTCGGCCAGGCCCTCGGCACCGTCCCGGCCCATGCCGGAAAGCTGGATGCCGATGGCCTCGCTGCGGAGTCGCTCGGCGACGCTGCGAAACAGATGGTCGGCCGATGGGCAGTACAGCTCGCTGTTGCGTGGCTGCAGGCGGACCCGCAGGTCGTTGCTAATCCCCATGTGACGGCCGTCCGGCGCAAGGTAGAGCGTGCCGGGCAGCAGCGCTTGGCCGTGCTCGGCGATATTCACCGGCAACTTGCAGGCGGTTACCAGCCAGTCGCGGAAACTGCCCAGAAAACCCACGGCAATATGCTGCGCCAGCAGCAGAGGCCAGGGTTGGTTCGCGGCCAGGCCCGCCAGCATCGACTTGAGCGCCGCTGGGCCACCGGCGGAGGCGGCGATGGCCACCAGCCGGGGCGAACCGGAGCTGACGGGCGCCTTGAACGGCGCGACCGCGTGCCCCCTGATGGTTCGCGGGCGCCGCACTATCTTCACTTCGGCCATGCGCCGCAGGGTCCTGAGCAACTCGGCGACGAGATGCTCGAAATTCTCCGCATCGGGGCCCACGGGCTTGTCCAGCACGGCCAGGGCGCCGGCTTCCAGCGCATGCATGGCGGTCGCCGCAGCATAGGCATCTGCGCTGGCGGTCACTATCACCACGGGCAACGCATGCCGCTCGAGGATGCACGCGGTGGCTTCGTAACCATCCATGCCCGGCATGTGCACATCCATGGTGATGATGTCCGGTTTATAGCCTTCCAGCAGGCGCAAGGCCTGCTCGCCGCTGCCGGCCTCGCGCACCTCGAATCCCTCACTCTCCAGCACCGTGCGCAGCAGCAGCCGCAGCACCGGCGAATCGTCGACAATCAGTACGCGCATGACAGCTCCCAATCAGATTAGACGACGAATCGCGTCGAGCAGGCTGTCCTGCTCGAAGCCGCTTTTCACCAGGTAGGCGCTGGCCCCGACCTCCAGGCCGCGGGCGCGGTCCTCGGCCGAGTGCAGCGCCGTCACCAGCACCACGGGCAGCTCGGCCAGCTCACGGTCGCCGCGAATCCGCGCGGTGAGGGTGAAGCCGTCCATGCGCGGCATCTCCACGTCCGACACCAGCAGGTCGAACGCGCCCTGCTTCAGGGCGTTCCAGGCCTCCAGCCCGTCATTCGCGGTGGCGACCTGGTAACCGGCCCCCTCCAGGATGGCCTTGAGCAGGCCGCGCGAGGTGAACGAGTCCTCGGCGATCAGCAGGCGCTGGGTCGTGGCGCCGGGCGCCTCGCCGTCGCGGCGCTGCAGGCTGCCGGCGCCGACGTTCAGGGCGTTGCGGTACAGATCGCCCGGATGCAGGATGGGCACCAGCTGGCCGTCGCCGAGCAGGGTCGCGCCCAGCAGGTTGCGCACCCGCAGCAGCTGCTTGCCGAGGTTCTTCACGGTGATCTCCTGATCACCGAGCAGCTCGTCGACCAACAGCACGAAGGGCTCGCCGTGCACCTTGAGCAGCAGCAGGGTCAGCTCGTCGTCGCTGCCCGCCGAGCCGCCCAGGCCCAGCACGTCGGCCAGGGCCCAGACCGGCAAAACGCGTCCCTCGAGGGCCAGGGAGGGGCGGTTTTCCAGGTTCTTCAGCGCACCGGCCGGCAGGCGCAGGCAACGCTCGACCGCCAGTGCCGGTATGGCGAAGGTGCGTTCGGCGTTGCGCACGATCACCGCGCGGAAGGTCGACAGGCTCAGCGGCAGGTGCAGGTGGAAGCAGGTGCCCCGGCCTGGCCTGGACTGCAGCTCGATGCGCCCACCCAGGCGCTCGACCACCTCCTGGACGATGGCCATGCCCAGGCCGCGCCCGGACAGGTCGGTGATCAGCGCGCTGGTCGACAGCCCGGAGCGAAAGATCAGCCGCTGGCTTTCCGCCTCGCTCAGTGTCTCGGCCTGTTCCGGGGTGAGCAACCCGGCGGCGACGGCCTTGGCCTTGAGCGAAGCCGCCGAGATGCCGCCGCCGTCGTCCCGCACGCGCAGTTCGAAGCGATCCGCCGACTCCTGCAGCAATTCCACCTGAATCAGCCCGACCGCCGGCTTGCCGCTGGCCTCGCGCCGCTGGGGCGACTCCAAGCCGTGGTCGACGGCGTTGCGCAGCAGGTGGGTGAGCACCGTGCGCAGTTCGTCGAGGATGCGCTTGTCGACCTGCAGGTCGGTGCCGCGTACCTGCAGCTCGACGCGCTTGCCGGACTGGCTGGCCAGGTCCTGGACCATGGCCGGCAGGCCCTCCACCAGCGTTCTGCCGGCCAGCAGCAGCACCGCCTGCAGCTCGCCGACCTGGGCCTCGGACAGCTGGCTCAGGCCTTGCGCCAGGTGCTGCCCGGCCTTGGCCAGGTGGATCGCCTCGAAGTGCAGCTGATCGAGCTGGGCCTGGCTCCAGTTCAGGTAGTCGAGCACGCCTTTGAGGGCGTCGCGGCTGGCCAGCGGCAGCTCGTCGAGCTGGGCGTGCAGGCGCTTCAGGTTGCCGGCACCGAGCAGGCGCTTGCCGCGCTGCGGCTCGAAGGCGGCGGCGTGTTCGCGCAGGCGGCGGGCATGGGCCTGGGCCTCGAGCTTGAGCTGCAACAGGCTCTCGCTGTGGAACAGCAGGTTGTCCAGGCGCCGCGCCGAAACCCTCACCATTCCCGGCTCCTGCGGCTGCGCCACGGCGGCTGGGACAGCCGCCGGCAGGCTGACCGCCTCGCCTCGCGCGGCGCTTTCCAGCTGCTCGCACAGCTGTTCTGATTCATCGGAAGCCAACGCCTGGCCGGCGTGCAAATGCTGTACGGCACGCAAGGCATGCCGGCTGAGCTCGACGCGTTCGGCGGTCATTTCCAGCAGGTTCGCCCGGGCCGCGCCGAGCAGGCTCTCCCAGGCATGGCAGAGCCGCTCGATGGGCGCCAGGCCCACGGCCCTCGCGGCGCCTTTGAGGCTGTGCACCTCGCGGAACAGCGATTCGATGGAGTCGCCGCTGGCCCCCGCCTGGCGCCAGTTGGCCAGGGTGTCGGCGAGCACGGCCAGGCGTTCTCCGGCCTCGATCCGGAAGCTGTCGAGCAAGCGCTCCTGCAGCGCCTTGCGATCCAGGCTCATGGGCGGCTCACAGCTTGAACTGGGCCGCCAGGCCCTGGAGCTTGAGACCCAGCGCATGTAGGTTGCGGGTGGCCTGGTCCATCTGCCGGGTGCCGCTGACGTTGCTCTGGCTGGCCTCGCGAATACTGCTCATGGCGTTGGCCACCTGGTCCATGCCGAGCATCTGCTGCTGGCTGGTGGCGGCGATCTGCAAGGCCACCTCGCTGGACTCGACGATGCTGCTGTCCAGCGCGCGGATCGCCTCGCCGCTGCTCTGTGCCCGCTCGTAGCCGGACTCCACCGTCTTGCTGCCCTGCTCGGCCAGCAGCACCGCCTTGGTCATGGCCTTCTGGATTTCGCCGAGTATGCCGCGTACCTGGGCGGTGGCCTGCTTGGACTGGTCGGCCAGGGCCTTGACCTCCTGGGCCACCACCGAGAAGCCCTTGCCGGTCTCGCCGGCGCGCATCGCCTCGATCGAGGCGTTGACCCCGAGCAGGTTGGACTGTTCGGCCAGGTTGCTGACCGAGGCGACGATCTCGCCGATGGTCTGGCTCTGTTCGCCCAGGCGCATGATACTTTCCGCCACCGCCTGCATCTGCTCGCGGATCAGGCCCATGCCCTTGAGCGCCTCCTCCACCGCCTGGCGGCCGCCCTGGGCCACCTGGCGGGTACGCGCGGTGCTGTCGGCCACCGACTGCGCCTTGCTGCTGGCCAGCACCGCGGTCTGCTTGACCTCGTCCACTGTGGTGACGATCTCGCTGATGGCGGTGGCGGTTTCCTGGGTGTTGGTGGCGACCTGGCTGGTGGCTGCCAGCACCTCCTCGCTGGAGGAGGCCAGCACCGCAATGCCTTCGTTGAGTTCGCCGACCAGGTTGCGCAGGTTCGCCAGCATGGTGGCGAAGGCGGTGCCCAGCACATCCTGGTCGGACACCGGCTGGCTGTCTTGGCCGAGGTGGCCCTGGGCCAGGCCCTCGGCCTTGGCGGCCAGGGCCAGCAGGTACTGGCTCATCTGGCTGAAGGCCAGGGCCAGGCGGCCAACCTCGTCACGACGGGTTTCGCTGCGCAGCTCCCGGGGGATTTCGCCACGGCTGATGCGCTCGGCCATCAGGGTCAGCTGCGCCAGGGGCTGGGCGATATGCCGGCTGAGCTGCCAGGCCATGACGACGCCGAGTAGCAAGACGAGCAGGCCTGTTGCCAGCTGCTCAAGCCGTTGGCGCTCGACCGTCTCCTCGGACTGGAGCAAGGCCTGCCGCACATTGTCCTCGGTCAGTTCGGCCAAATGCTGCCCGAGCTGGTTGATCCGTTCCATCCGCTCGAACTGGATGCCCAGCGCCAGCTCGGCCGCCTGCTCCACGTTACCCTGGCGGATCAGCGGGATCAGCTGCTGGTCGCGGGTCTCCACGAAGGCATTGCGCACTCCGATCAGTTGCTCGAGCAGCGCGCGCGACTCGCGTTCATCGCCCAGGCCGGCCTGCAGTTCGTCGAACAGACGGTCATTGGCCCGTGACAATGCCTCGATCCTGCTCTCGCTCTGGTGCAGTTTCTCCCCTGGCCCGTTGGCCATCGCCTGCAGCAACTCGGCGCGCTGGGCGCTGATATTGACCCGCAGCTCCTTGACCTGGGACACCCGCTCGAAGCTGTGCTTAAACGCCTTGGCCTCGCTCTCCTGGACAGTGGCGAAACGCTGCAGCGAACTGACCAGCAAGACCCCGAAGGCGATGAAAAGCAGGGTGAATGTAAGCACCAGTTTGGTGCCGATCCGTAGGTTGGCGATACGTCCCAGCATGCTCGTTTCTCCTGATCCCCCGGACAAACCCGGGGGGAAAATCAAATAACCGCGTTGGTGGTCGGACTCAAAGGCTGAAGCGGCTCGCCAGCCCCTGCAGCTTGAGTCCCAGTTGATGCAGGTTGCGCGCCGCCAGGTCGACCTGACGGGTACCGCCGACGTTGTCCTGGCTGGCCTGGCGGATACTGGCCATGGCCGTGACGATCTGGTCCATGCCGACCAGCTGTTGCTGGCTGGTGGCGGCGATCTGCAGCGCCACCTCGCTGGACGTTTCGATGTTGCTGCTCAGGGTGCGAATCGCATCGCCACTTGACTGGGCGCGCGCATAGCCACTCTCCACGCTCTTGCTGCCCTGCTCGGCCAGCAGCACCGCCCTGGTCATGGCCTTCTGGATCTCGCCGAGGATTCTGCGCACCTGGGCGGTGGCCTGCTTGGACTGGTCGGCCAGCGCCTTGACCTCCTGGGCCACCACCGAGAAGCCCCTGCCCGCCTCGCCGGCCTTCATCGCCTCGATCGAGGCGTTGACCCCGAGCAGGTTGGACTGCTCGGCCAGTTCGCCCACCGAGGCGACGATCTCGCCGATGGTCTGGCTCTGTTCGCCCAGGGTCATGATGCTTTCCGCCACCGCCTGCATCTGCTCGCGGATCTGCCCCATGCCCTTGAGCGACTCCTCCACCGCCTCACGGCCGTTCAGCGCCACCTGGCGGGTGCGCTCGGTGCTCTCGGCCACCGTCTGTGACTTGCTGCCGGCCAGCACCGCGGTCTGCTTGACCTCTTCCACCGTGGTGACGATTTCGCTGATGGCGGTGGCGGTCTCCTGGGTGCTGGTGGCCACCTGGCTGGTGGCGGCGAGGATCTCCTCGCTGGACGACGCCAGCACCGAGATGCCCTCGTTCATCTCCTGCACCAGTTCGCGCAGGTACTGGCTCATGTCGACGAACGCCTGGGACAGGCGCCCCACTTCATCCTGACGGGCGCTGGCGACGATGCCCTGGGGAATCTCGCCACGGCCGATGCGCTCGGCCCAGCCGGTCAGGCGCGCCAGTGGCCTGGCGATATGGCGGCTGAGCAGCCAGGCCAGCACGACACTGAAACCGACCAGCAGCAGGCTCAGGTCGAAGACGCGCTCGCGCTGCACTTCAAGCGCCTGGCGCGAACGTTTCACGGCCGCCGCGACGCGCTGGTCGGTGAGTGCGGACAGCTGTACGCCGAGATCATGAACCCGCTGCATGCGCTCAAGCTGCACGCCCATGCTCAACAGCCGCGCCTGCTCGTAGGCGCCGGCACGGATCAGCGCCAGCTGCTCGGCACGGGTATTGGCCAAGGTCTCACGGACCACCAGCAGCTCGTCGAACAGCTCGGCGAACGCCTGATCGCCTCCGGCAGCCTGCTGCAGCCGCTTGACCAGGCGGTCGTTGATCGCGCTGCGCTGGCGGAGGCCCTCTTCTATGCCCCGCAGATCGGCCGGCGTCTGCTCGATGATCGTCTGCATCAGGTCGGTGCGCAGGGCCGCGAGATTCAGACGCAGCTCCTTGACGTCGGAGACCCGCCCATAGTGCTCCTGGAACCGTTGCTGCTCGATGTTCTGCAGGCTGGCGAAACGCTCCAGGCTGCCGAACAATAGAGTGCCAAAGCCGAGGATCAGCGCGGCGAAGGCGGCGACCAGCTTGCCGCCGATCCCCAGGTTGAAGGCTCGGGTCATCACACTTTGCATCGCCACTAATCCTCGTCCATCACGCGTAAATCGGGGTCGCCCAGCAGCCGCTCGCCGTCCAGTACCGTGCACTGTTCCGCGGTGACCCCCAGCAGGTAGGCGGCGCGCACCCCGGTCAGGTTGGCCAGCTCGGCCTGCAGCCCGTCGCGGCGAATCCGCGTGATGCCCAGAACCCGGTCGATCAGCAACGCGAACTCCATCTCGGGGCCGCGTAGAATCATCAGGAAGTTTTTGTCGGAAAGAGTGTTCATCGGCAGCTCGAACAGCACCCGCAGATCGAACAGCGAGACGATACGGCCACGCACGTTGACGATGCCCAGCACGTAGGGCGGAGTGCCCGGCAACGGGGTGAAGTGGGGCAGCGGCAGCACCTCGGCGACATGCGCGCTTTCGATGGCGTAAAGCTCGCCACTGATATTGAAAGACAACACCTCCAGCCAGCCATCGACTTGCTCCGGCTCTATCGTCTGCGCCCATTGCCGGGTGCGCTCGAGCAGGCGCGCATCGCGCTCCTCAGCATCCACGCCGAAGCCGGCGGCCAGGCGCAGCTCGCACTGGGCCAGGCGCTGATGAATCTGGCCCCAGCGCGGGTCATCGTTCACAGGCTCGGACATCTAGTCGAGTCCTCCATTAGTTGATCGCACAGGCGCAGCAGCTGCGCACTGCTGAGGCCGTCGCCGAGGGGAACCAGGGCCTGGCTGTCCTGGCTCAGGAGCAGTTGCCGGCAGACCTGCAAGGCCTTCTGGCTGGCGCGTGGCTGGCCGTCGGCGCGCAGCAGGCGAGCGCACAGGAAGTAGCCGAGGATGAATTCGGGCTGCAGATACAAGGCCCTGTGCAGCGCCATCAGGGCCTGGCGGTGGTCGCCGTGCTGTTGCGCCAGCAGGGCTTGCAACCAGTAGGCCGATATCGAGGTTGCGTCCAGCGCGAGTGAGCGCTGCAGCCACTCCCCTGCCGGTTCGAACTGCTGCTGATCGGCCCAGCTGCGCGCCATGGCCAGGCAGGCCTGGTGCTGCTGCGCGCGGCTCGGGCCGGCACAGTTCAGGTAGGCCGTTAGCGCCTCGCGGGCCTCTTCATGCTGACCCGCCGCCTGGGCCTGGGTGGCCTGCCGCCAGAGGCGTTCAGCCTTGGCCTCGGCGCTTTGCGCGGCGCGCGGCGGCTCGGCGCGCGGCGCAGCAACGAGTGAACGCGGATTCTGGGTTGGAAGGGAAACCACCGGGGCGGACAGGCTGGCGCGCGGCGCTGAAGCCAGCGCTGCGCGGTTTGCCGAAGCCGGGCTGTTCGCCCAGGGCGACTGCCGCGTCCTGGCGGCCAGCGCGTAATTACAGCCGGCCCAGCGGCCCTGCAGGCCGGCCTGGGTCGCCAGCCCGGCCTCCACGGCGCTCAGCAGCAGCACGCCATCGCCACTCAGGCTGCCAAGCAGACGCCGCAGCGCCGCCTGCGCCCGCCCCGGGGTGAAATACATCAGCACGTTGCGGCACAGGATCACATCGGCGTCCGCCAGGGCGGGGGCCAAGGCGGCGTCGGCGAGGTTGTACTGGACGAAGCGGATGCGCTCGCGCCATGCCGCACGCACTCGCCACAGACGCCCCTCGGCCTGGAAGTAGCGCGTGCGGAAGTCATCCTCGCTGCTGCGAAAGGCGTTGCGCCCATAGAGCCCCTGCTCGGCGCGGGCGAGAAAACCTGCGTTGATATCGCTGGCAACCAGTTCCACCGTCCACTGCCCACGCTCGCTGCCGAGCAGTTCGTCGACCAGGAACAGCAGGCCGTAGGCCTCCTCCCCGGTACAGCAGCCGGCGCTCCACAGGCGCAGGTGGCGTCGACCCTCGCGCCGCCGACGCTCAAGCAATGGCGTCAGGTGCTGGCTGGCGAGCCATTCGAAGGCCTCGGCGTCGCGACGAAAATAGGTTTCGCCGACAGTGAAGGCGGCGATCAGCGACTGTACCTGGCCGGCATCCCAATCGGCGAACGCCAGTTCCTGCAGCCATCTGTCGAAATCCGCTACCTCCCGCTCCAGGGCCAGCAGTTGCAGGCGGCGCAGCAGGTCCGCCTGCCGCGCGCCGGAATAGTCCGCACCCAGATGGCGCAAGACCTTCTGGCTCAGCGCCGCCAGCAGGCGCGGGGAAACGCTCGCCTCAGTGCGCAACATCGTGCGAGTCCTCCCGGCTGGCGAGCAGCTCCACCAACTGTGCCTCGTCGCTATCGCTGAGCAGCTGCTCGACATCCTGGATCAGCAACAGTCCCTCGGCGCTGCGCACCACCCCGCGCAGCAGGATGGAGGGCACCCGCGGGTCCGGGGCGGCGGTGAAGTCGTCGCTCGCGAAGGCCCTCACGACCTCCACATGCTCCACCGGCAATAACAGTTCGCGCTTGCTGCTGCGCAGCCAGATGAAGGGTTGCCACAGGTCGAGGGCGGGCGCGCTCCAGCCAAAGCGCCGGGCCAGATCCACCACGGGGAGCAGCCGGCCGCGGACGTTGGCCAAACCACAGATCGACTCCGGCGCACCCGGCAAGGGGGTACTGCGCAGTGCCGGCAGCACGCGCACCACCTGGTCGAGGACCACGGCCAAGCGTTGGCCGGACAAGCGGAACGGCAACACCAAGTTATCTTTCACAAGCCAGCCCTTGCCACCAGCAATTGGAGGTCGAATCGCTTTAAGGAACAAATATCCATAAATAAGTTGTGGTATTTATCGAGTGCTGGCTGCCAGTTCTTTGATCCAGCAAACTTGAACGGCCTCCACGCGAGAAACAAGCACAAGCTGGCTTGATGAAATACGTTTAACACAGTTAGATCACAAGAATAGATTAGTCAGTCTGCAGCGGGGATCAAATAACTCGCGAGGGATAACGCCCAGCAACTTCAAGTTTGTCCGCGCACCATTAGAGGTCACATACCCTGTTTGCGGCCGATGGCCACTGCGCTTGCAAAAACCGTGGTTATCAACCTGCAGGCAATTTCAAGTGATTCTTGAAGTACCGGGCCTATTCCGCAGTTGAGCTCGTCACACCCCAGTCCCCTGCATGCCATGCAAGAGGAATCCGGCCGTGCCGAACTGGCCCTTTGCAAAGGGCCAGTTCGGCGTAGCTTCAGAGTCTTGATCTTATTATTGAGGGGCGAGTGGGCGTACATCCGGCGCAGCCAATACGTGGCCTAATGTAGACCCCATACACGCCAGAAGGCTGACATTTTATAACAATCAAAGTCAACAAAACGAACGTGCCAGAATATATCTATACAGCTATGTAAGTTCAGAAAAACAGTCCCGCGAAGCCAGGTTAATTGATTGCTTAATCAATAATAAGCGAGGCCCACTCTGGCCAATAACACCACGTGCTTCTGCCGACCTGAATGACACGCGAAGCCCGTCCTTGACGCTTGCATGCGCTCATGGAGAACACCCCGCAATAACCTGGCACCGAAGCGCAATCGAGACAGTTTGATGGCAGCGTTGCCGGAGCCTGGCAGCGACTCATGCTCCGGCCGAACAGCGCAGGAGGGCCAAGGAGCGCTCGGATCGACCGGCGCCCGCTGCATTGCCCCGACCAAACCCGACGAGCGGCATTAGTCATGATCGGCCCGCATGGGCGTCACCAGCCGCGGGCGATGCAGGCCAACGGCCATGACGATGAATGATCAACTGGAGCAGCGGCCAAGTTAAGCGCCGGTCGAACCTGTAAAACTTCCCGCGGAGAGATTGCAGGCAACTTACTTCGCCGTTTAAGTGAACTACAATCAGGCCACCGCCCGCGCGAATGCAATGGCGACGCAGCCGACGACCATCTAGCTGCGCCCCAGATAACGCCGATCGTCCCCGAGCCGTTCAATCAATCGCTCGAGAAAGAATTCGATTCGACCGCTGAGTCCTGATGGCAGGGGCCAGCATTCGACCCCGCTCAGTGAGTCTTCGGTAGGCATGTCCACAAGTCGAATGGGGAAATGCCTCATAGACCGCACGCTGCCGCTGCACTGACTTGCGCACGACATCCTCGAAGGGCACTGTGCCGAGGTAACGCAGGGAAACGTTGAGGAACCTGTCGGCAAATTGCTCCAGCTTCTTGAAAACCATCAGCCCCTCGTAGGCACTGCGAGCCATGTTGACCAGCACCTGAAAGCGGTCTACGCCATATTCGCAGCTGAGCTACCTGATCAGCGCACAGGCAGAAGCGATAGCGGGAGGCTCATCATTGGCCACTATCAACACCTCGCGTGCGGCACGCACGAAATCGAGCGACGTTTGACCCAGGCCCCCAGCCGTATCGACGCTCAGGTAGTCCAGGCTATCGCCGAGCTCACTGACGGCATGGATTATCTCGGCATGCTGCTGGGTGGAAAGCTGGCACATATGAGACTGGCCGGATGCCGCCGGCACCACGCGCACTCCACTGGGGTGCTGCAGAATCACATCGCTTACCGTGCACTGACCGCTGATCACATCGGCCAGATGTGCGCCCGGCGATCAAACCCAGCGCAACATCGACATTGCCCATGGCCAGGTCGGCGTCCAACAGGACGACCTGCCGCCCCAGCCCGGCCAACGCCAGCGCCAGGTTTACCGAGACACTGGTCTTGCCTACTCCGGATTTTCCGCTGGTGACCGCAATGACTTGCACAGCCCCCATCTTCAAGCTCATCAAGACCCCTCTCTCCAACCGGAGATACACTGCGCGGCCCGTGTGCTACCCTCACTGGAAACTCGGCACTAGCCGAGCAGTTCAATTCTCTGCACCAGACAATACCCACGATTGCGGACCGATCGAAACAGCCCCACACCGCCGGAAACTTTCTTGAATTTGCCCTGCAATCTGCTGATGCACATAACCAGCCCCGTGTAATTACCGGAATCCCTATTCAGGCAGGCAAGAATGTCGACCTTGTTAAGCACGCGCTGCTCACTGGCCACGAAGTCCTTCAAGATCAGCGCCTCTGACGCCGTCAGTGCTATTTTCTTGCATTCTCCCAATAGCACGCGTCGCTCACAATCCAGCATCCAGGCACCATTACCCTCATCTGCCGGGCGCGCGGCAAGCTGTTCAACTGCCGCACGCCCAATAGCCATATCCCCCATAACGGTAACACCCCACACCAAGCTAGTGCCCGCAAAAAGCCCGCAAGCCCGTCTACGCACACTGGGAACAGAAACCAAGCCATCTTCCTTTCGCAAGAAGACGCACACCCCCATTAAGTTGAAAAGCATGCTTTACTCAGCAGCTCTTTTTAAGCAGAAAGTTAAATGCTGTCAGCCCCCACAATAACCAACCGGCTTGAAAGTCGGTAGCCATATCCGCGGATACTTTGGATGGCATCACTCCCCAATAATTTTTTGGTTTTCGCGCGCAGCCTGCTTATGAATTTTTCCAGCGCGCGCTGGTCGTAACCTTCAGAGCTCCACTCCAACAAGTCGGCTATTTCTTCCCGACTTGCAATACGCCCCGGCGCCCGACTTAGCGCACTGAGCGCCCTCAACTCAAAGTACGAAAGCTGAATTTTCTCTTGCTCAGTCCACAGGCACAGCTGGCGCAGATCAAGAACCGGTACATTCCCACTGCCACTGCCACTGTCGCCAACAAGCCTCGCAAAAGCATCAGCCATCTCTGCGGCGCTCGCAGGCAAAACAAGGCAAGTATCGACACCCGCGAGATAGAGTCGCACCCTTGTATCAACAGCTGGCTTCTTCACCAGCGCGATAATAAGTACATCGGGGTCCTGGTCCCGAATGCCGCTGATTATCTCGATACTTCTCTTGAACTCCGCCGCCTTGACCTCAACGACCGTCGCCCTATAGCGTTCAAGGGCACTAGGCGACACACTAAAATCAAATATCCTGACCGTCTCGACAGGAAATAGCGTGGTATATAACGCTGGGCAAAGCCGTTCGGCCATCATCGGGCACTGCGGGTTACCCCAGACGGCTACTGCTGCCCTTCCTTCTGCGGCCTTACCATCCATATTCTTTCCGCATCCAAAAATGTGACGTACTTTTATATTTTAGTGCATCGAATACTGGAAGCGCCTGACGTTTTATAACAATTGAGCTCTTAACCTCTGCCAAACCTAGACGATAGTACCTATTAGAACACCCAGATGACCGCCATATAATTTCACCGTTTTCTGTCGAGCCTAGAAGCGCTGCAGCGCTCAAAATTTGGCGCTAGCACCCAAGCATTACGGATATTTACCGACATTATAAGAACAGCGCTTGAGCAGTTATGAGCGCGCGAAATAGGTGTTACTTATGGTGCTACTTATACTGAATACTTGCCCGATCAGTGCCCCCCTCGCTCTACCTCCTAGATTGCCGCACACCACTCAAAGAGCGCTGATCCTCATACGCCGGCCAGCACTTGAGCAGCAGCGGAACACAGGCGAGCGACAGCAGTGCCGTGCCACCAAAGACCATGAAGTAAGCATCCCGCCCCAGCGACGGCGCCAGCGGCGCAAAGAAGAACAGAATATGCGCCGTGGTGACGATGATCGCCACATTGAAGAAGGCAAGCTCCTTAGCCACGGACGTGCTAAAATTGGCATCCATCATGCGCAACAGCAGCAAGCCAGTCCCGGTCGAACCACAGCAACAGCCAAAAGCGCTGATCGCCCTCTCCGGCCCCAGGGGCCCACTGAGACGCCCGAGAAGCAGACAGCCAGCCAGTGTCGCCACGGTGATGGCACCAGCGACCAGCAGGATCGGCGCGCACAGCGCATAGAGCACCGCGAACTTGATGCTCATCAGGGTGCCGACCACCATGAAATCCACCGACGAGCCGGTGATGCGCTTCAGCGTCTCATCGTCGACGCGCTCCGCGAGCCCGCAGCGATCGATGACCAGGCGCATCAGCACACAGACGGCCAGCCCGTGCAGAAAGAACAGGTTGAAGTTGCACAGCACCGAGAGGTCGAGGCCGAAGGGCGCGAAGCTTGCGACATGCCCTTGCAGAAAGTTCAGCCACACATAGGTGATCATATAGGCGATGGCCAGCAGCCCGAGATGGTAGGCAAGCGAGTCCAGGCTCGCGGGATGCGTAACCATATGACCGCTCACCGGCTTTGCGGCGCCGCGGTAGAAGCCAAACGCGAAGTCGGCATCCTCGGCCGGCGCCCGATTGGTGTTGAGGCCGCGACCGATAAAGCGCTTCGTCAGCGGCACGCCAATCGCAAAGGTCACCAGAAAACCGAGCGAGGCGTAGATCATACCGACCTGGGCGGCATCCTTGATCCCATGATCCGCCTCCCAGGCCGCACCATAGGTCAGCGCCTGCCCCGGACCTTGGGTGAAGCCATGGGTGACGATGGCACCGAGCCACTCGCTAAGACCGGCGCCGGTAACGGCGTCGTAACCGGCCATGAGCGAGTAGCCGATCACCCCTTGCAGACCAAGACTGGCGGTCCAGATCAGGGTCAGCCAAAGCCCACCCCGCACCACGCTCCCGCTGGCCAATGAGCGATCTTTGCTCTTGCCGATCAGGCACAGGGACATGAAGCTGAGGGTGAAGAAGTGGAAGGCCAGGTCCGTGAAATCATCGGGCTGAAAGCCCGGCAGCAGTTCGGCCGACAACAGCGTGAAACCCAGCAGACCACCGACAATGCTGGCGGGCAGCAGCATGTTGCGCAGAAACGCGATGCGGCTGCGCAGGACACCGCCAAGGAGCAGCATGCTGGCTAGCAGGGCAAAGGCAATGACGCCATGAAACGTACTTCCCACAATCAAATCATCCGCATCAAGTGGCAAGCTGGCGCCAAAAAGAAAGAAAGCTCCTTAGCCTCTGTAGCATTTCCCGCATCGATCGATGCCGCCATGTCGCTGAGTGATGACGAGCAATCCCGGGGCAGATGGCAAAGCGATAGAAGAGAAATGCGTCACAAAGATACAAGATTTCGACATGACCCGTACAATATCATTTTTAGAACGAGTGATACCCAGGAGGTATCAATTTGCGCATCGACCTGCGTCACCTACAGGCCTTCCAAGCGGTTGCCGAGGAGCTGCACTTTCGCCGCGCGGCCGAGCGCCTGCACGTGGCACAACCGGCGCTAAGCCGGACCATCCAGCAACTGGAAGAATCCATCGGCGAGGTTCTGCTGCTGCGCAGCAACAGGCGGGTGGAGCTGACCGAAGCAGGCCGTGCCTTTCTGACTGGCAGCAAGGCGGTG
This sequence comes from Pseudomonas zhanjiangensis, assembly GCF_041027545.1. Taxonomy (NCBI): domain Bacteria; kingdom Pseudomonadati; phylum Pseudomonadota; class Gammaproteobacteria; order Pseudomonadales; family Pseudomonadaceae; genus Pseudomonas; species Pseudomonas zhanjiangensis. The sequence goes on along the minus strand of NZ_JBFTEG010000026.1, from coordinate 17,441 downwards.
TTCGAACGACTGGATATCGCCGTGGAACTGGCGCGCAAGGCCGGAGCCGGCCTCAATGGTCAACTGAGTATCGGCTATACCGACTTCGCGATATCGGGCGAGCTGCCCAGCATCCTCGATGGCGTCCGCAAGCAGCAGCCGGAAATCCGTATCGAACTGGTCTACGCCTCGACGCAGCAGCAACTCATCGACCTGAAACAGGGCAATATCGACTTCGGCCTGGTCACCGGGCCAATACAGGATCAAGAGTTCGACAGCATCGCAGTGCAGCATGACCGCTTCGTCGCGGTGCTGCCGCAGCGGCATCCGCTCGCCAGCCAGTCCGAGGTCTTGCTGGAGGATCTTGCTCACGAACCTTTTGTCCTGGGCTCCATGCATAGTTGGACCCACTTCCGCCGCCACCTCGACGCGCTGTGCGTCGATGCCGGTTTCCTGCCCAATGTCATACAGGAGGCCTACAACAGCGAAGGTGTGTTCGGCTTCGTGGCGGCGAACATAGGCGTCAGCATCTACGCGGAGTGCTCCAGCAACATCAGTCGCAAGGGAGTGGTCCTGCGCCCGCTCAGAGGGATAGGCAGAAATATCGTCACCGAAGTCGCCTGGGTGAAGGACACGGTGACGCCAATCCAACAGACCTTTATCGACTTCCTCAAACAGTGGAGACCGTCCTCGTAGGATTGGTTGTACAGATGCCTCCCAGAGCTCCCGGACTGCCTCTTCGCGTGATCGCCAACCGCGATCTCAGCCTCAGCAGCTGTGAGCAGGATGGAACCGTCCTGCTCACAGCTGCGTATACCTGGACATAGGCTCGAGAAAGCTCATATGCGGACACGCCAACTCATTCCCAATTACTTTAAGCAAGGTCCTAAGCGCACGTTGCACGGGGGTTTGCTGGCGGGTATCACATCCACGCCTGCGAACCTTGACTTCGACCCGCTCAAGCGAGGGTGACGCGCACAGCAATGCGGCTGGCGCAATCAGGGGTGCCGTGCAGGGGCAGTGCGGGTAGTTTTCCCGCTAACAAGAGGGCAATGGCTACGAGTGCAGAAGTCCGGCAGAGCCCTGGATGACGACAGCACATCCCCGGACCGAGACGCGCCTGCAAGGCGACCAGCGCCGACCAGTGGAGAAACAAGCGGAGAAACAAGAGCGGCAGTAGATAAGACGGTCACCTGCATGCTCAGCGACCATGGGCTCAGCTACTCGTCAGGGAAAGTGATTTAGCCCTAGCAGCATTTCGGCTCTTTGCGGCACAATCGCGCCAAAAATAGGGCGTCAAATTATTTCCACCATTCTGTGACGCACTCCACACACACCGAACAGCCTCAAGGAGTTACGATGCCCCTTCGGCAAAGCCAATTGGCCGCTGCTCTAATCGAACACATCGAGATCGGCGTGATCATTCTCGACTCGGCTTTGCGCATCCAGCACTGGAACCCCTTCATCAGCCGGTGTAGCGGCAAGAATCTCGATCTGGCCCGACAACAGCTACTGACCAGCGCTTTTCCCGAAGCGGAAACACCGCGCTTCGAACAGATGGTCGCGAGGGCCCGGGAGCACGGTGAACACGTCTACACTTTGTGGCGTGACAATCCCTACCTGATCCAGCTGCCCTACGACGCGGTGGGAAATCCGACACCATTGATGCTGCAAAGCACCCTGTTTCTTCCCTTCAGGGATCAGGACGGCCAGCGCCTCTTCGGGCTACTGGTGTACGACGCCACCGACGTTGTGCGCTCCAAGGAAGAACTGAATGCGGCCGTGGATGCCCTTAACGAGAAACAAGTCGAGCAGGATCAGTTGCTCAAGAAGCTCGAGAAGATCAATACCCAGCTCCTTCAATCGGAAAAGCTGGCGGCCATCGGCCAACTCGCCGCCGGCGTCGCGCATGAGATCAACAACCCGATCGGTTACGTCTTCTCCAACCTCAAGACCCTGGCCGGCTATGTCCACGACCTGTTTCGCATTATCGACAGCGTCGACACTGCAGCGAGCCTGGAGGAATTGCGTCATCTCAAACGCCAGTTGGAGTATGACTATATCCGCAGCGATGCCGATGCCTTGATCGGCGAGTCTGAGGATGGCATCGATAGGGTGAAGAAGATCATCAGCTCGCTCAAGGACTTCTCCCACGTCGATGATGAGGAATTTCGCCTTTCCGACCTGCACCGCGGCCTCGACACCACCCTCAACGTGGTCAATAACGAGATCAAATACAAAGCCGAGATAGTCAAGGAGTATGGCGACTTACCACAGGTCGAGTGCATCCCCTCACAGATCAACCAGGTGCTGATGAACCTGCTCGTCAACGCCTCCCACTCCATTGAGGAGTTCGGCCGCATCACCTTGCGCAGCGGCTACGATAATGACTGGGTATGGCTAGAGGTTGAGGACACCGGCAGCGGCATTCCCCCGCACACCCTCAAGCGAATATTCGAGCCATTCTTCACCACCAAACCAGTGGGCCAGGGCACGGGGTTGGGCTTGGCGCTCTCCTATAGCATCATGCAGAAGCACCACGGCAGTATCGAGGTGAGCAGCGAGCTCGGCCAGGGCACGCGTTTTCGTCTCTGGCTTCCGATCAGCCAGCCCCCTGCTGTCGAGACTGAGAGCGGCAGCTGATGACTGAAACCGCCATGCCGTCCCGTGCAACTCTGCTGCTGGTCGATGACGAGGAAAATATCCTCAGGAGCCTGCGCCGCCTGCTACGTCACGAACCCTACGAAATCCTTACCGCCAATGGCGGCGACCAGGCACTGCAACTACTCGCCTCGCACCCTGTCGACCTGGTGATCTCCGATGCGCGCATGCCGGGCATGGATGGCGCCACCCTGCTTACCGAAGTGCAGCGGCGCTGGCCACACTGTATGCGCATTCTGCTAACCGGCCATGCGGATATCAGCACCACGATCAAGGCGATCAATAAGGGACAGATATACCGCTACTTCAGCAAGCCCTGGGAGGACGACGAGCTGCGCCTGAACATCCGCCAGGCCCTTGCCCTCCAGCACACCGAGCGTGAGCGACAGCGTCTGGAGTTGCTCACCCAGCAGCAGAACCAGCGCCTGCAGGAACTCAATACGACCCTTGAGCAACGGGTACGCAGCCGCACCGCTGAGCTGCAGCAGACCGCCGACATGCTCGATCTGGCCTACGAGGAACTGAAAGCCAGCTACATGACCGCCACCGAGGTGTTTTCCAGCCTGATCACTCAGCGCATCCCGCGCGAAAAACAGACCAACAGCCAGGTGATCACCTTGGTCCGGGCTTATGCCGAGCAACACGGCCTCAGCGAAGGAGCTGGTCGGGACCTAACCATGGCTGCGGCACTGTATAACCTCGGCAAGCTGACCTGGAACGACAGCCTCCTCAAGAGCCCGTCGGACCTGCTGTACAAGAACGAACGTCAGAGCTACCGGCGATACCCGCTGCAGGGCGAGAGCCTGCTGATGAGTCTCGAGCCGCTGCAAGATGCGGCGCGAATTATCCGCCACCATCAGGAACGCTGGGACGGCAGCGGCTTTCCCGATCGTCTCAAGGGCGAGGACATACCCTTCGGCTCGCGCCTGCTCAAGCTGGCAGTAGACTTCATTGAACTGCAGCATGGCCTGGTACTGGAGCGTTGCCTGAGCCGTGACGAGGCTCTGCTGCTGATCCAGAAGTACGCCGGCAAGCTCTACGATCCCCAGTTGTGCGAACGTTTCATCCAGCTGTGCACCGATCTGGCATCCGACTTGGCCGTCACCGATCCCAGCATTCAGGTGATCGACACCAGACGCCTGGAGCCCGGCATGCAGCTGGCGCGGAACCTCAACGCGGCGAACGGCAATCTGCTGCTCAATGAGGGCAAGCAGTTCACCCGTGCACTGATCGATAAGCTGATTGCCTTCGAAGAGAGCGAGGGCGCCCGCTACACCCTGTTCGTCCGCTCGCCCTCCGCGTCCTGTGCGCCAGCCAAGGAGACCGTTTGATGTTCAAGATTCAATTGGTGGACGACGAGCCGCAGATCCTCAAATCCTTGCAGCGGGTATTGCGTGCATCGGATTGGGAGGTCCAGGGGTTCGATGACCCTTATCAGGCCCTTGAGGCGCTGACGGAGCACGACTACGCCGTGATCCTATCCGATTACCAGATGCCACATCTGAACGGCGTTACCTATCTGAGTTTTGCCAAGCAACGCCAGCCCCATGCAATGCGCCTGTTGCTGACAGGCCACGGCGACCGCCAGACCATGATGCAGGCAATCAACCGGGCGGAAATCTATCGCTTTATCTCGAAGCCCTGGGAGGATTGCGAGGTACAGGCCGCCGTGCGCTCGGCCACAGAGCTCTATCAATTGCGCCTAGAGAATCAGCGCCGGCTCGACCAAGTGCACAGGCAGCAGACCACCCTGCACCGCCAGAAACAAGAGTTGCTGCGTCTGGAGCGGGAAAATCCTGGCCTCACTCAAGTTCGCCGCGACGAAGACGGCGCTATAGTGCTTAATGAACTGGATGATCCCGAGGATGGCTGATTTTCAAGCGAATGAACGCAAACTCAACCTCAAGGTGGTCTATTACGGTCCGGCGCTCAGCGGCAAGACCACCAACCTGATGCAGCTGCACAGCCTGCTCAACCCGCAGCGCAAGGGCGAACTGATGGTCCTGGAGACCCGCGACGACCGCACCCTGTTCTTCGACCTTCTGCCGATCGGTTTGCGCAGTCGCAGCGGGCTCGACCTGCGCCTCAAGCTCTACACGGTGCCCGGACAGGTACAGCACGACAGCACGCGCAAGGCCGTGCTGGCGCGCGCCGACGGAGTGATGTTCGTCGCGGACTCTGCCCCCGCTCAGCAGGACAACAACGCCACCGCGTTCGACAACCTGGCCGATAATCTGCAGAAGCTGGGCATGGACATCGACCGGCTGCCGCTGGTGGTTCAGTTCAACAAACGCGACCTGAGTGACGCCATCGATGCCGCCGAGCTGCAAACGCGCTGGTCCGCCACACCTTGGGCGCCGCTCAGCCTGGCCAGCGCCCTGCATGGCCAGGGGGTGGTGGAAAGCCTACGCGCGCTACTAGCGCGTATCTACCCGGCACTGGACCGGGAGTTCTCCCTGGCCGATCAATACGGTCTAGATGACCAGGCCTTCATTCAGCAGCTCAGCGCGGCCCACGCAGCGTCCCATGCTTAGTTTCGAAGAGGACCCCAGCCTGCCTGAGCTGCTGTCCATAGAGCAGCAACAGCGCCTGTGTCGCCTGCTCGGCGAGCTGGGTGGCGGCTCACTGCAGATCAGTGAAAAGCCAGAGGCCGACGCGGAACCGGTGGAGCTGAATCTGGAGACGCTCGGCTGGCTGCATGGCGACCTCTCCAGTGAACGCCGCCAGGCGGCCGCGCGCCTGCTCGAAACGATACTGGTGCATATCGTCAAATATCGCCTCGCCGCCAATCTGCACCATGACACCACCGAAGCCAGCTATGCCGAACTGCAGAGTCGCAATCGCGCCCTGCAGGCCTCCCGCGCCCGCTACAAGGCCCTGTCCGAACAATTGCAGGAGCGGGTCGAGGCCCAGGTTAAGCTGGTTGAGCAAGCCCAGCGACAGCTCTACGAAAGTGCCCGCCTACGTGCCATCGGCCAGTTAGCCGCAGGTGTTGCCCATGAGATCAACAACCCGCTGGGCTTCATCAGCAGCAACCTGCGAGTGGCCGCCGAGTACCTCACCGAGCTGGACAACAAGTTGCAGGGCAACGAGGCCGCCGTAGAGTTGCTGGAGGACTTTCGCGCCTTGCTGCAGGAGTCTCTCGATGGTAGCCAGCGCATCGCCAACATAGTCGCCGACCTGAAGACCTTCTCCAATATCGACCAGGCCGACTTCGTGCCCTGCGACCTCAACGCCTTGCTCATCAGCACCTGCCACCTGTTGCAGGCGGAAACCCCGCGCGCTCAGGTTATCCAGCTCGACCTCGGCGAGCTGCCCGCGCTGGCAGGCTTCCCGGCCAAACTCACCCAGGCCTTCTATAACCTGCTGGACAATGCGCTCAAGGCACTGGGCGAGCACGGCCACATACGGGTCACCAGCCGCAGCACCCGCCAGACCGTGGAAATCACCATAGAAGACGACGGCTGCGGCATTGCCGAGGAAAACCTGGGCCGGGTCTTCGACCCCTTCTTCACCACCCGCGATGTCGGTGCCGGTACCGGCCTAGGGCTGTGCGTAGCTCGTGACACCCTTGCCGCCCACCAGGCCGACATTCAACTGGACAGCCAGGTTGGCCGCGGTACCCGCGCCATTCTGCGCTTCGCCCTGAACTGAGGAACGAGCATGGCCAGACGTTATGCTTCCTTGTTCGTCGGCGATGGCGCAATGACTCATGCGCCCGACAGCGCCGCGACGAAGCCTTACAGGTTGCTGCTGGTGGATGACGAGGCCAATATCCTCGCCGCGCTCAGGCGCGTGCTGCAGCGCGAGAATTACCAGCTGCACTTCGCCCGCAATGCCAGCGAGGCGCTGAGCATCCTGGAAAACCAGGCGGTCGAACTGGTCATCAGCGACTTCATGATGCCCGGCATGAATGGCAGCGAGCTGTTGCGGCGCATTCGCGAACGTTGGCCGGACACCATCCGCATCATGCTTACCGGGCACGCCAATACCGACGCGGTCATGGGCTCGATCACGGATGGCGCAGTCTACCGCTTCATCCTCAAGCCCTGGAACGACGACGACCTGCGCCTGACCATTGCCCTGGCCCTGGAGCAGTACGAGCTGATGCGGCGCAACCGCGCCCTGGAACAGGAAAACAAGAAGCAGCACCGCGACCTGGAAACCCTGGCCAAGCTGGGCGTCACCAACCGCAGCCAGCTGGCCATCTTGCTGCACAAGAAGAACCTGCTCAATGCCCAGCAGATCCAGCAACTGCACAAGGAGATGCAGACCCACAAGAGCTCTGTTCTGCGTCAGCTCCTGCAACACGACTGGGTACCGACCCAGAAGATCTACCAGCTGCTGCACGACGACCTGATGTTCGAGGAGATCGACCTGCGCGAGTTCCAGGTCGATGCCTCCTTGCTGTCACTGATTCCCCAGGCCGTCTGCACCCGCCAGCTGGTGCTGCCGCTGCGGGTGGTGAACAAACGCCTGCGACTGGCCATGGCCGACCCGATGGATCAGGGCCTGATCGACGAACTGGGCTTCGTCTGCGGCCTCAGCATCCATCCGCTGCTCTGCGAGGCCGAGCAGATGCAGGCCAAGCTGACGGAAATCTTCGGCGCGCCCGGGCAGCACCTGGAAGACATCGCCACCGTGGTCGGCAGCAGCGATCCTTATGAAGGCATCGAGATCATTCTCGACGAGGATGGCAGCGAGAACCTCGAGGAACTGCTCGGCAGCTCCGAGGATCCACCGGCCATCCGCCTGGTCAATGCGATCATTCTCGAAGCCCTGCGTCTGGGCGCCAGCGACATTCACATTCACCCGCGAACCAAGCAGGTCATCGTCCGCTATCGCATCGATGGCGTGCTGCAGGACAAGATCCAGGTGCCGAGCAGCCTGCTGATGGCCGTGGTTTCGCGGATCAAGGTAATGGCCGAGCTGGACATCACCGAACGGCGGCGCCCCCAGGATGGCCGCATCACGGTCAAGACGGCGATGCGTATCTGCGACCTGCGCATTTCCACCCTGCCCACCATCAATGGCGAAAAGGTGGTGATGCGCGTTCTGGAGCGCCAGTCGGCGGCGCAGTCGCTGGAAGACCTCGGTCTGTCGCCGCATAACCTCGAGCGGCTGATGCGCGTGGTCAGCAAGCCGCAGGGAATCGTCCTCGCCACCGGCCCCACCGGCAGTGGCAAGACCACCACCCTCTATGCCCTGCTGCAGCACGAGGCCAGCTCGGAGAAGAACTACGTCACCATCGAGGATCCGGTGGAGTTCCACGTCGACCTGGCCGGCCAGGTTCCGGTGCGTGAGCGCATCGGCCTGAGCTTCGCCCACATCCTGCGCGCCATCCTGCGCCAGGACCCGGACGTGATCCTGCTCGGCGAGATCCGCGACGAAGAGACCGCCGATGTGGCCTTCCATGCCGCCCTCACCGGCCACCTGGTGTTCTCCACCCTGCACACCAATTCGGCGGTGGCCACCATCGCGCGCCTGCTCGACCTGGGCCTGAAACCCTATGTGCTGGCCTCGGCACTGGAAGCGATCATCGCCCAGCGCCTGGTCCGGCGCATCTGCCTGCGCTGCCGGGAAGAAGTCGAACCACCGCTGGAAGCGCTCAAGCGCCTGGGAACGGACTTTGCCGCTGCCGAGTTGCGCTTCTACCGCGGCCGAGGCTGCAGCCACTGCCACCAGGGTTACAAGGGCCGCGTCGGCATTCACGAGGTGCTCACCCTGAACGACGCATTGCGCGACGCCATCATCGTGGGAGTCGGGGTCACCCAGCTGCAGGACCTGGCCCGTCAACAGGGCATGCTTACCCTGCTCGACGACGCCCGCGACAAGCTGCAGCAGGGCCTGACCACCGCCGAAGAGCTGCTGCGCCTGCTCGGCCCGCAGGATTTGCCAGAATGAACACATCAACCCGCTCTTTGATCGCCATCTCTTACCTGTATGCGCTGACATTCGCCCTGTTAGGCCTGAGCATCCTTGCCCTGCTCGGTTTTTACTCGACCGAGCAGCCCAGTCCTTACAACGTCGTGATGCTGCCAGACAGCGCCCTGGGCTTCCTGTTTGCCGGACTCTGCCTGCTTGGGGCGACGCGCGGCCTGCGGCGCCTGTGTCTGAGCAGCGCCGGCCTGCTGCTGGGCCTGGGCCTGTACAGCCTGGTTCACAATGCCTGGGACGCGAAGGACGGACTCGGCCTGTCGCTGCTCAGTAGCTTCATGCGTATCACCGACGGCCAGGCGCTACTCTATTGCATGCTGGCTGTCGGCTTGTCTTGCACGGCCAATTTTCGCGCCTCGCGGCTGTTGCGCCAGGGTATTGGCGTGGCCGTCATCACCCTGGCTGCAACCTCAATAATGGCAAGCTGGTGGCCGGCGCTGGAGGATTTCCGGCTCAGTGCCAGGTACCTTAACCACAATCTGAACAACCTTTTCTTTATCCTGATGGGGGTCGCCACGGTAATCTTGAGCCAGCTGGGCGCCGCCAACGCGTCCAAGACGAATGTCCAAGGTCTGGCCCCAAGCGCCATCGGCATCGGACTCACCTGCCTGGCCTGGTACCTGCTTACGCTGCAGGACCTCAAGAGCGTTCAGCAGCTGGCAGAGCAATACTTGGAGAAGTCTGCTTACCGCCTGGAGCCCCTCCTGCGGGAGCATCGCCAACAACTCGAGCACATAGTCTACGACTGGCCGAAGCTGCGCTCGTCAGACAATTGGATGCAACTCCAGATCGGCAGCCACCTAAGAGCCCACCCTGAGCTTGCACTGTTCGTTCTGCTGGACAGCGACCTGCAAGTGCTTTCACCATCGCCACGAACCTCCAGCGCGCGCGGGGAACCCGAGCGACTACTGGCTGAACCCGCTGTCCGCGACTGGCTACTCGAAATGCTGCGCCAGCCAGCCAGCGCTGTGCATATCAGCATATCGCCAGTCTCCACCGCAGGTTCGCAAGACATGCTTCTTGCCATGCCCCTGTATCGACTTCGGCAGCCTCCTCGGCTGCTGCTGAGCGTGCTGCGGATCGAGAATCGACCGTATTCTGAAGGGGGCGACTTCTGGTTTGAGCTAGTGAATCGCCCATCGGCGACATCGACAATCAACACCGCACAGGAATCGCCGCTCGAGCGCCCTATCGGCGTGCGCAGACTTGACTTGGGTACTGGCGACGAGTGGGGGTTACGGCTCTACCTGCAGAACCCGCAAGATGTCTACATCATGTCTTACCTGCCGGCATTCGTCATGCTGCTGGGTGTGGGGCTGGGCTGCGCCCTGATCCTCAGCAAACTGCTGGCGAACCTAGCAGGCGAAGGCAACTTCCTGCTGCAGCAGACCAACACGCGACTCAGCAGCAGCCTGCAGCGCCAGCAGCAGTTGCAGATGCTCAACGAACGGATCATGCAGCACTCCGTCGATATGCTCTGCTCACTCGATCAGCAGGGCCGCTTCACCCACGTCAGTGCTGCCTGTACGGCGCTTCTCGGTTATGCGCCAGAAGAGTTGATTGGCCGCAACTTCATCGAGTTCGTCGTGCCCGAGGATCGTCGTCGCGCCCGAGCAACAAGCCAGGCCCTGCAAGATGGCGTGGCTATCATCGGATACCGCAACCGTTATCGGCGCAAAGATGGCAGCACGGTACATGTCCGCTGGTCAAGCGTCTGGGTGGAGGCCGAGCGCAGCACCTTCGCCGTAGGCCACGACATCTCGGACCTGGTGCGTCAGGAAGCCTATGCCAAAAACCAGCGGGCCATTCTGCGGATGATCAGTACCGACCAGCCACTGACGGACATCCTCGATGCCATCTGCCGCATGGCCGAAGCTTATGAGCCGGGGACGTCCTGTTCAATTCTGCGCGCCAGCAATACAGGAGGCCTGCGCCTGATCGCCGCACCCAGCCTGCCAAAAGCCTTTATCCAGCAATTCGAGAAGCACCTAGCACAGCCCGAGGCCAGGGCCTGCTCGGCGGCTCTGCTGACCCACCAGCAAGGCGCAATTGCCGACATCGCCAGCGATCCGCGTTGCCAGAGCTGCCGCGACGTCGCGTTGGCGCATGGCCTCAAGGCCTGCCGGTCGAGCCCGCTGCTCAGTCGCGATGACGAGACGCTAGGCAGCCTCATCCTCTATCAGCGCAACCCCATGGCTCCCGACTGTGACCAGCAGCAGCTGTTGGTTACTGCCGCGCAACTGGCCACCCTTGCAGTGGAGCGCGAACGCGACCATCGCAGTCTGCAACAGAGCCAACAACGCTTTCGTTCCCTCTACAGCTTCACTCCCAGCGCCATACTGTCCCTGGATCTGGCCGGCCGCATAGAATCCATCAACGCTTCCGCTATCCAGCTGTTCGGTGTCAGTGAGGCACGATTGCAGGGGCGAATGGGTGCCGAGCTGCTGGCAGCCGAGGGGCGGGACGACGCAGAACAACACTTCAAGGCCGCCTGCAGCGGCGAGGCAAGACGCTTCGAGTGCTCCAGCAAGAGTCTCAGCGGCGATGTGCTGGAACTGGAACTCACCTATCTGCCGATCAAGATAGACGGGCGTATCACTGGTGTATTCGCGATCGCCTATGACGTCGGCAAGCGTAATCAGATGACGCGCGACCTCAGGCAAGCCCTGTGCCACTCCGAGCACCAGGCCCTTCTGCTCAGCGACCTGAATACAGTGGCGTTGAGCATGAACCGCTATCCTGAGCGCCAGGCATTGCTCGACTACCTGGCCGTCCAGTTGCGCACACTGATTGGCGCCCACCAGTCGGCCATCAGCCTGCGCCAGGGCGAGGGTTTGCGACAGTGGCTCATGGCTTTTTCACTCTCGGACAAGTATGCAGCCTGGCGCGACTATCAAACGCCGGCCAACGGCAATGGTATCTATCGACTGATCTGCGAAAACAATCAACCGATGCTGCTGACCCAGGAACAACTGCAGGCTCACCCAGAGTGGCGCGGTTTTTCCGATGAAGCATCTCGCCACCCGCCGATGCGTGGCTGGCTGGCGGTGCCGCTCAAGAGCAACGACGGCGAAAACCTCGGCCTGCTCCAGCTTTCCGATAAATATGACGACGAATTCAACGAAGATGACCTGGCCATTGCCCAGCAATTCGCCCAAATGAGCGTCGCCGCCCTGGAAAACCTCCGACTGATACAGGAGGTGCGTGAAGCCGAGCAGCGCCTGCAGGCACAGCTGAACTTCACCATGGCCATCACCAACAGCGTAGGCGAGGGGCTGATCGCCATTGATGGCAATGGCCTGGTGACCTTTGTCAACCCCCAAGCAGCGGAACTGCTGGACAGCACAATCGAGGCATTGCAAGGACAACGCTTGCCAAGTCTGATGCCCATTTCGCTCCCGGTCAGCCGACTCGACGATCAAGCCGAAAGCCTGGCACAGGGCACCTGCGCGCTGGAGCAGGACGGCACCTGTAGACACATCGCTTACGCCATCACTTCGCTACTGCATGATCAGCAGCCGAGCGGCTGGGTCCTGGCCTTCCGCGATATCAGCCTCCAGGCTCAAGCAGAGCGGAGCCTGCAAGAGCGCGACCAACTCTTCACCCTCTCGCTGGAGCTGTTTTGCCTGCTCGACTCACAGGGCCATGTACTGCAGGTCAACCCGGCCTTCATTGCAGTGCTGGGTTATCCTGCCGAAGCGGTAGTTGGCCACTCCTGTCTGAACGTGATTGACCCGCAAGATCATGTCAGATTGCAGGAGAGCCTGATCCGTTTGCGCACTGGGCAGCCGCTTAGCGACCTGGAAATTCGCGCAATCGATGTTCAGGGGCAGGTACTCTGGCTGCAGATCAGTGCCGCTCTCAGCGACGACCAGATCGTCTATTGTGCGGCGCGCGACATCACTGAGCGCAAAGCTACAGAACAACGGTTGCGCACAACCCTGACGGAGCTGCAGCGCAGCAATAACGAACTGCAGGAATTTGCCTACGTGGCCTCCCACGACCTGCAGGAGCCCCTGCGCAAGATCCAGTCGTTCAGCGAGCGACTGATAACGAATTCGAATGACATGAATGAGCAGAGTCGCGACTACCTGCAACGCATGAGAAGTGCCGCCGAACGCATGCAGGCACTGATCCGCGACCTGTTGAGCTATTCGCGAGTCGGCTCGCGGCATCAGCCCTTGGTGGCGGTTGATCTCGACCGAATTCTTGACGAAGTATTGAGGGACATGGAAGTTACTCTGGAAGGCAGCCAGGCGATAATCCAGCGTGCCCCCCTGCCGCCGCTACTGGGCGATGCGAGTCAGCTGCGGCAACTCTTGCAGAACCTGCTGACTAACGCGGTCAAGTTCCGTCAGCCAGGGCAGGCGCCCCACATCCGCGTCTATGCTGAACAGGACGGTGCAATGATGTGGACGCTCTGTATCGAGGATCAAGGCATTGGCTTCGACGAAAAGTATCTGGATCGTATCTTCGCCCCCTTTCAGCGCCTGCACGCACGCCAGACGTACCCAGGTACCGGCATTGGCCTGGCCATCGTCAAGAAGATCGTCGACCGCCATCAGGCGCAGATCACTGCTCACAGCCGCCCCGGACGGGGCAGCACCTTCCGCATTACATTCCCGGCACTACAAATAGACGCTACGAATTTAGGACGGAACCTATGACTTCTTATCAACCGATTAGAATCCTGATCGCCGATGACGACCCCGATGACTGCTTGCTGATGCGCGACGCCTTCGAAGAAAACCGGCTGGTCAGCGAAGTCAGCTTTGTACATGACGGCGTAGAGTTGCTTGAACATCTCAAGGGCTGTGTCGAATCCGAGACGCTGAAGCTACCAGGCCTGATTCTACTCGACTTGAATATGCCGCTAATGGATGGCCGCGAGGCGCTGCAGGTGATCAAAACAGACGCCCAACTACGCAGTATCCCAGTGGTGGTGCTAAGCACCTCGAGCGAAGCGCGTGATGTGGCTGATAGCTATGAGCACGGCGCCAATGCCTATGTGACCAAGCCCAGCAGCTACTCGGACCTGACCAGGGTCGCGCAGACGCTCAGCGATCACTGGCTGGAGACTGTCCAACTACCCGGCGAGCCCAACACTCATGAGCGCTAGTACGCCCCTGCGAATTCTTTTGATCGACGATGATGAAGACGATTACCTGATTACCCGTGAGCTTCTGCAAGAAGCCGAGCAGTTGCACTGCCAACTGGACTGGATCAGTAACTATGATGCGGGCAGGCAGGCCCTGCATCGTCAGGAATACGATCTGTATTTGATCGATTACCGCATCGACGCCGACATTGGCCTCGATCTGATCGCCGATGCCCAGTGCCAGCGGCTGAACGCACCGATGATCCTGCTGACGGGTCAGGGCGATCAGGCACTGGACGCCCATGCCGTAGAAATGGGCGCCGCCGACTATCTGATCAAGGGTCAGTTCGATGGCCAAGTGCTGGGCCGCAGTATCCGATATGCACTCAGCCGCGCCCAAACCACGGCGGCCTTGAGCGCAAGCGAATACCGCTACCGCTTGTTGTTCGATGCAAACCCCAACCCAGTCTATGTATTTCATCGCGACACCATGCGCATCCTCGAGGTCAACGAGGCGATGATGCAGCTCTATGGCTACTCACGCGATGAACTCTTGGACATGACCGTAGTGCAACTTCGCCCCTCCGCCCATCAGGAGTACTTTCTTCAGCAATACCGCTCCTTTCTAGCTGAGGCCAGAATTTCCGAAGTTGAAATCTGGACTCACCGAACTAGAACCGACCAGGAAATACAAGTCGAAATACAGTGGCATACCCTCGACTATGACGGTTTGCCGGCCATTCTGGTGCTGGTCAATGACGTAACCGAAAAGCTCAAGGCGCGTCAAGAATCGGAGCGCAAAGAGCGGGCGTTTCGTCAACTGCTGAGCGACAGTCGAGATGGCATTCTGGTCGTCGATCACGAGGACAGGGTGCACTATGCGAACCCGGCGGCAGAAGCGCTGCTTGAAGCCCCGCTGAGTCAGCTGCGCGATCATCGTCTACACCTACCCGAGGAACCCTGCTCTCAGTGTGACTGGTCTATTGCACTCGAGAGCGGCCAGGCCTTGGAAGTAGAGATTCAATGCGCGCAAACGGAATGGGACGGCCAACCGATGCGTCTGCTGTCGTTACGCGATGTCCGCGCTCGCAAAGAATCGGAAAAGCAGTTACACCTACTTGGGCGCTGCCTGGATGCCACTGACAGCGGCATCATGATCTGCGATGCACAAGCGAAAGATGTTCCTATCATCTATGTAAACCCAGCATTCGAGCGCATAACAGGCTACAGCGCCGACGAATCCATCGGTCGCAATCCGCGCTTTCTTCATGGAGGGGAGTCTGATCAAACTGGTATCGATGATATTCGTCGGGCCATTCAGGGAAAACGCGAGGTGCATGCAGTAGTACGTGACTATCGCAAAGATGGCTCGCCGTTCTGGAATAGCCTGTACATCTCCCCGGTGCCTGATCGAAAGGGCACCATCACCCATTTCATTGGCGTACAGAGTGATATATCCGAACAGAAGAGATTCGAATCTCAACTGGCCTACAACGCCAGTCACGATGTACTTACTGGCCTGCCCAACCGCTCACTGCTAACGGATCGCCTCAACCAGGGCTATCAAATCAGTCAGCGTTACAACCGCAGTCTCGCGGTAATGTTCATCGATCTGGACGGCTTCAAACCGATCAATGACAGCCTGGGCCACGAAGTCGGCGATAAGATCCTCATCCAGGTGGCCCAACGCCTGAGCCAACAAGTCCGCCCCGGTGATACCGTGGCGCGACTGGGGGGAGACGAATTCATCGTCATTTTGCCCGACCTAGCCCACGAAGAGGACGTGGTACTTGTGGCCGATCGCATCATTGACAGTATCGCCACCCCCTATGGCGTCGATAACGTGGAGTTGCACATCACCGCGAGCATAGGCATCAGCCTGAGTAGCAGCAATATGCAGATCGGCCGGCCCGACCAGCTTATCCTGCAGGCAGACCTAGCCATGCAGATCGCCAAGAAGCAGGGGCGGAACAACTACCAATGGTACACCCGGGATCTTGAACAAAAGGTCGGTGAGCGCGTCAACCTACGCATTCAGTTGCAGAAAGCCATAGAAACCGAAGCAATGAACCTCCACTACCAACCACAGTTCGATGGTCTGAGTGGCCGGGTGGTCGGTTACGAGGCGCTTCTGCGCTGGCAACACCCTGAACTCGGCCACATTTCCCCCTTGCAGTTCATTCCGCTGGCCGAAGACACGGGGCAGATCATTCCATTGAGCGAATGGGTACTGAAAACTGCCTGCCGCGACGCCCGCTCACTCTTGGATCAGGGCTTCAAGGGGGCACTGATGGCAGTGAACATCTCGCCGGTGCAGTTTCAACGCAGCAACTTCGTCGAGCGCGTGCGCACTATCTTAGAGCAGACCGGATTACCGGCAGAAATGCTGGAGTTGGAAATCACCGAAACCGTGTTGGTGGATAATCCAGAAAGAGCCGTGGATACCATACAAAGACTCAAGCAACTTGGCGTTTGCCTGGCGATAGATGATTTCGGCACGGGTTTTTCCAGCCTCAACTACCTCAAGCGCCTGCCGATCGATAAGGTCAAGATCGACCGCTCCTTCGTTCAAGACATCATCAGCAACCAGCATGACGCCGCAATCTCCCAAGGCATCATTTCTATGGCCCACCACCTAAAGCTCAAGGTAATTGCCGAAGGGGTGGAAACCGAAGCACAGTTTTCTTTCCTGAAAAAGAGTCGCTGCGAAGAGTTCCAAGGCTATTTTTTTGCCAAACCCATGCCACTAGAGCAACTGGAGCAATTCCTCCAACAGCAGTCCAAGAACTTGGCGAAACCCCTCGAAAAATCCGAGGGTAACGGCTCACAGACGCTGCTATTGCTCGATGACGAAGAAAATATCATGCGGGCACTGACGCGCGTGTTGCGCCCGGAAGGCTATCGGATACTCACCGCAAACAATGCTCAGGATGCCTTTGCGCTACTGGCCAAATCAGATGTCCACGTCATCATTTCTGATCAACGCATGCCAGAAATGAGCGGCACCGAATTTTTCAGCCGGGTCAAGAGTCTCTATCCGCAGACCATACGCATTGTCTTGTCCGGCTATACCGATCTTAAGTCGGTGACCGATGCAATCAACCAGGGGGCAATCTACAAGTTCCTGACAAAGCCTTGGGACGACATGCAACTGCGCGCCACCGTCGCCCAGGCTTTCCAGCATCATAGACAGGCAAGTGCGGACAAGGAAGATGCGGAAAAGGACTGAATCGCCCACTGAAAAACGTACTGGGTTTACACAACTAGCGAATTAGGGCCGGTCGCCTGCATGTTAGTACGCCGATTCAGACGTCACGACGGGCATCGACTGCCCGAGCCAATACCGGCGCGACCGTTGATGCACTACGGATACCTAGCTAGCCCCCAGAACCTCTTTCGCCAAATACCAATTGGCTTGAGCGATTTCGCAAGCCCGATCAGTGATATCAGCAGAGCCCCCTCAGCAATGCTCAGATGGAGAAGGTCGGAAATTCGTCCATAGTGGCCATTTGACGACGCCAGCCAGATAGCGTTCAGCTCCGTGTCACCGACGAGCATGTTTCCAGCGCTTGCCGGCGTTGCTCCAGGCGCTACACGACTACCGCAGCTAATGCATGCACCACACCCGCACATAACCGATCTGTAGTGGTCAACCCATCCCGGACAGTGGGTTAAGTTTTTCTTCGGCCACCGCAGGTGGTAGCCCGTCGTTGTATTGATGCGGTCTGATCCAGTTGTAACGGTGCATCAAGTAATGACTGATGTC
>NZ_JBFTEG010000025.1:0-46190 GCF_041027545.1 Pseudomonas zhanjiangensis | reverse complement strand
TGTCGTAGCGCTTCTGGATCTCGAAGGCCACCTCGTTGGCACCGCCATGCTTGGGCCCGCGCAGCGCGCCGATGGCGCCGGCGATGCAGCTGTACATGTCCGAGCCGGTACCGGCGATCACCCGCGAAGTGAAGGTGGAGGCGTTGAACTCGTGCTCGGCGTAGAGGTTCAGCGAGGTATGCATGGCACGCACCCAGGAGGCACGCGGCTTCTCGCCGTGCAGCAGGTGGAGGAAGTGGCCACCGATGGAGTCGTCGTCGGTCTCCACCTCGATGCGCTTGCCGTTATGGCTGAAGTGGTACCAGTACAGCAGCATCGAGCCCAGCGAGGCCATCAGCTTGTCGGCGATGTCGCGGGCGCCCGGGTGGTTGTGGTCGTCCTTCTCCGGCGACAGGCAGCCGAGCACGGAGACGCCGGTGCGCATCACGTCCATCGGATGGGCCGACGGCGGCAGCTGCTCCAGCGCCGCCTTCAGCGCCGCAGGCAGGCCGCGCAGGGCCTTGAGCTTGGTTTTGTAGGCCGTCAGCTCGGCGACGTTGGGCAGCTTGCCGTGCACCAGCAGGTGAGCGATTTCCTCGAACTCACAGTGGTTGGCAAAGTCGAGAACGTCATAACCACGGTAGTGCAGGTCGTTGCCGGTGCGGCCGACGGTGCACAGCGCGGTATTGCCGGCGGCAGTGCCACTCAGGGCCACCGACTTCTTCGGCTTGAAAGTCGGGGTGGCAGTCTCTGGGGTAGTGCTCATCATTCTGTCTCCTTATCAATACCGTTACGGGGCCGTCTGCGGGCCGCTTATTTCTTGGCGGCAAACAGCGCGTCGAGGTGCTGTTCGAAGGCGTGGTAGTTGATGCGATCGTAGAGCTCCATGCGGGTCTGCATGGTGTCGATCACGTTCTTCTGGGTGCCGTCGCGGCGCAGCGCGGTGTAGACGTTCTCGGCGGCCTTGTTCATGGCACGGAACGCCGAAAGCGGGTACAGCACCAGGGACACGTCGACGCCGGCCAGCGCCTCGGTGGTGTACAGCGGGGTGGCGCCGAACTCGGTGATGTTGGCCAGGATCGGCGCCTTGATGCGGTCGGCGAAGGTCTTGTACATCGCCAGCTCGGTGATCGCTTCCGGGAAGATCATGTCGGCACCCGCCTCGATGCAGGCTTCGGCGCGATCCAGGGCGGACTCCAGGCCCTCGACCGCCAGCGCGTCGGTGCGCGCCATGATCACGAAGCTGTCGTCGGTGCGCGCATCCACCGCCGCCTTAATCCGGTCGACCATCTCCTGTTGGGTAACGATTTCCTTGTTCGGCCGATGACCGCAGCGCTTGGCGCCGACCTGGTCCTCGATATGGATGGCCGCGGCGCCGAACTTGATCATCGACTTGACGGTGCGCGCCACGTTGAACGCCGAGCTGCCGAAGCCGGTGTCGACGTCCACCAGCAGCGGCAGGTCGCACACATCGGTGATCCGCCGCACGTCGGTGAGCACGTCATCCAGGCCGGTGATGCCCAGGTCCGGCAAGCCCAGGGAGCCTGCCGCGACACCGCCGCCGGACAGGTAGATGGCCTTGAAGCCGGCGCGCTGGGCCAGCAGCGCATGGTTGGCATTGATCGCGCCGACCACCTGCAGGGGATGTTCGGCGGCAACCGCATCGCGAAAACGCTGGCCGGGGCTGCGCTGACTGGAAAGCTGACTCATGACTCACCTCGGGGTTTGACTGACTGCTGGGTGCCCTTGGTAGGGGCGATAGATGGTGCGTTGAAACGTGAAGCGGGGTGGCCCACTCAAGCTTTTAATCATGACTACATGCTTGTGACTCGCCGAATCTGCTCATGGGGACCGTTCTGTCTGCCAGCGCCACCTGATGGTCAGATCCGATCCGTCGGCTACCGAGCCGATCCGCGATGCCGCCTAGAAGATTGTCGACACATTCTGATGTTTTGCGAAAAATACGCAGCAAAAACGGTTGCGTCAATCAATTATTTGAAACACTGTTGACAATCGTGGTTGGAAGGGGGTGCGCGAGTCCTTGCCTTGCATCGGCCGAGATGAGCCAAGGGCAAAGCCTAGGGATGTTGGGGGAGGCGTCTGATACGGGGAGGAAAAATGCCTGCCGGCTTTCGGAAGAGGGAAATGTGTCAACAACTCTCTTGATTGCGGCCTGTTGTTCTGCCTGCAGTGTTGTGGTCAATGAATTCTGAACATTGGTATAGGTTTATCCGGCCAGTGATTCAGCTTTCAGCGGCGTTTTGAATCCGTTGTAGCTTTGGGGTTCTACCCCATTTTCCAAGCATGTATCCGCGGGCTGGTTAATTACACCAGCGCAACTGGTGACACTGTTCGCCTTGTCGAACCTGTGGATGGCGCGCCGGCATTTTCTGAACGCCGCAGGAGAGGTAAGCCTGTATTGAGGCAAATGCCCGCCGCCAGGTGCTCGAGACGGCTAAAAAGCTTGGAAAGATCGGATGATCTGAGTGCTTGGGATCGGTTGGCCTCTTTCAAGAATCAGCAGGTACTGAGGTCAGGCAAAAATATGGGGCTACTTCGGACCATCCCTAGTCGCTGTTGCGCCATTTCATCCGATAGCTGCCGGGGCTGTCGCCGGTCCATTGCTTGAATGCCCGGTGGAATGCGCTGGCCTCGCGGAAGCCTGCTTTCTCGGCAATCGACGCGATACTCAACTCACTGTTGCGCAGGCAGTCGAAGGCAATCGCACGGCGTACTTCATTCTTCAACTCCTGAAATGAGAAGCCCTCGCGTTGCAACTGGCGGCGGAAGCTGGCGACACTCGTGGTCCGTTCGGCCGCCAACTCGGGCAGGGTCGGCCATTGCTCGTAGCTGCAATGTCGCAGCGCCTTGTACACCCAGGCACTGAGTCCCTGGCGATTGCTGAAACGGACGATCAGCCATTGCGGTGAGGTGCGCAAAAAACTTTTCAGCGCCGGTAAATCCTGCACCACCGGCAATTGTAGATAATTGGCGGCGAACTCGATTTCGGTGTGGCTCGCCTCATAGGAAAGGTTTGGCCCCCAGAAAAGATGGTCATCGCCATGCTCAGGTCGCGGATGACCGAACTGGGAGCGATCAACGGGAATACGCCGTCCTGCCAGCCAACACAGCAGGCCCAGTACTGCGCTCAGATAGATTTCCTCGGCGACGCTACGCACCAACGGGTCTTGCTGTCGGTTGTGCAGAAGGATCACCGCTCGATCTCCGTGCAGCGACAGTTCGCCCTGAATGTCTCTTATGAACAGGCGCAAGCTGCTCAGGCACTGACGCAAGGCCTGACCGAGGGTGTCCGTCTGGATCAGGCCACGGGATATCAGGGCGAAGCTACCCTGAGGCATGCCGTGCGAGTCATAGCCAAGGAACTCGTCGTCCAATTCTTGTGCCACAGCCAGCCACAGAGCGGCGAATTGCGTGGCGGGGACGCGAGTGTTGGATGCTGAAAGTAATGGCTCGGAGATGCCCGCCTGCAGCAGAACCTGGGAAAGGCGCTGCGGGTCATCACGCAGCCCGTAGAGGGCGGCCCGGACAAAATACATGGCCACCGAGTCCTTTTCCTGCATGGCACTCGCTCGTTGCGGGTTGTAATCGGGGTTGCAAAAAGCATCAGGCAAAGCGGTCATTTTCGGCATAGGCAGGGGGCGCGTCGCTCCCTAGTCTAACGCGCTGTGACGGTCTTGCACCCATCCTTCTCTTGCATCCTCAAGATGCCAGCGCCCTAGGAGTCTCCCATGTCCAATCCTGATGTTTTCATCGTTAGCGCCGCCAGAACCGCGATCGGCTCCTTCGGCGGCTCGCTCAAGGATGTAGCGCTGGCCGATCTGGCCACCACCGCGGTCAAGGCCGCTCTGCACCGCAGCGGCTGCGACGCCTCTCGGGTGGGGCACCTGGTGATGGGCACGGTCATTCCCAGCGAGCCGCAGGATGCCTATCTCTCCCGAGTGGCGGCCGTCAACGCGGGCATTCCCAAGGAAAGCCCGGCCTTCAACGTCAACCGCCTCTGCGGTTCCGGGCTGCAGGCCATCGTGTCGGCGGCACAGAGCTTGCGGCTGGGCGACTGCGACATCGCCGTTGGTGCGGGCGCCGAATCCATGAGCCGCGGTGCCTATCTGTTGCCCGGCGCCCGCTGGGGGGGGCGCATGGGCGATATGAAAGCCGTCGACTACATGCTCGGCATCCTGCATGACCCCTTCCACAATATTCACATGGGGGTCACCGCGGAGAACATCGCCGAGCGCATGGGCATCAGCCGCGAGACTCAAGATGCACTGGCCCTGGAGAGCCAGCAGCGAGCGGCTCGGGCCATTGCCGAGGGACGTTTTCTCGGCCAGATCGTCCCGGTCGAACTGAAGACCCGCAAAGGCGTGCATTTGTTCGAGGTCGACGAGCATGTACGCGGGGAGACCACTCTGGAACAGTTGGCGCAGATGCGCACGGCATTTAAGCGGGACGGTACGGTAACCGCCGGCAACGCCTCGGGACTCAATGACGGCGCCGCCGCGGTGGTCATGGCCAGCGCGACTGCGGTCCAGCGCGACGGGCTGCGCCCTCTGGCGCGCTTGGTGAGCTACGCCCATGCCGGCGTAGAGCCGGAGCTGATGGGCCTGGGACCAATTCCGGCGACCCGTCTGGCCCTGCAGCGCGCAGGCCTGAAGGTTTCCGACCTAGATGTCATCGAGTCCAATGAAGCCTTTGCTGCTCAAGCCTGTGCGGTATCCCGCGAACTGGACTTCGACCCGGCCAAGGTCAATCCCAATGGATCGGGAATTTCCCTTGGCCATCCGGTCGGCGCCTCTGGAGCGGTCATCGTCACCAAGGCTATTCACGAACTGCAGCGTATCCAGGGCCGCTACGCCTTGGCGACCATGTGCATCGGCGGTGGCCAGGGCATCGCGGCAATCTTTGAACGCGTCTGAACGGCACTGACAGGTGAACAGCATGCATCAGGAAAGGATTGGCGTGGTCGGCGCCGGGATCATGGGTAGCGGCATCGCCCAGGTGTGCGCCCTGGCCGGTTTCCAGGTGACCCTGGTGGACGTCGCCGTGGTGGCGCTGGACGAAGCCCGCAGCGTCATCGCCGACGGCCTGGAAAGGCAGGTGCAGAAGGGCATGCTGAGGGCCGAGCAGCGTGAGTCGAGCCTGGAACGGATCAGCACCTCGACCGATTACACCAGTCTGGCCAGTGCCAGCCTGGTGATCGAGGCGGCCACCGAGAATCTCGAACTCAAGCTGCGCATCCTCGAACAGCTCAGTGCCCAAGTCGATGCCCAGGCGATCATCGCCAGCAACACCTCGTCGCTGTCGATCAGTCAGCTCGCTGCGCGGGTCAGCCACCCAGAGCGGTGCATCGGTCTGCACTTTTTCAACCCGGTGCCGCTGATGGCGCTGGTGGAGGTGATCCGCGGTGTGCAGACCAGCGATAGCTGCCAGGCGCATACCCTGGCCTTCGCCGAGCGCATCGGCAAGGTCGCCATCAGCGCCGGTAATCGTCCGGGATTTGTGGTCAATCGCATCCTGGTACCGATGATCAACGAGGCCATCTTCGTCCTGCAGGAGGGCTTGGCCAGCGCCGAGGATATCGACACCGGCATGAAGCTGGGGTGTGGCCAGCCCATGGGGCCGCTGGCGCTGGCCGACCTGATCGGCCTGGATACCCTGCTGGCGATTCTGGAAGCATTCCAGCGTGAGTTCGGCGATCCCAAGTACCGCCCGGCGCCGCTGCTGCGCGAGTTGGTGGCGGCCGGTCGCCTCGGCCGCAAGAGCGGCGAAGGCTTTCATCGCTATCCCTGATCCGTTGCCGGGTACTGAGCGCTGTCGGGTGCGCCAAGGAGTCCATCGTCATGAATACCAAGCGCAAAACCAGTCACGACTGTCCCGATCGGACAGATGATGCGTCGCTGGCGCGGATCGAGCAGATTCGCAGCAAGGCCCTGGAGCTGTTCGCCGAACGTGGGTTCTCTCAGGTCGGCATGCGCGAACTGGCCCTGCGCCTGGGAATTGGCGCCGGCTCGTTCTACCACCATTTCGTTAGCAAGGAGCAAATGCTCTTCGAACTGATCGAGGAGCTCTATGAGGACCTGCACGACGCGGCGACGCTGACCCGCGCGGGCTCGGCCACGCAGCGCCTGGAAGGCCTGCTGCGGGCGCATATCGCACTGCATGAGCGGCGCAGCTTGCATTTCCTCATGGCTGAACAGGAGCTGCGCAACTTGTCGCCGGCGCACTACCAGCAGATTCGCCAGATGCGCGAGCAGTATGAAAGCGAACTCTTGTCTCGCCTGCGTGCAGCTGGCGCTCAAGCACCCGAGACGGTGCTCAGGGCCTGTGTGGAGGCCACCGTGACCTGGCTCAACAGCCTGTCGATCTCCGGCGCTGCCAGCGAACTGGACACCACACAAAGGCTGGCCCTGACCCATGACATGGTCATGGGAGCTTTGTCTGGCGTGCTACCAGCGGCAGGTCGTAACGGCTCAATCGTCGTGGCATTGCAAGCCGTTGCTGCTGCCCAGCAAGCCTGAACCCTCCTTCCATTGGGCCACCGCCCTTTTTACCAGAGAGATTCAATCATGGCTGACTACCAAGCCCCCCTGCGCGACATGCGCTTCGTGCTCAATGAAGTGTTCGAAGTCTCCAAGCTGTGGAGCCAATTGCCTGCCCTGGCCGAAGTGGTGGACGAAGACACCGCCAATGCCATCCTCGAGGAAGCCGGCAAGGTCACCGCCGGAGTGATCGCGCCGCTCAACCGCAGCGGCGACGAGGAAGGCTGCAGCTGGGACAACGGCAAGGTCAAGACCCCGGCCGGCTTCCCCGAGGCCTACCAGACCTACGCCGAGGGCGGCTGGGTCGGCGTCGGCGGTGATCCGGTGTTCGGCGGCATGGGCATGCCCAAGGTGATCTCGGCCCAGGTCGAGGAAATGGTCAACTCGGCCAACCTGTCGTTCGGTCTGTACCCGATGCTGACCGCCGGCGCCTGCCTGTCGATCAACGCCCACGCCAGCGAAGAGCTGAAGGAAAAGTACCTGCCGAACATGTATGCCGGCACCTGGGCCGGCTCCATGTGTTTGACCGAGCCCCACGCCGGTACCGACCTGGGCATCATTCGCACCAAGGCCGAACCCCAGGCCGACGGCAGCTACAAGATCAGCGGCACCAAGATCTTCATCACCGGCGGCGAGCACGACCTGACCGAGAACATCATCCACCTGGTGCTGGCCAAGCTGCCGGACGCGCCGGCCGGGCCCAAGGGCATCTCGCTGTTTCTGGTGCCCAAGTTCATGGTCAATGCCGACGGCTCGCTGGGCGAGCACAACGCGCTGTCCTGTGGCTCGATCGAGCACAAGATGGGCATCAAGGCCTCGGCCACCTGCGTGATGAACTTCGACGGCGCCACCGGCTGGATCGTCGATGCGCCGAACAAGGGCCTGGCGGCCATGTTCACCATGATGAACTACGAGCGCCTGGGCGTCGGCATCCAGGGCCTGGCCACCGGCGAGCGTTCCTACCAGAGCGCCATCGAATACGCCCGTGAGCGCATCCAGAGCCGCGCGCCGACCGGCCCGCAGGCCAAGGACAAGGCCGCCGACCCGATCATCGTCCATCCGGACGTGCGCCGCATGCTGCTGACCATGAAGGCGCTGAACGAAGGCGGCCGCGCCTTCTCCAGCTACGTCGCCATGCAACTCGACACCGCCAAGTTCAGCGAGGACCCGGTAACCCGCAAGCGCGCCGAGGAGCTGGTCGCCCTGCTGACCCCGGTGGCCAAGGCCTTCCTCACCGACATGGGCCTGGAAACCACCCTCCACGGGCAGCAGGTGTTCGGCGGCCACGGCTTCATCCGCGAGTGGGGCCAGGAGCAGCTGGTGCGCGACTGCCGCATCACCCAGATCTACGAGGGCACCAACGGCATCCAGGCCCTCGACCTGGTCGGGCGCAAGGTGATCGGTAGCGGCGGCGCCTTCTACAAGCACTTCGCCGAAGAGATCAAGGTCTTCACCGATTCGGCCGACAGCAGCCTGGCGGAGTTCACCGAGCCGCTGAAAGCCGCTATCGCCAACCTCGAGCAGATGACCGCCGACCTGCTGGAGCGGGCCAAGGCCAACCCCAACGAGATCGGCGCCGCCTCGGTCGAGTACCTGCAGGTGTTCGGCTACACCGCCTACGCCTACATGTGGGCGCTGATGGCACGCGCCGCCCTGGGCAAGGAAGGCCAGGACGACTTCTACGCCAGCAAGCTGGGCACCGCGCGCTTCTACTTCGCCCGCATCCTGCCGCGCATCCACTCGCTCAGCGCCTCGGTCAAGGCCGGCAGCGAGAGCCTGTACCTGCTGGACGCCGCGCAGTTCTAAGCGCTTTGCGTTAAGCAAAAGCCCCGGCCAAGTGCCGGGGGCTTTCCTTTCTCGGCGGCGCTTTCTCGCTCAGAACGCCTCGGAACGTTCGTGGGAACAGCGCGAGCTTGTCACTAAATGAGTAGTTTTTGACACGGAATGTAAAGCTGCCAGGAGGGTGGCTATTTACTGTTTGTCCTATTGAGCGGACGGCCGTTTCGCGGCGATGAGCCTTGTGTGTGCAAGTACGTGAGTACCCTGCGCTCGCATAACCAAAAAATCAGAAGACCAAAGTTGGGAAAATGATCATGGCGAAGACAAAAATAATTCCGCCGGCGCCAGGCGCATACGACTATCCGCTGCTGATCAAGCGCCTGCTGTTGTCAGGCGTGCGATACCAGCCCGATCAGGAAATCGTCTACGCCGATAAGCTGCGCTACAACTACCGCACCCTCAACGAGCGCATCCAGCGCCTGGCCAATGCACTGACGGCGGCGGGGGTAAAGGCCGGCGACACGGTGGCCCTGCTGGACTGGGACAGTCATCGCTCGCTGGAGTGCTTCTTTGCCGTGCCGATGCTTGGGGCGGTGCTGCACACCGTGAATATCCGCCTGTCGCCGGAGCAGGTCGTCTACACCATGAACCATGCCAAGGATGATTATGTCCTGGTGCATGACGACTTCCTGCCGCTGCTGACGCAGATCCACGCTGAGCTGCCCACCGTCAAGGGCTATGTTCAGCTGAGCGACAGCGTCGCCCAGCCCGCCGAGTTGCCATTGCTGGGGGAGTACGAGGCGTTGCTGAGCCAGGCCGACGCCAGCTTCGAGTTCCCCGATTTCGACGAGAACTCGGTCGCCACCCTGTTCTACACCACAGGCACTACCGGCAACCCGAAGGGCGTGTACTTCACGCATCGTCAACTGGTGCTGCATACCCTCAATGAACTGGGTACCTTCGCAGCCTATGAGGGCCAGCCGCTGCTGCGCTCCAACGACGTCTACATGCCGATCACCCCGATGTTCCACGTGCATGCCTGGGGCGTGCCCTATGTGGCGACAACGCTTGGCGTCAAGCAGGTGTATCCGGGTCGTTATGAACCGAACATGCTGGTCCGCCTGTTCCGCGCGGAAAAAGTGAGCTTCTCGCACTGCGTGCCAACCATCCTGCAGATGCTCCTCGAATGCGAGGAAGGCCAGCGCACCGATTTCGCCGGCTGGAAGATCCTCCTGGGAGGCAGCGCGGTGACACTGGGCCTGGCCGGCCAAGCGGCCGGGAAGGGCATGCGCATGCATGTTGGCTACGGCATGTCCGAGACTTGCCCGCTGCTGTGCATGACCCACCTGCGGGAGGAGGAACTGGCATTGCCGATGGACCAGCAGCTGCCCCTGCGTATCAAGACCGGCGTACCTATCCCGTTGGTCGACCTGCGCATCGTCGATGCCGGCGGCAACGACGTGGCGCACGATGGCGAGGCGCTGGGCGAGGTCGTGGTGCGCGCCCCCTGGCTGACCCAGGGCTATCTGGGCGAGCCGCAAAAGGGCGCCGAACTCTGGGATGGCGGCTGGCTACACACCGGAGATATGGCCTCGATCGACGGTCGCGGAGTGGTGGAGATCAAGGACCGCATCAAGGACGTGATCAAAACCGGTGGCGAGTGGATCAGTTCGCTGGAACTGGAGAGCCTGATCAGCTCGCATGCGTCGGTTAATGCAGTCGCGGTGGTGGGGATTCCCGACGAGCAGTGGGGGGAACGCCCCATGGCGTTGGTGGTCTGCAAACTGGGCGAAAACCTCGACCGCCAGGCGATTGAAGCGCACCTGTTGCAATTCGTCGAAAGCGGACGGATCAACAAATGGGCGATTCCCCGGACGATCCGCTTCGTCACCGACATTCCCAAGACTAGCGTCGGCAAGATCAACAAAAAGCTGATCCGCGAAACCGCACTGGTCGAGGCTGGATCACAGGGCTGAGGCATGAGCCACGGCGCTGACGACTCGAAGCAACAAGCAACGCTGAAACGAGGAGGCCACATGTTCGATTTGATTCGCATGAGCACTCTACTGGCCGTGTTGGCTCTGCCGATACTGGGCGTGGCAGCAGAGAGTCCAGCGCCAGCAACTGCCAGTTCACGCTACAGCGCAGATGAGCAGGAAGCTCGAAGTCTGCTGGAAAAGGCGGTGGCCTATTACCGACAGGAGGGCGACCAGGCGCTGGCGGCGTTCAGTCGCGAGGGGCCGTTCACCGTCGGTAATCTGTATGTCTTCGTTGTCGACCGCCAGGGCACTTTGGTCGCCAGCGGCGGCCCCTCCCTGATGTTGCTGGGCCAGGATATCGGCGTGGTCGTCGGCGAAGCGGATCGTGCCAGGCTTCTGCGCCTGGCCGAGGAGGGCGGCGAGGCGGAGGTGGCGGAACTGGAGTATCCCTTTACCGACTGGAGTCTCGGCGGCGTGGTTGCGCGCAAGCATTCGTTTTTCCAACGCGTCGGCGACCACATCCTTGGCGTCGGTTACTACATGGCGCGCGCGGAAGCCGGCCAGGCGCAGCAACTCCTCGAACGAGCCTCCCAGGCGATCGCACGCCAGCCGCAGGAAACCCTGGATGCTATCAACGCCCATGACAAGCACTACCTGCAGGATGATCTCTACGTGTTTGCCGTGGATCTGCAGAGCAAACGCTTCGTTGCCCACGGTTATAACCAGCGCCTGGTGGGCAGCGACTTTGCTACTCTGGCCACGCCGGATGGCAAGCGCATCGGTCAGGCGATGCTCGACATAGCCGAGCAGAAGGGAATGGGTGAATACGATTACCTGTGGCGCAACCCGGTGACCCTGCAACTTGAACCCAAGCGCGCGTTTATCCGCCGGGTCGGCCATTACTTGGTGGCTGTGGGCTACTACATGAAGCAGTAACATGCCTAACCATGGAGTCCTCTGTGGTCGGGTACGCGCGCCCCAATCTCCGGCGACCATTTCTTTCCGAAGTGGAAGCAGGGCGTCTGGTAACAGGCTCGTCACCCGCACTTAGGCGGGATCGGCTAGGGCGGTGTAGCCGAATCAGTTCTGCATCAGATGAATACGCAGCATGGCCAGCAGCGAATAGGCGGGGCGGCCACGAGGAACTCGGGTGGTGGGATCGACGTATTTCACCAGATTCGGGAAGTGTCTTTCAGAGTGCCCCTAAGGGGCAGTGGAACTCGGAGCGGCTGTCAGAGGAGGGTCTACTTGAAGAGGTGGCTCTACACCCGGAAACTGTACTGTGGCGCGGGCGCGAAAATAGTCGCGCAACTGTTGTTCGTAAATTGCGCGCTGGCTGACGCTGTACAACGTCAACAGGATATCGGGCGCCTGCGCCAAGCGTCGCGCGGCTGCATCAATGCGCGCAGCCATGGTCCTTCCCCACGCAGTACGCGGGCAGTACAGGCCAGCGGTAATGAGTGTCTGGCTCTCCGCCATGGGCAGGCTGACCAGTGGCTCTGACAGCGGCGCGATTCGGCTGTACTGCTCGGTGATCACCGGGAACTCAAAGGTGTAGTCCAAACGTCGATGGCTGATCATAGCCATCAGGTTTACGTTCAATGAGGGGCTGCCGAGGATTTCGATGCTGCCCTTGGTAACACCGGCTTTGATCAGATCCTGCAATTCAAGCGGGTAGGCACGGGTGGGTGAGATACCTCCCCGCAAAGGCAGATCCAGCAGCTTTAGCAGACTGATCTTGCCGTTCTCGATTGCTGACTCAGGCAGGCTCTCCAACCGGATAACGAGCTCCATTGGCGGCACCGGCAGGTACTCAATGAAATAGCCCACGTCGTCTCGCTCGCGGCGTCTCAGCATGGTCATTGAACATATCGGACTTCCGCTGGCAAGTTCCCGTTCGAGGCGCCTCACGCTGCTGGCGCGATGCTGGTGCGTTAACTCGGGAAGCTCCCGCTCGAGCAAGCGCTGGGCGTCGAGAACGAAGCCCTCACCGGGTTCGTCGAGTTGCACCATAACCGCGCCCGGTAGCGGTATCAGCGCCCAGGTGAGGACTTCGGCATGGCAGGGGTTTATGCACAGTGGCAGGCAGAACAGTACTAGAAAACGAGCTATTGATATTTGCATTTTGAGTTATTTCTCGTAAACGCAGATATGCGTCCAGCAACTGCCCAAGTTTAGCCTTTTCAAGGTGGTCTGTCGGGCGGTACTCCAGCGACTCAAGTCGGTGCCACACTCGGCGATCAAACGCAACGCCAAGTAGGGCCCAATGCCACGGTTCTGGGTAAGGTCGACGCCGACCAACTGGTAGAGCAAGGTGTGGATGTCGAAGTTGAGGGCATTCGGCTGTCGCGTACGGTGCCGTGGCTTCGGCAGCGGTGAGCCGGGTAAGCGCTGAAGCCGCGGGCCTTCCGTTCAATAAGAGTGAACACAACCAAGCACTGCGACGATTGTTGAGCGGCCGGAGCAAATCCTCAGTCGAGCTCAATCACCAGAACATTAGCGCTGTGCTCGATGCACTGGGGCTTCCCTACATCAACGGCTAAAAACCCAGAGGCAATAGCCAACTGCTGCTCCGTAAACCCGTACAAGCGTATTTACTGAAAAATCGGCAGGAGGTGGGCTCCATCGTCGATGCGCTAGAGGAAGTAAAACTTCCCAGCGAAAAGTCCTACCTAGCAGCCCTAGTAGAAGCACCAAGCAGCGCGCTTTGCCCTCGGTGCTCTCCCTGGATAAATCGCTTCATTGGCGCACCCGCCGATTTCGAATTCATCAAATCACAGCAAGGTCGATGCCAACGTTTACACAGTCTGGGTCATTAGCAGCCGTTAGCAACGGGCTGTTCTCGACCCAGTCCGGACGTTCGTCGGTTTAGGCTCCCAATGGCAGGAGCGAGCGGACGGAGAGCCCTGCTTTTGTCCGAGAGCACTTGGTCCGAAGTGGACAGGCGACCGTATCGGGTTACAGCCAAAAAGAGGAGGTTCAATTGATCGGGTGGCTGATCATCATCTCGTGACTTAAAAAACTAGGCCGGCCGGAACTCCGATACCGGTAAAGCTCCATTTCGGATTTTCGGTAATCAGGTAGACCAGATTGGTAGGTTTTTTCGAGGCGAGCACTTTGCTTAGCTGCTCTGGGGTGGTTCGAGTCGTCTCGTCCTTGGGAGTACGAAAGGAGACTTGCACAGAAAAAATATGTGCCGGGTATCCGCCCAGCTGCTTGGGTGCAAAGCCCTTTACGTATTCTGCCTGGCTGCGCTGTAGCAGCGCTTGCACACGTCCTTCCTCTCCTTTCGGTGTAGGAACTTTCAGAAACACGTTCCAGGTACGGGTGATTTCTACTGGCTCTCGATATTGTGGTAATGCGGTTATGCTGTTCTCTATGTCGTCCCAGCACGCTCGAATGGCGCGGTCGGCGTCGTAGCCCTCGACGGTTTTGAAACACAGAATGCTGGAGAAGGAGTAACGCGGGTCTTTTTGGGAATTATCAGGCCCAGCAAGGGCGCCGGCGAGGGCTAATGTCGACATGCCACCTTGACCGACAGCTAAATCCGCCAAATTTCCCGAGATGGACTTACCATACTGCATCGCCGTTGCAACAGTTGTTGCAGGCGGCATGTTGCGATACATCTCGGCGTGTTCGGCGCTTGCCCCGTTAGCCGCTGCTACGGTGAAGTGCCCCTGTGGCATTGCTTGCAGGCTGGGGTAGCCGTGCAATGCCATCACCATCGCAGTTTGATCCTTGTGCAGTGAAAGATCCTGACTTTGCTTGTTAGCGTAAAACAGGGTACCGAAGCTCGGCTGGTGGTAGCCAACCACGGTACCTTTGTAATCGATGCGTGACTCACCTGGTAGAGGAATATAGTTAGTGACGCAGCCGGAGAGGGATATGAGTGCCACTGTGGCGCTGGCGAGCTTGATTGTCATTGGGTTTCCTTAATATAGAGATGAGTGTTCAGGGGCGCTCTACACATTGTCTGTAGTCGTAGGAGGCGGGTACTCAAAGCAGGCGCTTACTTCCGCCTATTAACTGCGATGACGGGTATCCCGGTCTCTATGTAAGTTAGTTATTAGTTGGCATTAGAGGGCGGCTCTGGAAAACGGCAGAACATGATGAGCGAATGCTTTTCAGATAATGCCAGAGCCCAAAGTGTTGTCGAGGCTAGCTATGTCGAAAGTATTTCCCGCTACGTCAATTACGTCATTCAGCATCGGGAAGCCGGTGGCTGGATTGATATCGGGGCTGGAGCATTCAAAAGATAAATTTTGGGTAGGCCACTCAATGAGTTCAGAGTGGGTTTCAGGTATTTCTTCAATACTCCAAAACTCTGCCAGTAGGTCGAGATGTTCATTGGCTACTAGCGGGAAAAAATCCAGCATGTCGTGAATGACCAGCGCATGTCCTGGCTTTGGGTAGATGATGGTTTTGTAGCCATTACTAGATTTTGTGCTGAAAAAACGGCTGGCAAGTTTGCTGATAAGGTTCTTCATAATGCTGTTTTCTCTACTGATGATCCCCGATTAAGGGGGCCAGAGGTATCTGGCATTTCCAGTCTCCAGCAATTTTGAAATTTGCAAGTCGAGAGGGGCAATGAAGTAGCACAGTGCTTGCTTGTCAGGGGCGCAATCTGTCCGGTGTCGACTCACGCTTGTTATTCAGTGTTTTTTGCGAATTTTTCCCTTGAAGATGACATGCTCCATTTTGGCTGCCATCTTGCGATCAAGGTGCTTGGTAATAGGTATCCCAATAGCCGCAGTGAGCAGCAAGAACGTGGGTACGCCGATAATTACATAGAGCAATTCCATGGTTTCCTCGAAATTTGTAATGAGGAGCTATTGACCGGAGCCTGATCAATAGGCACGCCCCGGTTACCTGCCAACTGGTAGAGGCATTCAGGAGTGCAACTCGGACGAGTAATCAAGTGTTCATCCGCAAGGCCGTCGCTGCACACTGTGGAATGTCGATGTGGTTGATACGCGAGGGCGGTGGCACAGAGTTTTGACCTACAGGCATTGAGCACGAGTATGTCTAGCGGTAGCTGCGATAAAGCGAGGTGTTGCATTGATTACATTTGTGCAGGCGGCGAGCATCATGTCTCTCTTCCCAGCCAAGTTGACGAATGCTGCGCGATCCACAGTGATGACAGGTGGGGCCAGACTTTCTTCCGCCAGGCGTGGTTTTTCTCAGATAGAGCTCGACATCGGGATACCGCAGCCATTTCTGGTGGGCCTGTTTTGCATAGATGCTTTCTTGCTTCCAGAGCCAATAAATGAGTCCGGGAATAGCCAAGATCAACCCAGTCAGTAGGATCATTTTTTCCCCTTGGCCCCGACTGCCGGGGCTCATTGCGTTAGTGACAATGACTAGTCTCCATGTATTCCGAATAGTGCAAGGGGGAGGCAGGTGCTGATCGGGGAGGTGGTTTCGACCTCGGGGCTCAGGGCTTGGGGCGTACCCTTAATGCCAGCTGTAGTGGCATGGCTACAGTTATGTAAAACTCAAGACACCTCCACCCAAGATAGGAGAGCCCAGATGAAAGGCTTTTTCTGTGAGTTTAAGGTTGCAGCTGCACAGGCACCGGCCATCTTTTTTGCTCCGTTGCTTGGTGCGATCCGGGGAGTGAAGAGCCAGTGGGCCTTTCAGCGTGGTCAAGCAACGGCTTTGCCAACAGTCAAGAAATGAGAGGATATTGCCCATGATTTATGCCTGCTGGTTTGGGGCAGATTTGGGGCAAAACCCTGCCTCTTTACACCGCTACTGACCGCATAGGCAGACTGCAGTGTTGGAAAACAGCGGCCCTGAGCGGTCTCGATGTATATCTGTAAGGGTTCGAATCCCTCCTTCGCCGCCAGACCTCAATGCAAAAAGCCCCGAAAACATAAGAGTTTCAGGGCTCTTGCTTGTCTGGGCTATGAACTGTCGACGATTTGTCGAAGACGCTGTTATTCGTAGTGCGACCAGAGCCTGAGCACCTCTACCGCCTGCTCTTCATGCAACACCTGATACACCAAGCGATGCTGGATGTTGATTGTTGAGTCGAGTTTCGTGGGGGGCTACGGGCAGGGCTAGATCTAGTACGCCGTTACTCAAGTGATACCAATTTTGATACCAATCAGTGAGTTTGAGTGAGTACTCATGTGGCCGTAACCCGTATGTTTCCTGCTCATACCTATCCACGTGCCCCCATTGCTTATCGCATGGTGATGTTAGCGGTGGAGATCAAGGGGCTTACCTATCAATAACTTAGAGCAGCCAGGAGTTGCTTGATACGGATCTGATACCGATATCGAGCTTTTCCAGTGCGTTCCAATTGGAGCTTGAATTGATCCAGCGGGCATACGTAGAAAGCAGCATCTGCACGTGAGGGCCGAGCTGCTGGGATATGAATGCGGGGTTTAGGCCAGATATTTGGCGCATTGTCGCATAGGTGCGGCGACAGTTGTACGGTAGGGCGATCGCGGACACCTGACTAGCCGGTTTTGGCCCTTTGCACGTTCGATCCGTTGCGGTAGTGCATCTTGGGTGGAGGCCACTTCCTCGTTACTGCTCAGCCAATGTTACGGCCGCGCCGCCGCACCCGGGGGCGCGAGGACATCGATACGCGGCCCAGTGCACAGGGCTAAGCTACAGCCATTGCCAGCTGCCGAGGGCATCGCCTTGCGCTCGTTGCTTTATTGCCGGTTGTCGATCTTTCTCCTGGGCCTGTGGCTGCCGCTGTCACTGCCGGCCGAGCCGTTGCGCCTGTATTCCCAGGAGTATCCACCGGTAAACTTCAGTATCGCCGGAGAGCCGGCCGGTATGGCGGTAGACCTGGTGCGCGAACTGGCCCGGCGTAGCGATCAGCCGATCACCCTGGAGATGGTGCCTTGGGCACGTGCCTACCGGGAGGTTCTGACTCAGCCCAATGCCGGGCTCTTCGTGACGATGCGCACCGCAGAGCGCGAGAACCTGTTCCAGTGGGTGGGGCCGATCACGGTGAACATCACCAGCTTCTACGGGCTGAGCCGTTCGGCGCCGCGCATCGACAGCCTGGACGATGCCCGCCACCACGGCGAGATAGCCATACCGCGCGACTGGTATAGCCATCAGCTGTTGCTCGCCGAGGGCTTCAGCAACCTGCGCCCGGTCCCCGGACCGGACATGGTGGTGCAGATGCTCAAGCACGGGCGGGTGAAGCTGATGGTAATGGACAACCTCGGACTGCCGGCGTACCTGGCCCGCGGCGGACTGGACGAAGACGAGGTGAAGCTGCTGTTCAGCTTCCTGCGCAGCTACAGCTACATTGCCTTCTCTTCGCAGACGGCCCCCGCGCTGGTTGCCCGCTGGCAGGCGGAGCTGGACGGCATGAAGCGCGACGGCAGCTTCGCGGCAATTCATCAAAAGTGGTTGCTGGGTGCGGAGATGCCCGGCCTGCGGGCACTGCCCTGACATAGCGGATGAGCATGGACCAGCATCATCCGCTGGTTATACAGAATCACTTACGCCCCTAACGGCGCAATCAAATGGGTATGTGGGAAAGCATGGCGCCCGTTCCTGAGCGACATTCAACCAGGGACGGGGCGTATTTCTCTTCCTGCCGGGGCTTGGAACGGCAGGGGAAAGGGTTCCGCTTCGCGGGCAGAACCCTGCGCGATCTGCAGTAGGTACCTGGCGGTAGCCGTCACCTGGTTAGGCGGGTGCGAGGTTGTCGGCGAGAAAGCGAGGGTAAATTGCGATTATCGGGCTTTGGTTCGATAATCGCTCGTCATTCGATCCTGCGCAGTCCCGGAGGCCTTATGAGCGAAGCGCGACCACCCCAGTCGTCCCTGGCACCGCCACCCTTTGTGTCGCCGGCCCAGCGCATCGCCGAGTTCGCCGGCGATCCGAACTTCATGGCCTCCCTGGCCCGCGGTCTGGCGGTGATCAATGCCTTTCAGGAGCGTAAGCGCCACCTGACCATCGCCCAGATCAGCCACCGCACCGAGATTCCCCGCGCCGCGGTGCGTCGCTGCCTGTATACCCTGATGAAGCTGGGCTATGCGACCACCGACGGGCGCACCTATTCACTGTTGCCCAAGGTGTTGACCCTGGGCCATGCCTACCTGTCGTCGACACCGCTGGCGGTTTCGGCGCAGCCCTACCTCGACCGCATCAGCGAACAGCTGCACGAGGCCTGCAACCTGGCCACCCTGGAAGGCGAGCAGGTGCTCTATATTGCCCGCTCGGCGATTCCCCAGCGCCTGATCTCGGTGGACCTCAGCGTCGGCAGCCGGCTGCCGGCCTATTGCACCTCCATGGGCCGCATTCTGCTCGCGGCGCTGGACGACGACAGCCTGCACGACTACCTCAATCACGCCGACCTGCAGGTCAAGACCAGTCGCACCCTGCACACCCCCGAAGCCCTGTGGGAGTGCCTGCAGCAGGTGCGCGAGCAGGGCTGGTGCATCGTCGATCAGGAGTTGGAGCAGGGCCTGCGTTCGCTGGCCGTGCCGGTGTACGACTCGGCCGGGCATGTGCTGGCGGCGATGAACGTCAGCACCCATGCCGGGCGGGTGCCGGCCAGCGAACTGGAGAAACGCTTCCTGCCGATCATGCTCGCCGCCAGCCGCGAGCTGAGCAGCCAGCTGTTCCGGCCCTGACGCGGGGCTGCAATGCGCAGATTCCGTGCGGTTATCGGTCGCCGGAGCCTTCTGCCTTGGTCGAATTCTTTAAGCTGTTACAGGCGCTATGCTCACCACAGGCGCCGAATGCCGCGTGCCGCCTACCGGGACCGTTGATCGGCGCGGGCCACGGCCCGGATGATTTGGCGGTATGAATATAAAGACCTGTGAGCGGCTGCCTTGCCTGTGCCGACTCCCAGCGTCAGACAAAACTATAAGAGCATCCTCAGAGATGGACAGTCGCCTGCTCAACGAGAAGAGTCGGATTTTTCTCAATGCCGACCCCTATGCGGTTTCCGACTACGTGAATCAGCACGTCGGCTCGCATTGCATTCGTCTGCCCAGCAGCGGCCACCCCGAGGCCAGCCTCAGCCACCGCACCTTCGGCAGCCTGGACCTGTGCCGGATCAGCTATGGCGGCAGCGTGCGGGTCACTTCGCCGGCGCTGGAGACC
Organism: Pseudomonas zhanjiangensis; assembly: GCF_041027545.1. Lineage (NCBI taxonomy): Bacteria > Pseudomonadati > Pseudomonadota > Gammaproteobacteria > Pseudomonadales > Pseudomonadaceae > Pseudomonas > Pseudomonas zhanjiangensis. Next base: position 26,806 of record NZ_JBFTEG010000025.1, on the reverse strand, counting down.
ATCTACCACCTGCAGATCCTCCTGCAGGGCCACTGCCTGTGGCGCGGGCGCGGCGAGGAGCACTTCTTCACCCCCGGCGAGCTGCTGCTGATCAATCCGGACGATCCGGTCGACCTGACCTATTCGGACGACTGCGAGAAGTTCATCGTCAAGCTGCCCTCGACCTTCCTCGACCGGGCCTGCACGGAAAACCACTGGCGCCGGCCGGCCGACGGCATCCGCTTCGGCGCGCGCCACGACCTCAGCCAGCTCGACGGCTTCATCAACCTGCTCGGCCTGGTCTGCGACGAGGCCGAAGGCGCGCAGCAGATCCCCCAGGTGCAGGAGCAGTACACGCGGATCATCGCCACCAAGCTGCTCGGCCTGCTGGCCAACAACGTCAGCCGCGAGGAGTGGGGCGAGAGCTGCCCGTCGTTCGAGCGGATCGTCCAGTACATCGAGGACAACCTCAAGCAGGACATCGGCCTGGAACAGCTGGCCGAGGTGGTGCGCATGAGCCCGCGCTCGCTCTACGCGCTGTTCGAGCGACATGCCGGCACCACGCCCAAGCACTACATCCGCAACAGGAAGCTGGAGAAGGTGCACGCCTGCCTGATCGACCCCACCGCCAAGGTGCGCAACGTCACCGAGGTGGCCCTGGACTACGGCTTCCTGCACCTGGGGCGCTTCTCCGAGAGCTACAAGAACAACTTCGGCGAACTGCCCTCGGACACCCTGCGCCGCCGCGGCTAGAGCACTGCAGCGCTTGACCCCGCGACGCCTCAGTCGCGCCTGATCCTCCCCCCACAAGTCCCGCCGCGCCTGGCGTTGCCCGTGCTCGCGCGGCGACCGTTGGTCCGCAATCGCCGTTCTGCAGAAAACGGATAGTGGTCGCGCACAAACTGGATATTGTCCGACAGTCCCGCGCCGTAGCCTTGATTCCGTTGAAACAATAATAACGGAGCCACGGCGATGAACCTGGGATTCGAATACCTTGATAGCCTGCTGGAAGAAAACAAGGACGAGGGCATCTACCGCTGCAAGCGCGAGATGTTCACCGACCCTCGGTTGTTCGACTTGGAGATGGAACACATCTTCGAAGGCAACTGGTTGTACCTGGCCCACGAGAGCCAGATCCCCGAGAAGAACGATTACTACACCACCACCATGGGGCGTCAGCCGATCTTCATCGCGCGCAACAAGGATGGTGAGCTGAATGCATTCATCAATGCCTGCAGCCACCGTGGCGCCATGCTCTGCCGTTTCAAGAGCGGTAACAAGGCGACCTACACCTGCCCGTTTCACGGCTGGACCTTCAACAACTCGGGCAAACTGCTCAAGGTCAAGGATCCCAAGGACGCCGGCTACCCGCAGAGCTTCGACTGCGACGGCTCCCACGACCTGAAGAAGGTCGCCCGCTTCGAATCCTACCGTGGCTTCCTGTTCGGCAGCCTGAACGATCAAGTAGCGCCACTGCAGGACTTCCTCGGTGAGTCGAAGAAGATCATCGACATGATCGTCGACCAGTCCGCCGACGGCCTGGAAGTGCTGCGCGGCTCCAGCACCTATGTCTACGAAGGCAACTGGAAGCTGCAGGCCGAGAACGGCGCCGACGGCTACCACGTCACCGCGGTGCACTGGAACTACGCCGCCACCCAGCAGCAGCGCAAGCTCAAGGAAGCCGGCGACGACATCCGCGCCATGAGCGCCGGCGGCTGGGGCAAGAAGGGCGGTGGCTTCTACTCCTTCGAGAACGGCCACCTGCTGCTCTGGACCCGCTGGGACAACCCGGAAGACCGTCCGCTGTTCGCCGAGCGCGAGCGCCTGGCCGGCGAGTTCGGCGAAGCCCGTGCCGACTGGATGATCGGCAACTCGCGCAACCTCTGCCTGTACCCGAACCTGTACCTGATGGACCAGTTCGGCTCGCAGCTGCGCATCGCCCGGCCGCTGTCGGTGGACAAGACCGAAGTCACCATCTACTGCATCGCACCCAAGGGCGAGAGCGCCGAGGCCCGTGCCCGCCGCATCCGCCAGTACGAGGACTTCTTCAACGTCAGTGGCATGGCCACGCCGGACGACCTGGAAGAGTTCCGCGCCTGCCAGCAGGGCTTCGCCGGTCGCGCCATGGAGTGGAACGACATGTCCCGCGGCTGCGAGCACTGGGTCGAGGGCGCCGACGAGGCGGCCCGGGAAATCGACCTGAAGCCGCTGCTCTCCGGTGTACGCACCGAGGACGAAGGCCTGTTCGTGCTGCAGCACCACTACTGGCAGCAGCAGATGATCAAGGCGCTGCAAGAGCAACAGGACCAGCTGATCCACGTGGAGGGCGCGTAAATGAGCCTGACCTACGAAGCCGCGCGCGACTTCCTCTACCGTGAGGCGCGCTACCTGGACGACAAGCAGTGGGACGACTGGCTGGAACTCTACGCCAGCGACGCGACCTTCTGGATGCCGGCCTGGGACGACCGCGACCAGCTGGTGGAAAACCCGCAGACCGAGATCTCGCTGATCTGGTACGGCAACCGCAGCGGTCTGGAAGACCGGGTGTTCCGCATCCGCACCGAGCGCTCCAGTGCCACCATTCCGGATACGCGCACCTCGCACAACATCAGCAACATCGAGCTGCTCGAGCAGGCCGATGGGGTGTGCAAGCTGCGCTTCAACTGGCACACCATGAGCTTTCGCTACAAGGTCGTCGACCACTTCTACGGCACCAGCTTCTACACCCTCGACACCAGCGGGCCGAACCCGCTGATCAAGGCCAAGAAGGTGGTCCTGAAGAACGACTACGTGCGTCAGGTCATCGACGTCTACCACCTTTGAGACCCGGTTCGGAGCCCGCGCAAGGCACGAATCATGGGCGGGGAGGGCAACGGCCCTCCATGCCCGGGGTCTGCCTGCGCGATCGACGCTCCAACCGAGTTTTGACAACCGAACTGTGTTAAAGCGAGGTGTGCCATGAGCCACAAGATCGCCCTGAACTTCGAAGACGGGGTCACCCGTTTCATTGATGCCAACCTCGGCGAGACCGTCGCCGATGCCGCCTATCGCCAGGGCATCAACATCCCGCTGGATTGCCGCGACGGCGCCTGCGGGGCCTGCAAGTGCTTCGCCGAAGCCGGCCAGTACGACCTCGGCGAGGAGTACGTCGAGGACGCGCTGAGCGAGGAAGAGGCCGAGCAGGGTTATGTGCTGACCTGCCAGATGCGTGCCGAGAGCGATTGCGTGGTGCGCGTGCCGGCTTCCTCGGATGTGTGCAAGACCCAGCAGGCCAGCTACGAGGCGGCGATCAGCGCGGTGCGCCAGCTGTCCGACAGCACCATCGCCCTGTCGATCAAGGGCGAGTCGCTGAGCAAGCTGGCGTTCCTGCCGGGCCAGTACGTCAACCTCAAGGTGCCGGGCAGCGAGCAGACCCGCGCCTACTCCTTCAGCACCCTGCAGAAGGACGGCGAAGTCAGCTTCCTGATCCGCAACGTGCCGGGCGGCCTGATGAGCAGCTTCCTCACCGGCCTGGCCAAGGCCGGCGACAGCATGACCCTGGCCGGCCCGCTGGGCAGCTTCTACCTGCGCGAGATCAAGCGGCCGCTGCTGCTGCTGGCCGGCGGCACGGGCCTGGCGCCCTTCACCGCGATGCTCGAGAAGATCGCCGAGCAGGGCAGCGCGCACCCGTTGCACCTGATCTACGGGGTGACCAACGACTTCGACCTGGTCGAGATGGACAAGCTCGAGGCCTTCGCCGCGCGCATCCCCAACTTCACCTACAGCGCCTGCGTGGCCAACCCGGACAGCGGCTACCCGCACAAGGGCTACGTCACCCAGCACATCGCGCCCAAGCACCTCAATGACGGCGACGTGGATGTCTACCTGTGCGGCCCGCCGCCGATGGTCGAGGCCGTCAGCGGCTACATCCGCGAGCAGGGCATCCAGCCCGCCAACTTCTACTACGAGAAGTTCGCCGCCAGCGCCTGAAGGCTCCTTTGGTCCGCTCTCCGTTTGGCGGGCCTGTTTTATTCGCGGCGCGGGCTCCGGCCCGCGCTCTCGGGGCGCCGCTGCGTCGGTGCGTCGGTACGCCGCCACCCTTGATCGAGGTCGGGACTATGAATATGCGCTTTCAACACAAGGTCGCCGTGGTCACCGGCGCCGCCCAGGGTATCGGTCGCCGCGTGGCCGAACGCATGGCCGCGGAGGGTGCGCGGCTGCTGCTGGTCGATCGTTCCGAGCTGGTGCATGAGCTGGCCGACGAGCTGGCCGGGGTCGCCGAGGTGCTGACCCTGACCGCCGACCTCGAGCAGGCCGGCGACTGCCAGCGGGTGATGGCGGCGGCGGTCGAACGCTTCGGCCGCCTCGACATCCTGATCAACAACGTCGGCGGCACCATCTGGGCCAAGCCGTTCGAGCACTACCGCGAGCACGAGATCGAGGCCGAGGTGCGCCGCTCGCTGTTCCCCACCCTGTGGTGCTGCCACGCCGCGCTGCCGCAGATGCTCGCGCAGGGCAGCGGCGCCATCGTCAACGTCTCCTCGATCGCCACCCGCGGGGTCAATCGCGTGCCCTACGGCGCGGCCAAGGGCGGGGTCAACGCGCTAACCGCCTGCCTGGCCTTCGAGACCGCCGAGCGCGGCATCCGGGTCAACGCCACCGCCCCGGGCGGCACCGAGGCGCCGCCACGGCGCATCCCGCGCAACGCTGCCGAGCAGAGCGAGCAGGAGCAGGCCTGGTACCAGCAGATCGTCGACCAGACCCTCGGCAGCAGCCTGATGAAGCGCTACGGAACCATCGACGAGCAGGTCGGGGCGATCCTGTTCCTGGCCTCGGACGAGGCCGCCTACATCACCGGCGTGACCCTGCCGGTGGGCGGTGGCGACCTGGGCTGACCCTGATTCCCGTGGGAGCGGTGTCAGTCGCTCCCACACCTACCACGCAGTTGCGACAACAAAAACAAGAGACCGATGCCATGCGAACCCTAGACGTAAACCAAGTAATCGATAACGCGCGCTTCTCGCGCTTTCACTGGATGGTCATGGCGCTCTGCGCGCTGCTGCTGATCTTCGACGGCTACGACCTGTTCATCTTCGGCGTGGTGTTGCCGGCGATCATGCAGGAGTGGGGCCTGACCCCGCTGCAGGCCGGTGCCCTGGGCAGCTACGCGCTGTTCGGCATGATGTTCGGCGCCTTCGGCTTCGGCACCCTGGCCGACAAGATCGGCCGCAAGAAGGGCATCGCCATCTGCTTCGCGCTGTTCTCCGGCGCCACCATCCTCAATGGCTTCGCCAGCAGCCCCACCGAGTTCGGCATCTTCCGTTTCATCGCCGGCCTCGGTTGCGGCGGTCTGATGCCCAACGCCGTGGCGTTGATGAACGAATACGCGCCCAAGCGCCTGCGCAGCACCTTGGTGGCGGTGATGTTCAGCGGCTACTCGGTGGGCGGCATGCTCTCGGCCGGCGTCGGCATCTACATGCTGCCGCGCTTCGGCTGGGAGTCGATGTTCTTTGCCGCCGCCGTGCCGCTGCTGTTGCTGCCGCTGATCCTGTGGAAACTGCCCGAGTCGGTCGGCTTCCTGGTGCGCCAGGGGCGTGACCAGCAGGCCCGCGCAGTGCTGCGCAAGGTCGAGCCGGGCCTGGGGCTGGAGGCCGCCGACCAGTTGCAGATGAGCGACTCCAAGGGCCAGGGCGCGGCGGTGCTGGAGCTGTTTCGCGAGGGCCGCGGGCTGCGCACCCTGTGCCTGTGGCTGGCGTTCTTCTGCTGCCTGCTGATGGTCTACGCGCTCAGCTCCTGGCTGCCCAAGCTGATGGCCAACGCCGGCTACAGCCTGGGCTCGAGCCTGTCGTTCCTGCTGGCGCTGAACTTCGGCGGCATGGCCGGCGCCATCCTCGGTGGCTGGCTGGGCGACCGCTTCAACCTGGTCAAGGTGATGGTGGCCTTCTTCGTCAGCGCCGCACTGTCGATCAGCCTGCTCGGCTTCAACAGCCCGACGCCGGTGCTCTACCTGCTGATCTTCGTCGCCGGCGCCACCACCATCGGCACGCAGATCCTCCTGTACGCCTGTGCCGCGCAGTTCTACGGCCTGTCGATCCGCGCCACCGGCCTCGGCTGGGCCTCGGGCATCGGCCGCAACGGCGCCATCGTCGGTCCGCTGCTCGGCGGCGCGCTGCTGGGCATCAACCTGCCGCTGCAACTGAACTTCCTCGCCTTCGCCGTGCCGGGCGCCATCGCCGCCATCGCCATGGCCGTCTTCGCCATCAGCCAGCAGCGCAGCCGCAGTGCCGCGACCGGCGCGCTGGCGGCCTCCTGAACCCTATCCACAGAACCTGACCGGAAGCCGCAATGAGCCCAGTCCTGATCGAAAGCGTCGAGGCGATCATCGTCGATCTGCCGACCATCCGCCCGCACAAGCTGGCGATGCACTGCATGCAGAAGCAGACCCTGGTGGTCATCCGCCTGCGCTGCTCGGACGGCATCGAAGGCCTCGGCGAGTCCACCACCATCGGTGGCCTGGCCTACGGCAACGAGAGCCCGGAGAGCATCAAGCAGAACATCGACAGCCACCTCGGCCCGCTGCTGCTCGGCCAGGACGCGAGCAACATCAACGCCGCCATGCTGCGCCTGGACAAGGCAGCGAAGGGCAACACCTTCGCCAAGTCCGGCCTGGAAAGCGCGCTGTTCGACGCCCAGGGCAAGCGCCAGGGCCTTGCAGTCAGCGAGCTGCTCGGCGGCCGCGTGCGCGACAGCCTGGAAGTGGCCTGGACCCTGGCCAGTGGCGACACCGCCAAGGACATTGGCGAGGCCGAGCAGATGCTCGAGGCACGCCGCCACCGCATCTTCAAGCTGAAGATCGGCGCCAACCCGCTGGCCGATGACCTGCGCCACGTGATCGCGATCAAGCGCGCGCTGGGCGATGCGGCCAGCGTGCGGGTCGACGTCAACCAGGGCTGGGACGAGTCCCAGGCCATTCGCGCCTGCCAGGTGCTCGGCGACAACGGCATCGACCTGATCGAGCAGCCGATCGCGCGGATCAACCGCGCCGGCCAGGTGCGCCTGAACCAGCGCAGCCCGGCGCCGATCATGGCCGACGAGTCGATCGAGAGCGTCGAGGACGCCTTCAGCCTGGCCGCCGACGGCGCCGCCAGCATCTTCGCCCTGAAGATCGCCAAGAACGGCGGCCCGCGTGCCGTGCTGCGCACCGCGCAGATCGCCGAGGCGGCCGGCATCGCCCTGTACGGCGGGACCATGCTCGAGGGCGCCATCGGCACCCTGGCCTCGGCCCACGCCTTCGTCACCCTGCGCCAGCTGACCTGGGGCACCGAACTGTTCGGCCCGCTGCTGCTGACCGAGGAGATCGTCAGCGAGGCCCCGGTCTACCGCGATTTCGCCCTGCAGGTCCCGCGCACCCCGGGGCTCGGCCTGAGCCTGGACGAAGAGCGCCTGGCGTTCTTCCGCCGCCCCTGAACCCCTTTGCCGAGGCTAGCCGCCCAGGAGAACCCCCCATGCTGTTCCACGTAAAGATGACCGTAAAACTGCCGGTGGACATGGACCCGGCCCTGGCCGCCCGGATCAAGGCGGAGGAAAAGGAACTGGCCCAGCGCCTGATGCGCGAGGGCAAGTGGCGCCACCTGTGGCGCATCGCCGGGCAGTACGCCAACTTCAGCGTATTCGACCTGGAAAGCGTGCAGGAGCTGCACGACACCCTGATGCAGCTGCCGCTGTTTCCCTACATGGACATCGAGGTCGCGCCGCTGTGCCGGCACCCCTCGTCGATTCACCAGGACGACCGCTGATCTCGCCTACAACAACAAACCGAGGTAATCATCATGACCGTTAAAGTCAGCCACACTGCCGAAATCCAGAACCTGTTCAACGAGGCCGCCGGCCTCAACAACGACCAGGGCAGCCCGCGGGTCAAGCAGATCATGCTGCGCATCATCAACGACGCGGCGAAGATCATCGAAGACCTGGAAATCACCGACGACGAGTTCTGGAAGACCGTCGACTACCTGAACCGCCTGGGTGGTCGCAATGAAGTCGGCCTGCTGGTGCCGGGCCTGGGCCTGGAGCACTTCCTCGACGTGCTGCAGGATGCCAAGGACGCCCAGGCCGGCCTGACCGGCGGTACCCCGCGCACCATCGAAGGTCCGCTCTATGTGGCCGGCGCGCCGCTGGTCGAAGGCGAAGCGCGGATGGACGATGGCAGCGAGCTGGACCGCGCCACCGTGATGTTCCTCGAAGGCGTGGTGACTGACACCCAGGGTCAGCCGGTGGCTGGCGCCGTGGTCGACCTGTGGCACGCCAACACCCAGGGCAACTACTCCTACTTCGACAAGAGCCAGTCCGACTACAACCTGCGCCGGCGCATCGTCACCGACAGCGAAGGCCGCTACCGCGCCCGCAGCATCGTGCCCAACGGCTACGGCTGCGCCCCGGACGGCCCGACCCAGGAATGCCTGGACCTGCTCGGCCGCCACGGCCAGCGTCCGGCGCACATCCACTTCTTCATCTCCGCCCCCGGCCATCGCCACCTGACCACCCAGATCAACCTGGCCGGCGAGCAGTACCTGTGGGACGACTTCGCCTACGCCACCCGCGACGGCCTGGTCGGCGACATCCAGTTCGTCGAGGACGCGGCCGCCGCCCATGACCGTGGCGTCCAGGGCAACCGCTTCGCCACGCTTGCGTTCGACTTCCAGCTGCAGAAGGCCCCGGCGCCGCAGGCCGAGCAGCGCAGCAAGCGCCCGCGCGCCCTGCAGCAGGCCTGAGGGAAGGGCAGGGTGGATGACGCGGTCATCCACCCTGCCCACCCGTAGCGCACAGCGGTGGATGGACCGAGCGCCATCCACCCTCCGGCGGCTTTACCCACAACAAGAGCCTCCCCTGGAGGGATGCCACCAATACCTTGCGGGGCCTCATGAAAGCCTTGATCAACGATTGCTCGCTGTCCGCCGTGGTGGCCGGTTTCATCGCCACCGTGATTTCCTACGCCGGTCCCCTGGTGATCATCTTCCAGGCGGCCGAAAGCGCCAGCCTGTCGCATGCCGTGCTGTCGTCCTGGGTCTGGGCGATTTCCATCGGCAGCGCCGTGCTCGGCATCGGTCTGAGCCTGCGCTACCGGGTGCCGGTGATCATCGCCTGGTCGGCGCCGGGCTCGGCGCTGCTGGTCGCACTGCTGCCGCAGATCAGCCTCAACGAAGCGGTCGGCGCCTATATCGTCGCCAGCCTGATCATCTTCCTGGTCGGCATCAGTGGCGCCTTCGACCGCGTCATCGGCAAGCTGCCGGCGGCGATCTCTGCCGGCATGCTGGCCGGCATCCTGTTCAGTTTCGGCACCGGCCTGTTCGTCTCGCTGCGCAGTCAGCCGCTGCTGGTGCTGGCGATGTTCATCAGCTACCTGCTGGTCAAGCGGCTGTTGCCGCGCTACGCGGTGCTGGCGGTGCTGCTGGTCGGTAGCGCGATCGCCGTCGCCAGCGGCCAGCTGCACCAGGAGGCGCTGGTGGTCGGCCTGGCCAGGCCGGTGTGGATCAGCCCCGAGTTCAGCCTGGCGGCCAGCCTGAATATCGCCCTGCCGCTGGTGATGCTGGCGCTCACCGGCCAGTTCGTGCCGGGCATGGCGGTGCTGCGCAACGCCGGCTACCCGACCCCGGCCAGCCCGATCATCAGCAGCAGCGCCCTGGGCTCGCTGCTGCTGGCGCCATTCGCCTGCCACGGCCTGAATCTGGCCGCCATCACCGCGGCCATCTGCACCGGCCGCGAGGCCCACGAGGATCCTGCCAGGCGCTATGTCGCCGGTGTGGCCGGCGGCCTGGTCTACCTGCTGCTCGGCCTGTTCGGCGCCACCCTGGTGTCGCTGTTCAGCGCCTTTCCCCGCGAGCTGATCGCGGCGCTGGCCGGACTGGCCCTGTTCGGCGCCATCGGCGGCGCCCTGGCCGGCGCCATGGCCCAGCCGGACGACCGCGAGGCGGCACTGATCACCTTTCTGGTGACCGCCTCGGGCATGTCCTTCCTCAGCCTGTCGGCGGCCTTCTGGGGCCTGGTGTTCGGCATCGCCGCGCACCTGCTGCTCGGCGCCCATCGCGTCGCGCAGCCGACGTCACAACCGGCGGGCCTGGCCCGGGAGGAAGTCGCGCGCTGAGCAGAGCGCGCCCGAGCAACCGCGCATTGCCGTCGCGTCGGCCAGGAAGGCCCTGACGCGGCGGCGGCCACACCACCCACTTGCGTTGCCGGGCTGACCCCCCGGCAAGGGTGGCGCAACAGCACACTTTCAATAACAACAAAGAGCTAAACCACGATGACTCAAACTCTCCAAGCCAAACCGGCCCTGTTGTCCCTCGCCATCGCCCTCAGCCTGCCCGCCCTGGTCCAGGCCGGGGAGGGCGGCTTCATCGAGGACAGCAGCGCGACTCTGACCGCCCGCAACTACTACTTCAGCCGCGACTACGCCGACATCGTCGGACCCAGCCAGCAGTCCAAGGCGGAAGAGTGGGCCCAGGGCTTCATCCTCAATTTCAAGTCCGGCTACACCCCCGGGCCGCTCGGCGTCGGCGTGGACGCCATCGGCCTGCTCGGGCTCAAGCTCGACAGCAGCCCCGATCGGATCAACACCGGCCTGCTGCCGGTGACCGACGAGGGGCGGGCGGCCGACGACTACAGTCGCCTGGGCGCCGCGCTCAAGCTCCGGGTGTCGAAGACCGAGCTGAAGATCGGCGAACAGCAGCTGGTGCTGCCGATCCTCTACTTCGGCGATATCCGTTTGCTGCCGCCGACCTACCAGGGCGTCAGCCTGGTCTCCAACGAGATCGCCGGCATGACCCTGCAAGGCGGCCAGCTGCGCTCCACCAGCCTGCGCAACGAGGCCGGCGACGAGGAGCTGGGGGCCATGGTCGGCTTCGTCCCGCGGCGTCAGGCCGGCCAGCTGGTCACCAGCGACCGCTTCAACTATGCCGGCGCCGACTATGCCTTCAATGCCAACCGCACCGCGGTTGGCGCCTGGTACGCGCAGCTGGAGGACCTCTACAACCAGCGCTACTTCAGCCTCAAGCACAGTCAGCCGCTCGGCGACTGGGTGCTCGGCGCCAGCCTCGGCTACTTCGACTCGAGCGAGGACGGCGAGCAGCTGATCGGCCAGCTGGACAACCAGGCGGCGTTCACCCTGTTGTCGGCCAGGTACGGCGCCCACACGGTCTACCTCGGCTACCAGGCGATGTTCGGCGACGACGGCCTGCCGCGGGTGTTCGCCAACGTCAGCCCGCTGGGCAACGAGGTGCCGACCTTCACCTTCGATTCGGCCGACGAACGCTCCTGGCAGGTCCGCTACGACTACGACTTCGCCGCCCTGGGCGTGCCCGGCCTGGTCGCCGGGGTGCGCTACCTGCGCGGTGACAACGTCGACACCGGCCGCGGTTTCGAGGGCAAGGAATGGGAGCGCGACTTGGACATCGGCTACGTGGTGCAGGGCGGGCCGCTCAAGGGCCTGGGGGTGAAGGTGCGCAACGTCACCGCGCGCGCCAACTACCGCACCGACGTCGATGAGAACCGGCTGGTCTTCAACTACAGCTGGAACCTGTTCTGAGCACCGCCTACCGCGCTTGCGCGCTGCCGGTCTGTCACCGGCCTGGCAGCGCAGATTCTTCAGGAGCTTATCGGCCCATGAAATTGGCGAACCCTTCTATGAACCGAATAGACACCGAGTCGTCAGGTGGCTGGATGAAGCCCCTGGCGGCGTTGCTGCAGTTGACGGCGGTGCTGGCCGCCGCCGGCCTGCTGCTGGACAGCCGCCTGCACGGGTGGCTGGCGGCGCTGGTACTGGTCAGTGTCAGCCTGGCCTGGCTGCTGTATCAGCGGTTGCCGCCGACCCTGGTCGAACTGCAACTACCGGCGCCGCCACTGCCGGCAGCGGAACCGGAGGCGCCGCCATTGCCGCCGGCGCCGCTCGTCGAGGCGCCGGCCGATCGCGCCCTGTCGTTGCGCGCGCCCCTGGTCCAACTGCTCGAAGGCATTCTGCGCACCGAGCAGGACATGCGCTACGCCACCGACCTGGCGCAGGCGGGCGCGGAGAAGGTGCAGTTCAGCGCCGCCAGCATCCAGGCGTGCGAGGCGGCGATCCGCGAGCTGGCCGGCTATATGGACAGCATCGATCAGGTGTTCGATGGGCTGTCGCAGCAGTCGCTGCGTATCGGCGCCCTGGTCGGCAGCATTCAGGACATTGCCAAACAGACCAACCTGCTGGCGCTCAACGCAGCCATCGAGGCCGCGCGTGCCGGCGAGCACGGCCGGGGCTTCGCCGTGGTGGCCGACGAGGTGCGCCACCTGGCCCAGCGCGCCAACGAGTCCAGCGAGCAGATTCGCCAGATCGCCGGCGGCCTGCAGCGCTCGGCGCAGGAGGCGCGGGTCGGCGTCGAGCATATCGGACAGTCCACCCGCACCGGCCTGGAGAAGGCCGCCGCCGCCCTGGGGGCCATGGGCGAGATGCGTGCCGGCGCAGCCGCGCGGCTGGAGATAGTCGAGCGCATTGTCCAGCGCCTGGACGCGCAGCGCGCGCTGGGCGAGGGCATGGTCGACGTCCTGGGTTAGACTCTGTTCGGTAATCGCACGGATAAGCGATTATCGGATTGTTTGCCGGGCAGGCCCGCCTTACTGTGGACTCACCCGCCACCCTCATGCGGTGGCACCGTCAACCGAGCGAGAGTAACTCCGATGGCCGAACTCATTTCCCTTGGCGAGGCGATCCAGCGCTTCGTCAACGACGGCGACACCATCGCCCTCGAAGGCTTCACCCACCTGATCCCGACCGCGGCGTCCCACGAGATCATCCGCCAGAACAAGCGCGAGCTGACCCTGGTACGGATGACCCCGGACCTGGTCTATGACCTGCTGATCGGCGCCGGTTGCGCGAAGAAGCTGGTGTTCTCCTGGGGCGGCAACCCCGGCGTCGGCTCCCTGCACCGCCTGCGCGACGCGGTGGAGAAGGGCTGGCCGCAACCGCTGGAAATCGAGGAGCACAGCCACGCCGACATGGCCAACGCCTATGTCGCCGGCGCCTCCGGCCTGCCATTCGCGGTGCTGCGCGCCTACGCCGGCTCCGACCTGCCCAAGGTCAACCCGCTGCTCAAGACCGTCACCTGCCCGTTCACCGGCGAAGTGCTGGCGGCGGTGCCGAGCGTGCGCCCGGACGTCACCGTGATCCACGCGCAGAAGGCCGACCGCCAGGGCAACGTGCTGCTCTGGGGCATCCTCGGCGTGCAGAAGGAAGCGGCCCTGGCGGCCAAGCGCTGCATCGTCACCGTGGAAGAAATCGTCGACGAGCTGAACGCGCCGATGAACGCCTGCGTGCTGCCGAGCTGGGCCCTGACCGCGGTCTGCCACGTGCCCGGCGGCGCCCACCCGTCCTACGCCCACGGCTACTCCGAGCGTGACAACCGCTTCTACCAGGCCTGGGACCCGATCGCCCGCGACCGCGAGACCTTCAGCGCCTGGATCGACGAATACATCCGCGGCACCGCCGATTTTAACGAGTTCCAGGCCAAGCTGGCCGCACAGCAGGAGGCCAAGTAATGAGCGCCTACAGCACCAATGAAATGATGACCGTGGCCGCCGCTCGCCGCCTGCGCAATGGCGCGGTGTGCTTCGTCGGCATCGGCCTGCCGTCCAAGGCCGCCAACCTGGCGCGCCTGACCTCCTCGCCGGACGTGGTGCTGATCTACGAATCCGGTCCGATCGGCGCCAAGCCGAGCGTGCTGCCGCTGTCGATCGGCGACGGCGAACTGGCCGAGACCGCCGACACAGTAGTGCCGACCGGCGAGATCTTCCGCTACTGGCTGCAGGGCGGGCGCATCGACGTCGGCTTCCTCGGCGCGGCCCAGGTCGACAAGTACGGCAACATCAACACCACCGTGATCGGCGACTACCACCAGCCCAAGGTGCGCCTGCCCGGCGCCGGCGGCGCGCCGGAGATCGCCGGTTCGGCCAAGCAGGTGCTGATCATCCTCAAGCAGTCGCACCGTACCTTCGTCGACAAGCTGGCCTTCATCACCTCGGTCGGCCACGGCGAAGGCGGCGACCACCGCCAGCAGCTCGGCCTGCCCGGCGCCGGTCCGGTCGGCATCATCACCGACCTGTGCATCATGGAGCCGGAGGCCGGCACCAAGGAGTTCATCGTCACCTCGCTGCACCCGGGGGTAAGCCGCGAGCAGGTGATCGAGGCCACCGGCTGGCAGATCCGTTTCGCCGACGAGGTCAGCGTCAACGCCGCGCCGACCGAACTGGAACTGACCGCCCTGCGCGACCTGGAAGCCCGCACTGCCGCGGCCCATGGCCAGACCGGGGGTGAAGAATGAGTCGCGAGGTGTTTATCTGCGATGCCGTGCGCACCCCCATCGGCCGTTTCGGCGGTGGCCTGGCGCCGGTGCGCGCCGACGACCTGGCGGCGGTGCCGCTCAAGGCGCTGATCGAGCGCAACCCGCAGCTCGACCTGAGCCAAATCGATGAGGTGTTTCTCGGCTGCGCCAACCAGGCCGGCGAGGACAACCGCAACGTCGCGCGCATGGCCTCACTGTTGGCCGGGTTGCCGGACACGGTGCCGGGGGTGACCCTCAACCGCCTGTGCGCCTCGGGCATGGATGCCATCGGCACGGCGTTCCGCGCCATCGCCAGCGGCGAAATGGAGCTGGCCATCGCCGGCGGCGTCGAGTCCATGTCGCGCGCGCCCTATGTCATGGGCAAGGCCGACAGCGCCTATGGCCGCACTCAGAAGATCGAGGACACCACCATCGGCTGGCGCTTCATCAACCCGCTGATGAAGGCCCAGTACGGCGTGGACGCCATGCCGCAGACCGCCGACAACGTCGCCGACGACTACCACATCAGTCGCGCCGACCAGGATGCCTTCGCCCTGCGCAGCCAGCAGCGCGCCGCCGCCGCCCAGGCCGCCGGCTTCTTCGCCGAGGAGATCGTCCCGGTGACCATCAAGGGCCGCAAGGGCGATAGCGTCATCGAGCAGGACGAGCACCTGCGCCCGGAGACCACCCTGGAGGCGCTGAGCAGGCTCAAACCGGTCAACGGCGAAGGCAAGACGGTCACCGCCGGCAATGCCTCCGGGGTCAATGACGGCGCCGCGGCGCTGATCCTGGCCAGCGCCGAATCAGTGAAGAAGCATGGGCTGACCCCGCGGGCGCGGGTGCTGGGCATGGCCAGCGCCGGGGTGGCGCCGCGGGTCATGGGCTACGGCCCGGTACCGGCGGTGCGCAAGCTGTGCGAGCGCCTGGATCTGCAGATCAGCGACTTCGACGTGATCGAACTCAACGAAGCCTTCGCCGCCCAGGGCCTGGCGGTCACCCGCGACCTCGGCCTGGCCGACGACGCGCCCCAGGTCAATCCCAATGGCGGCGCCATCGCCCTGGGTCATCCCTTGGGCATGAGCGGCGCGCGCTTGGTCCAGACCGCCTTGCACCAGCTGGAGAAATCCGGCGGCAAGAAAGGCCTGGCGACCATGTGCGTCGGCGTCGGCCAGGGCCTGGCCCTGGCCATCGAGCGCGTCTGATTCAGCGATACTGAGCACTGCGCCGCCCCGGAGCACAGCCGACAGCAGTCGCGTCTGCGGGGCGGCGTCCTGTCATGAATGATCTAGTGAGGAACTGCGTCATGCCAGTCGTCCAACTCGCCGACGGTGAATTGAATTATCGACTCGAGGGGCCCGAGGGCGCGCCCGTGCTGCTGCTGTCCAACTCCCTGGGCACCGATCTGCACATGTGGGACGCGCAGATGCCGGCCTTCAGCGAGCATTTCCGTGTGCTGCGCTACGACACCCGCGGCCATGGCCACTCGCTGGTCAGCGACGGCTGCTACAGCATCGAGGACAACGGCCGCGACGTGCTGGCGCTGCTCGATGCCCTGGACATTGCCAAGGTACATTTCTGTGGTCTGTCCATGGGTGGGCTGATCGGCCAGTGGCTGGCGATCAACGCCGGCGAGCGCCTGGACAGGCTGGTGCTGTGCAACACCGCGGCGCAGATCGCCAGCCCCGATGTGTGGAACCCGCGTATAGCAACGGTTCTGCGTGATGGCCAGGCGGCCATGCAGGCCTTGCGCGACGCCTCGATCGCACGCTGGTTCACCGGCGGATTCGCCGCCGCCGAACCGGGCAAGGTCGAACCGCTGGTGGCCATGCTCGCACAGACCTCGCCCCAGGGTTATGCGGCCAACTGCGCCGCGGTGCGCGATGCCGATTTCCGCGAGCAACTCGGCGCGATCCGGGCGCCGACCCTGATCATCGCCGGCAGCGCCGACCCGGTGACCACGGTGAGCGATGGCGCCTTCATGGCCGAGCGCATCGACGGCGCGCAATTGCTCGAACTGAAGGCCGCGCACCTGTCCAACGTCGAGGCCGAAGAGCGCTTTACCCAGGCGGTGCTGGCGTTTCTCGAGGCCTGACGCCTTCGGGCGGCGCCTGGCCTGACCGGCACAAGGCCACGCATCGCCAAAGGGCTGACAGCAAAACCAATTAGGCCGGTCAGCCTGGTCTTTGCGCTAGCTTCGCGGCGGCCAGGGTGAGGTGGCGGCCGGACTGAATCGCAAGGCTGACACCGTTCAGGGTGTCTTGCGGGCTGCCAGAGTGGCTGGAAGCCGCGTGTTGCCTGACCTGGATCCCCCTTCGACGCCTGCAATGCTCGTCGGGTGATGGGGCGGTGGAGGTCGCGAGTCTTGCCCGAGAATGCGGGCGTGCGGACTCAGTCGCGGTAGAACACCTGGACCAGGTGGTAGCCAAACTGGCTCTTTACCGGGCCATGCACTTCGCGCAGGGGCTTCTTGAAGATGACCTGGTCGATGGCGCGGACCATCTGGCCCGGGCGTACCTCGCCCAAATCGCCGCCGCGCTTGCCGGACGGGCAGGTGGAGTACTTGCGCGCCAGCACATCGAAGGCTTCGCCGGCGGCGATGCGCTTCTTCAACGCCGCGGCCTCCGCTTCAGTCTTGACCAGGATGTGGCGGGCCATTGCCTTTGCCATGACGGGGTCCTCATTTTTACCGGGCGCGTATTGTGCCAGCATTTGCCGAACCACCAGAATGGCGCCACATTGTAGTCCTTCAGGCTGACGCGCAGCGCAGGCGAATTTCGGCCTAAGGTAATAGTTCCCCAAGATGGAAGCGCGGTTCATGGATATCCATTCAATGCTGAAAATCCTGGCCAGCCAGGATGGTTCCGACCTCTACCTGTCCACCGGGGCGCCGCCGTGCGCCAAGTTCAACGGCGCGCTCAAGGCGCTGAGCCAGGAACCCTTGAAGGCGGGGGAGGTGGCGGCGATCGCCGACTCGATCATGGATAGCGCCCAGCGCGAGGAGTTCGAGCGCGAACTGGAGATGAACCTGGCGATCTCCCTGGCCGGCATCGGCCGCTTTCGCATCAACATCTTCAAGCAGCGCAACGAGGTGTCCATAGTCGCGCGCAACATCAAGATGGAGATCCCGCGTTTCGAGGACCTCAAGCTGCCCGAGGTGCTGCTCAAGACGGTGATGGAGAAGCGTGGCCTGGTGCTCTTCGTCGGCGGCACCGGCTCGGGCAAGTCGACCTCGCTGGCGGCGCTGATCGACTACCGCAACCGCAACAGCGGCGGCCACATCATCACCATCGAAGACCCGGTCGAGTACGTGCACCGGCACAAGAAGTCGATCATCAACCAGCGCGAGGTCGGGGTGGACACCCGCAGCTTTCATGCGGCGCTGAAGAACACCCTGCGCCAGGCACCGGACGTGATCCTGATCGGCGAGATCCGCGACCGCGAGACCATGGAGCACGCCCTGGCCTTCGCCGACACCGGCCACCTGGCGATTTCCACCCTGCACGCTAACAACGCCAACCAGGCGCTGGACCGCATCATCAACTTCTTCCCCGAAGACCGCCGTCCGCAGCTGCTCAACGACCTGGGCAACAACCTCAAGGCCTTCGTTTCCCAGCGCCTGGTCAAGACCACCGACGGCAAGCGTCGCGCCGCCGTGGAAGTGCTGCTCGGCACGCCGACCATCCGCGACCTGATCAAGCGCAACGAGTTCTCCGAGATCAAGGAGACCATGGAGAAGTCGAAGAACCTGGGCATGCAGACCTTCGACATGGCGTTGATCGATCTGGTCCACGAGGGCGCCATCAATGAGGAAGAGGCGGTGAAGAACGCCGACTCGGCGAACAACGTGCGCCTCAAGCTCAAGCTGCACCGGGAGAATCCGGCCAACCAGGCAGCCGCCGCGGCAGCCGATACGCCGGTCAAGGCGCCGGAGCCGGCCGCCGCGCCCAGCTGGGGCATGGAGCTGACCCTGGAAGACATCGCCGAAGACCCGGAGCCGGAAGACCCGGGGCGCATGGGGGCCTGAGCGTTGGGGCTCAGCTCCAGTGGAGCAGCAGCCCCAGCGTATAGAGAGCCGTGCTCAGCAGGATGGCGCGGCGTGGCACGCTGAACCAGTAGCGCCAGGCCAGTCCCAGGTAGCCCAGCAACAGTAGCTGCCCGAGCAGCAGCAGAAACGGCGACTGGCCGAGCACGGCGCCGTGCACCAGCGCCAGGTAGCCGTAGAGGGCGCCGAACAGCAGGGCACCGAAGCTGTGGCTGGCGTTGAAGCCGATCCAGGCCTGCCACATGCTGGTTTCGCGGCTGATCCGTGGTGAGACGGCCTGCATCCGGCTGTGTAGCGACTCATCGCGTGGAGTCAGCTTGTCTCCCAGGAAGGTGAGGAGCAGATGCAGCAGGCCGAGCAGCCCAATGATTGCGGCGCTGGCGGTTATTAGCCAGGTGCTGATGATGGACAAACGGATGCCTCCTGTGCGCTAGGGACGGATGCTGCCAGCACCTCGCTTGAATTCCCGCCGCGGGCAGGACGTTCGCCGAGGTGCTGGAAGAACCTGAACAGATAGCCGTCGAGGTCGGCGACGAAGAACTCGCGCTGACCGTGCTCTATTTCATCGACCCGGTACCAGAAGTCGCTGACCGCAGTGGTCAGCTCGATGTCCGCTGCTTCCAGGCGGGCGAGCAGCTCGTCCAGTGCGGCGACTTCAACCTGAAAGTGCAGACCCTTGCCCTTGGGGCCGGGCTGATCCAGTCCGCAGCTGACCGCGCCGGGCGCCTGCAGCAGCATGAGTTGCGCGCCTTCGCGCTCGAAGTAGCCGAAGCGGTCCTCGGCGCGCTCGAAGCGCAGCTGGAAGCCGAAGACCTCGCGGTAGAAGGCCTTGGCGGCCGGATAGTCCACGACCAGCAGTTCGGGGACCAGTGCGTTCCATTGCATGGGGTGTCTCCTTGGCCGGGCTCAAGCGCCGGCTTTGAACCAGAACTCGATTTCGTCGGTGTCTTCGGCGAACTCGGCGGCATGCTCGACGCCGGCCGGCACGTGGTACCACTGGCCGACACCGTAGACGCGGGTTGAGCCCTGGGTGGTCAGGATCAGCGCGCCGCGGGTGATCACCCCGTAGTTGTCGGTGTCATGGACATGGGCCGGGATCGAGGTGCCGGCCGGGTAGGAGGCGAAGAGCACATCGCTGCCGCTGGCCTCGAGCTTGTAGGCGTCGAAGCGGCCATCGAACAGCGGGAGGGTCTTGATCTTGTCGGGGTACTGGCCTGCCACGGTGCTACTCCTTGCTGGTGGTGGGGACTTCAGTCACTGACCGGGTAGGTGCCCAGTCCATGGGGCGCCGCGGCGAATTCCGGCAAGGCTTCGGCGGCGGCGGAGAATTGCTGCAGGGCCGGAAACTGTGCGGCCGGGACCAGGTCCGGCAGCATCGCCTGGGTGAAGCGCCAGGCGACCGCCGTGCTGATCCCGGCCTGGTCGATGCTGTGGCGCTCGCACGCCAGGGGCGCGCGGGTCAGTTCGGCTTCCAAGGCCGTGTAGGCCTGCAGCAGCTGCTCGGTCACCCGCTCCAGCCAGGGCTGGTGCTGTTTATCCGCCGGGCGCAGGTTGCGCTCGTAGACCACCTGCACGCTCTTCTCGCAGGCCGCCAGGGCCAGACCGATGATGCGCAGCGCCTGTAGGCGCTCGCCGATGCCGCTGGGCATCAAGGATCTGTCTGGGCCGGCCAGGTGCTCGGCGAAGTCGAGGATAAGGGTCGAATCCATCAGCACGCGGCCGTCGGCGCACACCAGCGACGGGGCCTTGACCACCGGGTTGATCTGGCTGAACTGCGCGTAGCTGCCGAATACCGAGAGGGCGCGGTGTTCGAAGGGCAGGCCCAGCCGCTGCAGCGAGATGGCGACGCGGCGGACATAGGGCGAATCGAGCATTCCGATCAGTTGCATGGGCTCTCCTTGGCGGTGATCAGGTGGTTGTCTGATAGGCGGCGAGGCAGGCGCTCAGGCCTGCGTTTCGGGTACTGGCGCAGGCTGCTGCGGTGGCGGGAACGGAGCGGCGAAGCTGAAGGCCTGCGCCGACGGGCCCTGTGCCCGCAGGCACGCCAGGGCCTGCTTGGCCTCGGCGAGGTCGGGCCGATGCCCGGCCGCTACCCACCAGAGGGCCAGGATGGGCACGTCGGGCTTCTCGAACCAGTGCTTCTTGTTGCGCAGCAGGCCCAGGTGCTCGCCGCTGTAGACGAAGGTCTTGAGCGCCTCGAGCGAGTCCCAGACGGACAGGTTGACGATGATCCGTTCGTCCTCGTAGGGCTGCAGGGCGGTGGCGTCGCCCGCATCGGTCTGCAGGCGCCAGACGAAGCCGGGGCTGGCTTCGGCCAGCTGGTTGATATGATCGAGCTGCTCGACGAAGCCCTGCATCAGCGGCGAGTCGAGTGGGGCCAGGGCCTTGGCGATATTGACCTGGGCGAGGTGGTAGCTGCGCTGCATCTGTTCATCCCTGAAGTGGTAATGCGAGTTGCGTTTGCCGGCCGACAGTCTCCGCGGTCTAGCCGAGTTCGAAGCTGGTGACGCCGAATACCCGTTCGATCGGCAGTTCCGGGCGGGTGCCCAGGTACATGCGGGCTGTCTCGAAGGATACCGTCATGCCGTGGCGCTGGGCCATCTCGATCGCCGCGGCGTTCACCGCCGGTGCATCCAGGAAAACTTCCGCACCGGCGGGGGCGCGTGCTTTCAGCGCCAGGAACAGCCGCTCCGCCAGCTCGGCCGTGTCGGCGAACAGCGGGCCTATCTTGTAGCCCACGCGGCATTTGCGCAGCACGGCGTAGCCGGCCAGTTGCCCCGCCTGGAGGATGCCGAGCGCGGTACCCTCGGGCTGATCGATCCAGCCGCGAAGAAACGTGCTGCGACTGGCGGGAAACAGCGGCCGGTCGTAGGCGATCAGGTCGGCAAAGGGCAGGGTGGCCAGGGGCACAATCTGCGCATCGGCTGCAACCTCTCCACCCGCGTATCCCTGGTAGCGCACGTTGGCATGGGCGAGGATGAACCCGGATTTCATGTACTTGTTCTGCTGCTCCACCACGCCATCCAGGCCAATGGTGCAGCCGCGAAGGTAGGCCAGGCCGGCATTCCAGATCTGCTTGCCATAGCCCTGGCCCCGGTATCCAGGCTTGACGATATAGAAGCCAAGAAAGGCGAAGTGATCGTCGTACTTCACCACGGAGATGACGGCTATGGGTTCGCCTCCCAGCAGGCCGATGAGGAAACCGTTGGGGTCGGCGGCATAGTAGCAATCCGCATCATGCAGGCCGGGGTTCCAGCCCTCGGCGGCGGCCCAGTCGACGGCGATATCGACTTCCGCGCGGGTCATGGTTCTGATCTTGTACTCGGGACTGTGCACGGTCTTTGTCCATTGCCCAAGGGCTCGGCAAGTTGTCTGACGTTCGACGCTAGGCGATCTTACCGGCGCTGTCCATCGCTCAGCGCTGCAGCTCCGGCAAGTCCCTGTACAGCTCCAGCGCCTCGGGGTTGGCCAGGGCGTCGGTGTTCTTCACCGGTTGGCCGTGCACCACCTTGCGCACCGCCAGTTCGACGATCTTGCCGCTGATAGTGCGCGGAATATCGGCCACCGCGATGATCTTGGCCGGCACATGGCGCGGTGTGGTATTGGCACGGATCACCTGGCGGATGCGCGCCTGCAGTTCGTCGCTGAGCGCCATGCCCTCGCGCAGGCGCACAAACAGCACCACGCGCACGTCGTCGTCCCATTCCTGGCCGATGGCGATGGATTCCAGCACCTCCTCGACCTTCTCCACCTGACGGTAGATCTCGGCGGTGCCGATGCGCACGCCGCCGGGGTTGAGCACGGCGTCGGAGCGGCCGTGGATCACCAGTCCGCCGTGTACGGTTTCCTCGGCATAATCGCCGTGGGCCCAGACGCCGGGGAAGGTGTCGAAGTAGGCGGCCCTGAACTTCTCGTCGTCGGGATCGTTCCAGAAGCCCACCGGCATCGAGGGAAAGTGCTTGACGCAGACCAGTTCGCCTTTCTCGCCGATCACCGCCTGGCCGGCCTCGTTCCACACTTGCACGTCCATGCCCAGGCCCTTGCACTGCAGCTCGCCGCGCCACACCGGCAGCACCGGGTTGCCCAGGGCGAAGCAGGAAACGATGTCGGTGCCGCCGGAAATCGACGACAGGCACAGCTCCTGTTTGAACTCGCGGTAGACGTACTCGAAGCTCTCATGGGCCAGCGGCGAGCCGGTCGACAGGATGGTCCTCAGGCGCTCCAGGCGGTGGCTGCTGCCGGGCCGGGCACCGGCCTTCTCCAGGGCGGCGAGGTACTTGGCGCTGGTGCCGAAGATGCTGATGGACTCGCTGTCGATCAGGTCGATCAGACGCTCGGGACCGGGGTGGAAGGGCGAGCCGTCGAACAGCACCAGGGTCGCGCCCAGGGCCAGCCCGGAAACCAGCCAGTTCCACATCATCCAGCCGCAGGTGGTGTAGTAGAACAGCGTGTCGCTGTCGTGCAGGTCGGTGTGCAGGCCCAGCTCTTTGACGTGCTGCAGCAGGGTGCCGCCGACGCCATGGACGATGCACTTGGGCACGCCGGTGGTGCCGCTGGAGTAGAGAATGTACAGCGGCTGATCGAAGGGCACCGCGGTGAACTGCGGCTCGCCGCCGGCCTGGTAGAAATCGGCCCAGAGGGAAATCGCGGCGTCGCTGCGGAAATCCTCGGCCTTGGCCTGGGGCCGTGAGTAGGGCAGCACCACCAGCTGCTCGAGCGAGGGCAGGCGCTCGAGGATCTCGTTGAGCTTGTCGGTGAGGTCGAGGTTCTTGCCGGCGTAGCGGTAGCCGGCGGCGGCGATCAGCACCTTGGGTTCGATCTGGCCGAAGCGGTCGATCACCCCCTGGGTGCCGAAGTCCGGCGAGCAGCTCGACCAGGTGGCGCCCAGGCTGGTGGCGGCGAGCATGCCGACCAGCGTCTGCCAGGTGTTGGGCATGCAGGCGGCGACCCGGTCGCCGACGCCAATGCCGGCGTTTTTCAGACTCTTCTGCAGGCCGGCGACGTGCTTGGCCAATTCGGCGTAGCTCAGTTGCTCGCGCGAACCGTCCTCGCCGATGGCGATCAGGGCCGGGTGGTCGTCGCGGCGGCGCAGCAGGTGCTCGGCGAAATTGAGGTCGGCGCCGGGGAACCAGCGCGCGCTGGGCATGCGCAGGCCTTCCTCGAGCACGGCATGGGGCTGCTCGGCGAAGCGAATCGCGAAGAAGTCGACGATGGCTTGCCAGAAGGCTTCGCGCGCCGTAACGCTCCAGGCGTGCAGGGCCGGGTAGTCGGTCAATTCGAGGCCGTGGCGCTGGTTGACGAAGCGGCGAAAGGCGTCCATCCGGGTCGCCGCGATACGATCCTTGGAGGGTTTCCACTGGGGCTTCTGCATGTCTGTTCCTCGTCTGGACGGTTGTCGGTGCACCGAGCCTGGCGACGGCACCTTATCCTGCCGCGCGGCGTGTTCCTTGAACGGCAGCGACCGTTACTGCCAGGGCTGCGACATCGGCAGCGGAGCGGCTTCAGCCTCCCCTAATAAAACTAGCGGCTGGCGCCCGGACCGGCTAGCCGCCGGCTGCCTGGCGGCTAACTGGACGTCTGTGCCCAGTGCGCGGGTATGCCCTGACGGGAGTTTCAGGAGCCGTCCTGGCGTGCTTCGCCTATCGGCAGGTTCAGGCTGTTCCAGTCGGTGACATGCAGCAGCACATCGCTGAGGGCCTGGGCCGCCGTCGACAACTCGTGCTCGGCCAGGCGCAGCAGGCCGACGCGGCGCTCCACCCGCGGCCCATGCAGGGCCACACAACGGGCGCCCAGTTCCTCCATCTGCTGGATGCACAGGCTGGGTACGGCGCTGACCCCCAGGCCCTGGGCCACCATGCGGCCGACGGTCACCAGCTGATGGCTCTCGAAGGCCACCGGCAGCCGGCCGTGTTCGGCGGCGATGCTTTCCTCCAAGAGCAGGCGCACCGCCGAGGGGCGTTGCAGGGTGATAAAGCTCTCCTCCAGCAGCTGCGCCCAGCTCAGCTCATGCGCCTCGGCCAGCGCGCAGTCGGCCGGTACCACGGCGACGAAGCGGTCAGTGTAGAAGGGCACGAACTCCAGGCCGTCGAGCGACTGCGGTTCGAAGGCGATGCCCAGTTCGACCCGGCGGTTGCGCACCATCTCCAGCACCTGCTCGTTGATCACGTCATGTACCGCCACGTTGACCCGCGGATGGCGCGTGCGGAAGGCCTTGAGCGCCACCGGCAGCAGGTTGCCGGCGAAGGAGGGCATGGCGGCGATGGAGACCCTGCCCAGTTGCAGGGTGAAGTGCTGGCGCAGCAGTTCCTCGGTGTTGTCCCAGTCGGCCAGCAGGCGCCTGGCGATCGGCAGCAACAGTTCACCTTCCGGCGTCAGGGCGACGCTGCGGGTGGTGCGTACCAGCAGGGAGCCACCGAGCGACTCCTCGAGATTCTTGATCGCCAGGCTCAGCGCCGGCTGCGACAGGTGCAGGCGCTCGCAGGCCTGGACGAAGCTCAGGCTCTGGGCCACGGCGAGGAAGGCGCGCAGTTGCTTGACGGTCATTGATTTGGATTTCGGATTAATGGCTTAAAAAAACAAACTTAACAAATCAGTCCGTGGCGGTGAAGCTCTCACTCGCTCCTGGCAGCACGGCTGCCAAACCGACAACGACAAGAGGCGCAGCGACATGAGTGGACTCGACAAGCGGGTAGGCAGCTTTGAGGAGGCCCTGGCCGGGCTGACCGACGACATGACCGTGCTGGCCGGCGGCTTCGGCCTGTGCGGCATTCCGGAGAACCTGATCGCCGAGATCCGCCGCCGCGGCGTCAAGGGGCTGACCGTGGTTTCCAACAACTGCGGGGTCGACGGCTTCGGCCTCGGCGTGCTGCTGGAAGACCGGCAGATCCGCAAGATGATCGCCTCCTATGTCGGCGAGAACGCCCTGTTCGAGCAGCAACTGCTCAGCGGCGAGCTGGAGGTGGAACTCACCCCTCAGGGCACTCTCGCGGAGAAGCTGCGTGCCGGCGGCGCCGGCATCCCGGCCTTCTTCACCGCCACCGGCTACGGTACCCCGGTCGCCGAAGGCAAGGAGGCGCGCGAGATCAACGGCCGCCATTACATCCTCGAGCCCGCCATCACCGGCGACTTCGCCATCGTCAAGGGCTGGAAGGCCGACCACTTCGGCAACGTGGTCTACCGTCACACCGCGCAGAACTTCAACCCGGTGGTGGCCACCGCCGGGCGCATCACCGTGGTCGAGGTGGAGGAGATCGTCGAGCCGGGCGAACTCGATCCGACCCAGATCCATACCCCGGGCATCTACGTCGATCGCATCATCCAGGGCAGTTTCGAGAAGCGGATCGAGAAGCGCACCCTGCGCGCCTGATCGGACCATAACAAGAGGATTTCAGCATGGCACTTACCCGCGAACAGATGGCCCAGCGTGTGGCGCGCGAATTGAAAGACGGCTACTACGTCAACCTCGGCATCGGCATCCCGACCCTGGTGGCCAACTACGTGCCGGACGGCATCGACGTGATGCTGCAGTCGGAGAACGGCCTGCTCGGCATGGGCGCCTTCCCTACGGAAGCCGAAGTCGATGCCGACATGATCAACGCCGGCAAGCAGACCGTCACCGCGGTCAAGGGCGCCTCGATCTTCTCCTCGGCCGAGTCCTTCGCCATGATCCGTGGCGGTCACGTCGACCTCACAGTACTCGGCGCCTTCGAGGTCGACGTCAACGGCAACATCGCCTCCTGGATGATTCCCGGCAAACTGGTCAAGGGCATGGGCGGCGCCATGGACCTGGTGGCCGGCGCCGACAACATCATCGTCACCATGACCCACGCCTCCAAGGATGGCGAGTCCAAGCTGCTCAAACACTGCAGCCTGCCGCTCACCGGTTGCGGCTGCATCCGCAAGGTGCTCACGGATCTCGCCTACCTGGAAATTGAAAACGGCCACTTCATCCTGCGCGAGCGCGCCCCCGGGGTGAGCATCGAGGAAATCGTCAGCAAGACCGCCGGGCCGCTGATCGTGCCGGACGATGTCGTCGAAATGAGCTTCTGAGTCCCTCGCCGCGCCGCAGGGGGCCACCACGCATGGCCGTCCTGCGGCGCGGTTTTTTGCTTATCGGTCACGCCCGTTACGGCGTGGTTCTCCAGGAGAGTCGAACATGCAAGACGTCGTTATAGTCGCCGCCACCCGTACCGCCATCGGCAGCTTCCAGGGCTCGCTGGCCAGCATCCCCGCCCCCGAACTGGGCGCCGCGGTGATCCGCCAGTTGCTGGCTCAGACCGGCCTGGACGGCGCCCAGGTCGACGAGGTGATCCTCGGCCAGGTGCTCACCGCCGGCAGCGGACAGAACCCGGCGCGCCAGGCGGCGATCCAGGCCGGCCTGCCCCATGCGGTGCCGGCCCTGACCCTGAACAAGGTCTGCGGATCGGGCCTCAAGGCCCTGCACCTGGGCGCCCAGGCGATCCGC
>NZ_JBFTEG010000024.1:0-50480 GCF_041027545.1 Pseudomonas zhanjiangensis | reverse complement strand
CTGGTGATCGATTGAACGCTTGGCCCCCGTCGTGCGAACTACAGAGTGGCCAGGGCGGCAACGCCCAACACAGGCCGGATATACGAATGCAACCGCACTGACGACAGGGCTGGAAAAGCTATTGCTCACTGCTTGTGGGGAGAGTCCATATACCAATTGTTATACGGAAATCACTCGGGGTCTTTGGCGGTCGTTGATGCTTCTTGCTCTTGAAGTGGCATTTCCATTTGAGGCGTTTTGCTATCTTCGTAATTAGAGCTGTGCCAGTGATTATGGAGCTCAAGCTCAAGCCAGTCTGATATTTGAAGACACTGTTCATATGACTCCAAAAAATACTGAATGTCGGCTGGCAAGCTAACTCCCGATCTGGCTCTTGCATGGCTACCTGCCTTCCGAATGTAAACATCATTTGCCACGCCCTGATTGTGTATGAAGATATCTCGTGTGGCTTTTATTTCCATGTATCTATGGAATGCAGGGCATTCTAATAGATTTACTGACAGCAATTGATTCATTGCCTCTGAGAACTCTGCGGGTGACTTATAGGCAAGTTCATTCAGCAAGGTGTCTGTTGCTCGAAGATGAACTTCTTCTAGCGTAGTTAATTCTAGAACGGCTTGGATTGAAATGTTTCGTTTGCTACCTAGCTTTTGAGGGTAGCGAGCGACAACCGCACGTATAATATCGCCAAGCATGGTTTCGGTGATCGTTACTAGTTGAACGATGGCATTAATGCTTAGCTGGTGAAAGGCAAGAAATTGGTATTTCGATAGAAGCTGCTCTTTACGGTATTTTCGAGTGGTCTGCATCGCAGTTTTATCTGGATTGTAGCCAATCGGGAATACGACCTCTATTTCCTCTTGCTCCATGTTTTGCATGCTGGTGGCAGCAATATCAAAAGCCCCATATGTCAATTGAGCAAGCTCGCCCTGATCAAACATTCCCGCCCTTGCCATTCGGACAATTTGGTTAAGCTGATTTCCAAGGTTTGCGCTGCTCATTTTGTGCTTCCGTATAACTATAAATAGACACCAAATGGTGCGTTTAAACGCACCATTTGGTGCATAACATTCCCTGTCGCCTGGGGCGTTCCCCGTCTATCTCAAGGGTTCCAGCCAAAGGCTGGAGCTTTTCGGAGAGTTTTGCACCATGGACGGCAGGCCTTGAGGGCGAGTTCGCGCCCGGCCTTTTGCCGACCGACGCTACTGTTTTGCCATGATCCTGTCCAGCGACTGCTGCCGCTGGCTAGTCGCCTCAGCTGCTCGCGAATATCGGCCCATCAAAGCTGATCGGGCCCACACGCGCGGATCATCGGCGCCCTGCCCTAATGCTGGGCCGCTCGTTTCAGACGCCGCGCCAGCAGCACCAGGGTGAGCAGGAACAGCGGCGCCAGCAGGGCGAACAGCACCTTGCTGGAGAACGGCGAGCCGAGCGCCGACAAACCCTCGAGGGTCATCTTCAGCAGGCCGA
The DNA here is from genome assembly GCF_041027545.1 of Pseudomonas zhanjiangensis. Taxonomy (NCBI): domain Bacteria; kingdom Pseudomonadati; phylum Pseudomonadota; class Gammaproteobacteria; order Pseudomonadales; family Pseudomonadaceae; genus Pseudomonas; species Pseudomonas zhanjiangensis. The sequence goes on along the minus strand of NZ_JBFTEG010000024.1, from coordinate 49,010 downwards.
GCAGGTAGTAGCTGATGGCGATCAGGGAGAAACCCTCCACCGCTTTCTGGATCTTCAGCTGGGCGCTGCTGCGCGCATTGAGGCTCTCGAGGATCTTCGAGTTCTGCTCCTCCACCTCGACCTGGGCCTTGGCCTGCAGCAGCTCGCCCAGGTTGGCGATGCCGGCCGCCAGGCGGTCGAGGCGCTGCTCGGTGGCCGCGCAGTAGCGCACGCTGGGCTTGAAGCGGCGCTCGATGAACACGCCCAGGCGCTGGTGGCCGTCGGCATGGCTTTCGCGCAGTTCGGCGATGCGCTCGAAGACGATCTGGGCGTAGGCCGCGGTGGCGCTGAAGCGCTGCCGGCAGCCGGCCGAGCAGCGCATCAGGCGGGCCGATAGCGAAGTCAGGCCGTCGAGCAGGGCCTTGGCCTGGCTGTTGTCGGACGCGGCGTTGCGTTCGGCCAGGCCGATCAGCTCGCGATCGAGCTCCTGCAGGGTGTTGCTCAGCTGCTGAGCGGCGGGTAGGCCCAGGGAGGCGAGCATGCGGTAGGTCTCGATTTCCACCAGGCGGCGGATCATCCGCCCCAGCCGGTAGGCGTTGAGGCCGCGGTTGACCAGCAGCAGGCGGTTGAAGCCCTGCGCCGACAGGCGAAAGTCGCCCCAGACCGTGGCGTCGCCGCCGCCGAGCTGGGAGCCGGCCGGGTCCTTGAAGCCGTAGCTGGACGGCTGGGCATCGGCGTCCTGCTCGTCCTCCACCAGGATCACCAGGGCGTTGATGATCAGTTCGCGGTGCTCGTCCATCAGGCCGCGCAGCGGCTGCGGAAGCTCGGCCCAGCGCGGGTCTTCGGCCTGGCGCGGCACCACCCAGGTCAGCGAGAGGAATTCGCTGTGGCGTTCCCACTTGAAGCCGCCGCCAGCGATGCGCAGCAATCCGTGACGCTGCACGCCGCGCCCCGGGTTGTCCGCCAGCTCATCGAGGCGACGGACGATGCCGTCGAGGGACTTGCCGTCGTCTAGCAGGGCGAAGTGGTAGACATGGGCCGGACCGTTGAAATAGATCGACGGACGCGCGTGCAGCTCATCGTGCAGGCTTTCTCTCAGCGGGTGCATCAAGGCTCTCCTGAAAACTCACCGGCAGGCCTATGCAAAAGCCCTGCCCCGAGTTTTCTAGACTGCCCTCGGCGCGGCGGGGGCACATCCCCCCGCCCTGCCCGGCTCAGGCCAACTCGGCCAGGCAGCGCTCGAGGATGTCGAAGCCCTCCTCCAGGCGCTGCACCTCGCAAGTCAGGGGCGCCAGCAGGCGGATGATGTGGCGCGCCTTGCCGCTGGGCATCAGCAGCAGGCCCTGCTCGCGGGCGCTGGCCAGCAGCGCGGCCAGGCGTTCGCTGCCTGGCCCGCCCGCGGCGCTGCGCAGCTCGATGCCGCGCATGGCGCCGACCCCGGTCAGGCGACCGAGCAGCGGCGCCCAGGCCTGCCCTTGCCAGTGCTGGTAGCGCGCCTCGATGGTGCTTTGCTGCAACTCGCCCCAGGTTGCCAGGTTGGCATCGCTCATCTCCGCCAGGCTGGCCAGGGCCGCCGCGCAGGCCAACGGATTGCCCGAATAGGTGCCGCCCAAGCCGCCCTTGGGCAGTGCGTCCATCAGCTCGCGGCGGCCAACCACCGCGCCCAGCGGCAGGCCGCCGGCGATGCTCTTGCCGAGCAGCAGCAGGTCCGGCTCGATGCCCAGGCGGCTGAAGGCGAAGCGCTGGCCGCTGCGGCCGAAGCCGGACTGGATCTCGTCGATGATCAGGACGATGCCGTGGGCATCGCAGAAACGCCGCAGGTCCTGGGCGAAGGCCGCGTCCAGGGCCTGGAAGCCGCCCTCGCCCTGGATCGGCTCGACGATGAAGCAGGCCACTTCTTCGCGGTCGATCTCCACGCTGAACAGCCGCTCCATGGCCGCCAGCGCCTGTTCGCGGCTGACGCCGTTGTCGGCGCTGGGGTACGGCAGGTGATAGACCGGCCCCGGCAGAACGCCGACCTTCTGTTTGTAGGGCGCCACCTTGCCGTTGAGGTTGAGGGTGGCCAGGGTGCGGCCGTGGAAGCCACCATCGAAGGCGATCACCGCGCTGCGCCCGGTGGCGGCGCGGACACACTTCAGGGCGTTCTCCGCCGCCTCGGCGCCGCTGTTGGTGAGCATGCCGGCCAGCGGATAGCTCACCGGCACGAAGCGCGCCAGCGCCTCCATCAGCTGGCCGTAGCCTTCATGGGGCACGGCATTGAACGCCGAATGGGTCAGGCGGCCGGCCTGTTCGCGCACCGCCTCGACGATGCGCGGGTGGCAGTGGCCGAGGTTGAGCACGCCGATACCGCCGACGAAGTCGATATAGCGCTTGCCCGCGGTATCCCAGACCTCGGCGTTACGCCCGTGGCTGAGGCTGATCGGATGGACGATGGCCAGGGAGTTGCTGATCGACGCGTGGCTCATGGGCGGGTCCTCGGGGCCTGGTGGAATAGGCCGCTATGAAAGCGAGAGAGCAACCCGGCGCACAAACGAAAAAAAGCGCGGCTGTTATTCCTTAATTTCCGAGATGACCGCCCTCAGCGCCCCGACTCGAGCCTGACCTGCTCCTCGATCCACCTGACGAAACTGCGAATCTTCGGCACCTCCGCGGCATGCTCGGCGTAGGCCAGGAAGTGCGCGCCCTTGCTGACCACCGGATGATTCCAGGGAACCACCAGCTTGCCCTCGGCCAGTTCGTCCTCGACCAGGAAACGCGGCACCAGCGCCACCCCGCAACCGGACTGGGCGGCGCGGATGCACATATAGAAGGTCTCGAAGCGCGGGCCGTGGTAGCTGTGCTCGGTCTGCAGGTCCTGGCCCTGGAACCACTCATGCCAGGCCTCGGGGCGCGAGGCGCATTGCAGCAGGAGCATCTCGGTCAGCTGCAACGGGCTGTCCAGCGGTGCATCCGGGAGGATGTCCGGCGCGCAGACTGGCACCACCTCCTCGCCGAACAGTTCGATGCACTCGGCCCCCGGCCAGGTGCCCTGGCCGAAGAAGAACACCACATCGGCGCGCGACTGCAGCAGGTCGAAGGGTTCCAGTTCGTTGCAGATGTCCAGGTGGATACCCGGGTTGGCCGCACCGAATCCCTTGAGGTGGGGGATCAGCCAGCGCGCGCCGAAGGTCGGCTGGGTCGCCACCTTGAGCACCTCGGTCTCGCCACCGTAGGAGAGGATGTAGCGGGTCGACATCTCCACCTGCTTGAGGATCTTGTTGACCTCGGTGAGGTAGAGCGCGCCGGCCGGGGTCAGCTGCAGGCGGCGGCGGATGCGGCGAAACAGCAGGTGCTGGAGCATTTCCTCCAGCTGGGCGACCTGCTTGCTCACCGCGCTCTGGGTCAGGAACAGCTCCTCGGCGGCACGGGTGAAGCTGAGATGCCGGGCCACGGCCTCGAAACACTGCAGGGCGGCCATCGACGGCATCAGGCGTTTGGACATGGAGTACTCGCGTAGGCCCATAGGGGCAAATAAATGAATCCTAGGAATGACATGGCGAATAATGGTCGCTTGTTGTCTTCCAGCCGGAAGATTAATACTGACCCGGATCGCAATTTTCAACCACCCGCATTAACAGGAGATAGCCATGGTTGACGGACTTCTGAGCCGCCTCGGGGTTAGCGCCCACGCAGTCGAGAATGGCAACCACCCGGTCTACACCCCCATCGATGGCAGCCAGATCGGTTCGGTCAGCCTCGAGGACCGCGCCGCGGTGCTGGCCAAGATCGAGCGCGCCGAGCAGGCCTTCCAGGCCTGGCGCACCGTGCCCGCCCCGCGCCGCGGCGAGCTGATCCGCCTGTTCGGCGAGGTGCTGCGCAAGCACAAGGCCGATCTCGGCGAGCTGGTCTCCTGGGAAGCCGGCAAGATCACCCAGGAAGGCCTGGGCGAAGTGCAGGAAATGATCGACATCTGCGACTTCGCCGTCGGCCTGTCGCGGCAGATCTACGGCCTGACCATCGCCTCCGAGCGCCCGGGCCACCACATGCGCGAGACCTGGCAGCCGCTCGGCGTGGTCGGGGTGATCAGCGCCTTCAACTTCCCGGTCGCGGTCTGGGCCTGGAACACCACACTGGCCCTGGTCTGCGGCGACTCGGTGATCTGGAAACCGTCGGAAAAGACCCCGCTGACCGCCCTCGCCTGTCAGGCCCTGTTCGAGCAGGCCCTGGCCGCCTTCGGCGACGCCCCGGAAGGCCTCAGCCAGCTGGTCATCGGTGACCGCGAGGCTGGCGAAGCCCTGGTAGAGGACCCGCGCGTGGCCCTGATCAGCGCCACCGGCAGCACCCGCATGGGCCGCGAGGTGGCGCCCAAGGTGGCCGCCCGCTTCGGCCGGACCATTCTGGAACTGGGCGGCAACAACGCCATGATCCTGGCCCCGAGTGCCGACCTGGACATGGCCGTGCGCGCCATCCTGTTCGGCGCCGTGGGCACCGCCGGCCAGCGCTGCACCACCCTGCGCCGGCTGATCGCCCACGAATCGGTCAAGGATGAGATCGTTGCCCGCCTCAAGGTGGCCTACGCCAAGGTACGCATCGGCAACCCGCTTGAAGGCAACCTGGTCGGCCCGCTGATCGACAAGGGCAGCTATGAGGCCATGCAGGCCGCACTGAACCAGGCGCGCGAGGAAGGCGGCCAGGTATTCGGTGGCGAGCGCCAGCTGGCCGAGCAGTTCCCCAATGCCTACTACGTGGCCCCGGCCATCGTCGAGATGCCGGGCCAGAGCGCGGTGGTGCGCCACGAGACCTTCGCGCCGATCCTCTACGTGATGACCTACAGCGACTTCGATGAGGCGCTGCGCCTGAACAACGAGGTGCCGCAGGGCTTGTCGTCGTGCATCTTCACCACCGACCTGCGCGAGGCCGAGCAGTTCCAGAGCGCCGCCGGCAGCGATTGCGGTATCGCCAACGTCAACATCGGCACCAGCGGTGCGGAAATCGGCGGCGCCTTCGGCGGCGAGAAGGAAACCGGCGGCGGTCGCGAGTCCGGCTCCGACTCCTGGAAGGCCTACATGCGCCGCCAGACCAACACGGTCAACTACTCCCGCGAGTTGCCGCTGGCCCAGGGTATCGTCTTCGACTGATACCCTGCTGCAACGAAAAAGCCCCGAGGCCTTGCGGTCTCGGGGCTTTTTCTATTGGAGAAGCCGTACAGGCAACCTTCTACGGCTACTGCGCCGGACCACCCTGCCACTCTCGGCGGCGCGCAGGCTTCAGCTGTCCGACTGCTCCATCTGCACCCACAGCGGCGGCGCGCCGGCGGACTTCTCGATCACCGCCAGGCGCGTGGCATGGGCGGCCAGTTCCTCGGCGCTGGCCTGGATGATCCGGGTCAGCGGCCGGTCGGCGGCCAGCCGGCGGATCGGGCTGGGCTGCTGGCGACCGCTGCTGTCACCCTCCGAGCCATCGCCGGCGAGCGACAGGTGGGTCTGCCCGCCGGTCATGGTCAGGTAGACGTCGGCGAGGATCTCGGCATCGAGCAAGGCGCCGTGCAGGTCGCGCCCGGAGTTGTCGACACCATAGCGTTTGCACAGCGCATCGAGGTTGTTGCGCTGCCCCGGATGACGCTCTCGGGCCATCGCCAGGGTGTCGAGGATCGAACAATGTTCGCTGATGTCGGCGCGGTCGGTCTGGCCGATCAGGGCGAACTCATTGTTGATGAAGCCCACGTCGAACGCCGCGTTGTGGATGATCAGCTGGGCGTCCTTGATGAACTCGAAGAACTCCTCGGCGACCTCCTTGAAGCGCGGTTTGTCCTGGACGAATTCGTTGGTGATGCCGTGCACCGCGATGGCGCCTTCATCGATCTCGCGATCCGGCTGCAGGTAGACATGAAAGTGGCGCCCGGTCAGGCGCCGGCCCATCAACTCGACGCAACCGATCTCGATGATCCGGTGGCCATCGGTGACCGGCATGCCGGTGGTTTCGGTATCCAGTACGACGCTACGCACGCTTCGATCCTCTCACTTCCTCGACGCCCCGATTGGCCAGCAGGTCGGCGCGCTCGTTGCCCGGATGACCGGTATGGCCACGCACCCATTGCCAGGTGACGTTGTGCCGGTTGACCTGCTCGTCCAGCTCGCGCCACAGATCGGCATTCTTCACCGGCTGCTTGGAGGCGGTTTTCCAGCCACGCTTCTTCCAGTTGGGCATCCAGTCCTGGATACCCTGCATGACGTACTGGGAGTCGGTGACCAGACGCACATCGCAGGCGCGCTTGAGCTCGGCCAGGCCACGAATCGCCGCGGTCAGCTCCATGCGGTTGTTGGTGGTCTCCGCCTCGCCGCCCCAGAGTTCTTTCTCCGCGCCCTTGAACACCAGCAACGCGCCCCAACCACCGATGCCGGGATTGCCCTTGCAGGCGCCATCGGTGTAAATCTCAACTTGATCACTCATGCAAAGCCTGTCTCTCAATATATTACGGCTGGCAGGCTCTATAACCGCTCGGAATTGCGCCGGCTGACCTTGGCCACCGGCATCGGCACCAGTTTGCCCATGGGTGCGCGCTGCGTCTGGCGCAGCGGGCGCAGCCCGACCACCAGCTTGCGTGCCACCAGCAGATAGAAGCCGCCGCCCGGCGATTGCCAGGCACCACCCCAGGTTTCCAGGGGGGCCAGACGGGCCTGCCAGGCACTCGAGGCAAGCGGCGGACGATAGCATCCGAAGCGACGTTTCTCCAGCGCGAAGCCGAGCAGGTGCAGCCAGTCGCTGACCCGACTGGGCGCAATGCAACGCGCCTGGCGCAAGCCGTCACGGGCGAACAGGCGACGAGCGCCCCAGGTGCTCACGGGGTTGATACCGACCACCAGCAGATGGCCGCCGGGCCGCACGCTACGCGCCGCCTCGCGCAGCAGGCCATGGGGCGACAGGCTGAAGTCCAGGCCATGCTGCAACAGCACCAGGTCGGCGGCGTGTTCGCCGAGTGGCCAGGCCTGCTCCTCGCAAACGATCTCCACCCCGCTGAACGGGGCGCCGACGCGCACGCTGCGCTGGATCTGCACGGCGCTCGGCACCTGCTGCGCCGAGGGCCCGTAGTGCACCAGGTAGCCGCCGAAGTAACGTGCCAGTTCATCTTCCAGCAGGCCCCGCTCCTGCTCCAGCAGCAAGCGACCGTGCGGGCCCTCGAACCAGCGGCGGGCCGTGGCGATCAGCTCGAGCCAATCGGCGTCGGCCTGGGCAAAGGGACGATCTGACATAAGGGTTACCTGCATAGCCAATGAGTCCTAAGATGCACCTTTAAGAACCGTTTGGCGACCCAGCACATGATAAAGATAGACGCGCTTCCGGCCTTCTCCGACAACTATATCTGGTTGCTGCAGGACCTCGACGCCCGCCGCTGCGCGGTGGTCGATCCGGGGGATGCGGCCCCGGTTCTGGCCTGGCTGGAGTCGAATCCCGGCTGGCAGCTGAGCGACATTCTGGTCACCCACCACCACCACGATCATGTCGGCGGCATCGCGCGCCTGAAGGCCGCGAGCGGCGCGCGCGTTCTCGGCCCCGCTCGGGAACAGATACCCCAGCGCGACCTGGCACTGAGCGAGGGCGATCGGGTTGAGGTGCTCGGCCACGACTTCGAGGTCTTCGAGGTTCCCGGACATACCCTCGGCCATATCGCCTACTACCAGCCCGAGCATCACTGGCTGTTCTGTGGCGACACCCTGTTCGCCGCCGGTTGTGGCCGGCTGTTCGAGGGCAGCCCGGAACAGATGCACCGCTCGCTCAGCCGTCTGGCCGCCCTGCCGTCGCAGACCCAGGTGTATTGCACCCACGAGTACACCCTGAGCAACCTGCGCTTCGCCCTGGCGGTCGAGCCGGGCAACCCTCAGCTTGCCGAGCGTTTCCAGCAGGTCAGCGCCTGGCGCAGCGAGGGACGGATCAGCCTGCCGTCCAATCTGGCCCTGGAGCGCGCCACCAACCCGTTCCTGCGGGTCGAGCAGCCCTCGGTCAGGGCCGCGCTCGACGCCCGAAGCGGTCAGGCCGAGCGCTCGCCGAGCGAGGTGTTTGCGCAGCTGCGTGCCTGGAAAGACAACTTCTGAAAAGGTCGACAGGGCCGCAAAAGCCTGGTTAAAACTTGACCATGCGGACATCGGTTCCTAGAATCGCCCGACCTTTTGCCCGCGAAGAACCCGCCAACCAATGCCTTCAGATCAACGTAACACATTGAATTTAAAGGCATTGGCGCAAGGCGCCCAAATACTCCTGGTGGTCCTGGGAGCCGCCCTGAGCGGCTGTCAAAGCCTCGACAACAGGGCCGCCAGCGACAGGGCGCGCGATACCGACCTGGCCCTGGGCCTTGAGCGCGAGCCGGTATGGTTGACCGACAGCGTCACGCCGGACAGTCACGAAGACATCTGGGAACGGATTCGCGCCGGCTATCAGTTACAGGATGCCATCGGCATCAACCCCCGCATCGAGCAGCAACGCCTGCGCTTCGTCAGCAACCCCTCCTTCGTCGAGAAGGCCGGCGAACGCAGCAGCCCCTATATCCACTACATCGTCGAGCGTCTGGAAGAGCGGGACATGCCCTCCGAGCTGGCGCTGCTGCCGATGATCGAAAGCGCCTACAACCCCTTCGCCTATTCCCACGCCAATGCCGTCGGCCTCTGGCAGTTCATTCCTTCCACCGGGCGCCATTTCAATCTGCGCCAGACCAGCTGGTACGACGGTCGCCGCGACGTCTTGGCCTCGACCCAGGCGGCGATGAACTACCTGTCGCGCCTGCACCAGATGTTCAACGGTGACTGGCTGCTCGCCCTGGCCGCCTACAATGCCGGCGAGGGTCGCGTCAGTCGGGCGATCGAGCGCAACCAGGCGCTGGGCCTGCCCACCGACTACTGGAACCTGACGCTGCCCAAGGAGACCCAGGACTACGTGCCCAGGCTGCTGGCCCTGTCGCAGGTGATCCTCTCACCCGAAGCCTACGGCGTCAGCCTCGCGCCTATCGCCAACGAGCCTTACTTCGAACAGGTCAAGCTCAAACAGCACATGGACCTGTCCCGTGTCGCCGCCATGGCCGACCTGGACGAGGACGAGCTGTATCAGCTGAATCCGGCTTTCAAGAAGCGCATCACCCTCGACGGCCCGCAGCGCTTGTTGGTGCCGACCGACAAGGCCGAGTTGCTCGCGGCCAACCTGGCACTGATGAAACCTCAGGATATGGTCGACTGGCAGCAGTACCGGGTGCGTGCCGGCGACAGCCTGAATGCCATCGCCAACCGCTATCACCTCACGGTCGCCACCCTCAAGGACATCAATCGGCTCAGCGGCAACCATCTGAGCATCGGCCAAGTGCTGAGCATACCGGCGCAGCCAGGGAAGCAGGCGCAGGAGCCACTGTTTCAGCGGCTCGCTGGCGCCGAGGCGACGCCACGCCGCTATAGGGTCAAGCATGGCGACAACCTCTGGCAGATCGCCAAGGCCCATCGGGTGTCGGTCAAGGATGTGCGGCGCTGGAACGGCCTCAAGGGCAACACCCTGCGTGTAGGCCAAACCCTCGCCCTGCATGATGTTCAGGGCTCCACGACCAAGGCGCGCGGTGATGTCACCTACTACAAGGTACGCAAGGGCGACTCGCTGTATATGATCGCCAAGCGCTTCAACGTGAAGATGAAGCACCTGCAGAACTGGAACCCGCGCAGCGGCAAGACGCTCAAGCCAGGGCAGACCCTGACCCTGCGCCTGGAGCGCTGATCAGCCGCGCTTGCTCAGTGCCTCCAGGCAGCGCCGGGTGAGCTGGCCGAAGCGCTGGAAGGCGACGAATTGCTCATGCTTGAGCGCCCGGCCAGAAATTCGATTATCGGCATAGATCACCCCGATCTCGCGATTGCCGGCCAGCAGCGGCGCAATGAAGAACATGCCCTGGCCGAGGCGCTGGCGAATCGGCTGGGTCACCAGCTCATTGAGGTTGTAGCTGGCAGGTACACCCATCCACAGCGCTTCCTTGTTGCGCAGCACGTAGCTGAAGATATGCGCCTGTTCGCGTGCCTCGACGGGCAGCAGGAAGTCCTCCATCCAGCCTTCGGTACCCTCGCCGATGACCCGCTTGGCACGAAAGCAGCTTTGCCCGTCGGCCAGCACCGCCAGCATGACCCGCTCCAGACCCGCGCCCTGGTGCAGGCCATGCAGCAGCTTGTCGAGAATCAGACCGAGATCGCCGCGGCGCGTCGCCAGCAGGCCGAGGTCTTGCAGCGCTTCCTGCAGCAGCAGCAGGTTGGGCTGCAACAGCCGCGCCTTGCGCTGCTCCTGCTGCCGGCGGATTTGCTCGGGGTCGGTATTGGGAATCCAGCTGGTCAGCTTGCTGGCGCCAAAGGTCGCGGCGACCTTGACCGCTTCATCGGCGCTGGCCAGCACCTGCTGCAAGGCTTCCTCGGGCGTCACCCCGATAAACTCGGCCATCTGCACAACCACGGCCTCCAGTGCCGGCGAGTCCCAGCCTTGCAGTGCGGCCTCGCTGATACGGGTGCCCAGGTGGACGGCGAACACGGCCGGGTCGTTGTGGCTGGCGCTGTTGTGCGCCAGGCTGGCCAGCTCGCCGATATTCCAGCTCTTCACCAGCCCCTGGGTCAGCTGACGAAAGCTGGTGCCGAGCACCGTGCGCACCGCGTCCTCCACCTCGACCCCCGGTTGCGCCAGGGCGCTGGCCAGCTCATCGGCCTGTTCGCCACCACAGCCCCAGAACGCCAGTTCGCCCAGGTGGTGAAGCAAGGCGGCGATGAACACCTCTTCCTCATGCCTGGAAATGACGTAGCCGGCGATATTGCGCGCCTGCACGGCGGCGTGGAAGGAGCGTGCCAGCAGTTCCTGCAACTGCTCACGCGGAGCGCGGGTGAGCAGGCCGTCGATCAGGCTGACCGACAGGCCGATCAGGCGCACGTTATCGAAGCCGATCAGGACGATGGCCCGCGAGATGGTTCGGATGGTTTCCTGCGACGGGTTGTAATAGGCGCTGTTGCCCACGCGCAGCACCTTGGAGGTCAAGGAGGCGTCGCGCAGCAGCACCTCGGCCAGCTCGCGCACCGATGACGATTCCTGCTGCGCCAGACGCTGCAGATCCTGCACCACAGAGGCCAGGGCCGGTAACTCGGCTTGGTTCAGGCGATCAATCCACGACTGCAGACCATGGCTACGTGTATCCAAAATCGAGGCCTCTCTGTGATTTGCGCCAGTATACCCAGGGGACGCCAAGTCTCGCCCACAGGCTTGGCCTTTTTCCAGCGGATACAAGCTGTTACTGTACCGGACACGCAGCCTATAAGCCGTCCCGGATCGGATATTTCACTTGATACGTCCCCTCCTTTCGCTATTGCTCAGTTTGGCCATCGGCTTTCCCGCCTGGGCGACCATTCGCGAGAGCCACGGCTATGCCCAGTTCGGCAGCCTCAAGTATCCCGCCAGCTTCTCCCACTTCGACTGGGTCAACCCGGATGCGCCCAAGGGCGGCACCGTGCGGATCATGGGCGCCGGCACCTTCGACACCCTCAATGCCTACACCCTGAAGGGTTCCAGCCCTATCGCCACGGCCAACTTCCTGCAATACGGCGTCACCGGGCTGAACGAAACCCTGATGGCCGGCACCGGCTCCTACGACCCCTCCGGCGACGAGCCGACCTCCAGCTACGGGCTGATCGCCAAGACCATCGAGTACAGCGATGACCGCAGCTGGGTGGTGTTCAACCTGCGTCCGCAGGCGCGCTTTCATGACGGCAAGCCGATCACCGCCTATGACGTGGCGTACTCCTACCGCCTGCTGCTCAAGCAAGGTCACCCGCAGTACCGAACCAGCCTGCAGGAGGTCAAGCGGGTCGACATCCTCAACCGCCACCGCATTCGCTTCGTGTTCAAGCGCGCCGGCAACCCCTTGCTGATTCTGCGTCTCGGTGAGCTGCCGGTGCTGCCGCAGCATTACTGGAAGGATCGTGACTTCAAGGCCACCACCTTCGAGCCGCCGCTGGGCAGCGGTCCCTACCGGATCGTCAAGGTCAGTCCTGGTCGCAGCCTGGTGTTCGAACGGGTGAACAACTGGTGGGGGGAAAAGCTGCCGGTCAATCGCGGCAAGTACAACTTCGACCGGGTCGAGGTGGAGTTCTATCGCGACAGCCACGTGGCCTTCGAGGCCTTCAAGGCCGGCGAATTCGATTTCTATATCGAGCAGCAGGCGAAGAACTGGGCCAACGGCTATAACTTTCCGGGGGTGGCCCGTGGCGAGGTGGTCCGCGCCGAGATTCCCCACCAGATTCCGACCCAGACCCAGGCCCTGTTCCTCAACAGCCGCCGCGCGGCATTCGCCGACCGCAGGGTGCGTGAAGCCCTGGGCATGATGTTCGATTTCGAGTGGACCAATCGCACCCTGTTCAACTCCTCCTACACCCGGGCCAAGAGCTTCTACCCGAACAGCGAGTTTTCCGCCGTCGGCAAGCCCGAGGGCGCCGAGTGGCTGCTGCTCTCGCCCTACCGCAAACAACTGCCGCCCGGGCTGTTCAGCGAGCCGGTGCAGATACCGCAGACCGATGGCCGTGGCATACCCCGAGCGACCCTGCGGCGCGCCCTGGGTCTGCTCGCCGAGGCGGGCTGGAAGCCCTCGGGACAGTACCTGCTGAACGGCCAGGGCCAGCCGCTGCAGTTCGAGATTCTGCTGGTCAATCCGAATCTGGAGCGCATTCTTCAGCCCTACACCGAGAACCTCGCGCGCATCGGCATCCAGGCCAATCTGCGCACAGTGGATCGCGCCCAGTACAAGCAGCGCCTGGATCAGTTCGATTTCGACATGATCCTGCTGACGCTGCCGCAGACCCTGAGCCCGGGCCTCGAGCAATGGCAGTACTTCCACTCCAGCCAGGCCAGTCTCAAGGGCAGCAAGAACTATGCGGGCATCGATCATCCGGTGGTCGATGCCATGCTCGAGAAGCTGCTCTCGGCCAAGACCCGCGGTGAGCAGGTCGCCGCCACCCGCGCCCTGGACCGGGTGCTGCTGTGGGAGCACTACACCATTCCCAACTGGTACATCGACTATCATCGCGTGGCCTACCGCAATCGGTTCGGCTTCGTTACCACGCCGCCCTACACCCTGGGCCTGCGCACCTGGTGGCTGAAATCCATGGAGAATCGCCAATGACGCATCGACTGCGCTCATTTCTGCTGCACGGTAGCGGCATCCTGCTGCTGGGTCTGGCCAGCCTGGTTCAGGCCGCGCCCAAGCACGCCCTGACCCTCTATGGCGAGGCGCCCAAGTACCCGGCCAATTTCCAGTATTTCGACTACGTCAATCCGCACGCGCCCAAGGGCGGAACCTTGCGCCAGGCCGGATTCGGCGGCTTCGACAGCCTCAACCCCTTTATCAACAAGGGCGTGGCGGTGGACGATATCGGCCTGATCTACGACACCCTGACCCGCCATAGCCTGGATGAGCCCTTCACCGAGTACGGCCTGCTCGCCGGCAAGATCGAGAAGGCCGCCGACAACGCCTGGGTGCGCTTCTACCTGCGCCCGGAGGCACGCTTCCATGACGGCCAGCCGGTCACCGCCGAAGACGTCAAGTTCAGCTTCGAGACCCTGATGAACCAGGGCGCCCCGCTTTATCGCGCCTACTACGGCGATGTCGAGCGGGTCGAGGTCGAGGGCCCGCGCCAGGTGCGCTTCCTGTTCAAGACCACCGGCAATCGCGAACTGCCGTTGATTCTCGGCCAGTTGCCGGTGCTGCCCAAGCACTGGTGGGCTGAGCGCGACTTCAGCAAGAGCAATCTGGAGATCCCCCTGGGCAGCGGCCCCTATCGGGTCAGCGACGTGCAGGCCGGTCGCTCGATTCGCTACGAGCGGGTCAAGGACTGGTGGGGCAAGGACCTGCCGGTCAATCGTGGTTTCTACAACTTCGACAACATGCAGATCGACTACTACCGCGACAACACCGTGGCCCTGGAGGCCCTCAAGGCCGGGCAATTCGATTACTGGCTGGAAACCAGCGCGAAGAACTGGGCGACCGCCTATGATGCCCCCGCCGTGGCCAGCGGCGAGCTGATCAAGGAAGAGATCGCCAACCACAACCCCACCGGCATGCAGGGCTTCATCTTCAATATCCGTCGGCCGCTGTTCCAGGACCGCCGGGTGCGTGAGGCACTCGGGCTGCTGTTCGACTTCGAGTGGACCAATCGACAGCTGTTCAACGGGGCCTACACGCGCACCACCAGCTATTTCGACAACTCCGAACTGGCCTCCAGCGGCCTGCCGGACGCCGCAGAACTGAAGCTGCTCGAGCCGCTACGCGACCAGGTGCCGCCGGAAGTGTTCGGCGACGAGTTCCAGGTGCCGGTCACCGATGGCAGTGGCATCATCCGCGAGCAGCAACGCCGCGCCTATCAATTGCTGCAGCAGGCCGGCTGGCGCATCGAAGGCGACCACATGCTCGACGCCACCGGCCAGCCGGTCAGTTTCGAGTTCCTCCTGGCCCAGACCGAGTTCGAACGCGTGCTGCTGCCATTCAAGCGCAACCTGGCGGACCTGGGCATGGAGCTGGTGATCCGCCGGGTCGATGTCTCCCAATACATCAATCGCTTGCGCTCGCGAGATTTCGACCTGATCGTCAGCGGCTTCGGCCAATCCAACTCGCCGGGCAACGAGCAGCGCGAGTACTGGCACTCCAGCAGCGCCGACAATCCCGGCAGCCGCAACTACATCGGCCTCAAGGACCCGGCGATCGACCGCCTGGTCGAGGGCCTGATCAAGGCCGACTCCCGCCAGAGCCTGATCACCCATACCCGCGCACTCGACCGGGTGCTGCTATGGGGCCACTACGTGATCCCCAACTGGCACATCAAGACCTGGCGCGTGGCCTACTGGCACAAGCTGCAGCACCCGAAGACCACCCCGCTGTACGACATCGGCCTGAACACCTGGTGGGTGCGCTCGCAGCCGACCACCGATGGCGCCGATTCGGCGAGTGCGGGGAACTGAGATGCTGGCGTATATCGTCCGTCGTCTGCTGCTGATCATCCCCACCCTGTTCGGCATCCTGCTGATCAACTTCATCATCATTCAGGCCGCCCCGGGCGGGCCCGTGGAGCAGATGATCGCCAAGCTGGAGGGCTTCGAGGGCGCCACCAGCCGCATCGCCGGTGGCGGCGCCGAAGTCGCCGTGGCCGGCGCCAACTACCGCGGCGCCCAGGGCCTCGACCCCGAGCTGATCGCCGAGATCGAGCGCCTCTACGGCTTCGACAAGCCGGCGCCGGAACGCTTCTGGATCATGCTGAAGAACTACGTCCACCTGGATTTCGGCGAGAGCTTCTTCCGCGATGCCAAGGTCATCGACCTGATTGTCGAAAAGATGCCGGTGTCGATCTCCCTGGGCCTGTGGAGCACCCTGATCATGTACTTGGTCTCGATCCCCCTGGGCATCGCCAAGGCGACGCGCCATGGCAGCGCCTTCGATGTCTGGACCAGCTCGGCGATCATCGTCGGCTACGCGATCCCGGCCTTCCTGTTCGCCATCCTGCTGATCGTGGTCTTCGCCGGCGGCAGCTACCTGGACTGGTTTCCGCTGCGCGGTCTGACCTCGAACAATTTCGACGAACTCAGCCTCAGCGGTAAGATTCTCGACTACTTCTGGCACCTGGCTCTGCCGATCACCGCCCTGGTGATCGGCAACTTCGCCACCCTGACCCTGCTGACCAAGAACAGCTTTCTCGACGAGATCAACAAGCAGTATGTGGTCACCGCCCGCGCCAAAGGGCTGAGCAACAACCGCGTGCTCTACGGCCACGTGTTCCGCAATGCCATGCTGCTGATCATCGCCGGCTTTCCCTCGGCGCTCATGGGCATCTTCTTCACCGGATCCCTGCTGGTCGAGGTGATCTTCTCCCTCGACGGCCTCGGCCTGATGAGTTTCGAGGCGGCAATCAACCGCGACTACCCGGTGGTGTTCGGCACCCTGTTCATCTTCACCCTGCTGGGACTGGCCGTGAAACTGATCGGCGACATCACCTATACCCTGGTCGATCCGCGTATCGACTTCGAAAGTCGGGAGGCTTGAGATGGCCCTTTCCCCGATCAATCAGCGGCGATTCGAGCGTTTCAAGGCACACAAGCGCGGCTGGTGGTCGCTATGGATCTTCCTCGTGCTGTTCACCCTCAGCCTGGGCGCCGAGCTGATCGCCAACGACAAACCCTTGCTCGTTGAGTACGACGGCCAGTGGTACTTCCCGGTGCTCAAGCGCTACCCGGAAACCACCTTCGGCGGCGAGTTTCCGCTGCAGGCCAACTACAAGAGCCCCTACATTCAGGAGCTGATCGCGCAGAAGAATGGCTGGATGCTCTGGCCGCCGATTCCCTTCAGCTATTCGAGCATCAACTACGACCTGCAGGTGCCGGCGCCGGCGCCGCCCTCGTCGGCCAACTGGCTGGGCACCGACGACCAGGCCCGCGATGTGCTGGCGCGGGTGATCTATGGCTTTCGTATCTCGGTGCTGTTCGCCCTGATCCTGACCCTGCTCAGCTCGGTCATCGGCGTGTTCGCAGGTGCCCTGCAGGGCTTCTACGGCGGCTGGGTCGACCTGGTCGGACAGCGCTTCCTGGAGGTGTGGTCGGGGCTGCCGGTACTCTACCTGCTGATCATCCTGGCCAGCTTCGTGCAACCGAACTTCTGGTGGCTGCTGGGCATCATGCTGCTGTTTTCCTGGATGAGCCTGGTCGACGTGGTGCGCGCCGAGTTCCTCCGCGGCCGCAACCTGGAGTACGTACGTGCCGCGCGCGCCCTGGGCATGGAGAATGGCGCCATCATGTTCCGTCATATCCTGCCCAACGCCATGGTCTCGACCATGACCTTCATGCCCTTCATTCTGACCGGTGCGATCGGCACCCTGACGGCCCTGGATTTCCTCGGGTTCGGCCTGCCGCCCGGCGCGCCGTCGCTGGGCGAGCTGGTGGCCCAGGGCAAGTCCAATCTGCAGGCGCCTTGGCTGGGGATCAGCGCCTTCGCCGTACTGGCGCTGATGCTCAGCTTGCTGGTGTTTATCGGCGAAGCGGCCCGTGACGCCTTCGACCCAAGGAAATGAGATGAACGAGCCCGATACCCTGATCGACGTTCGCGACCTGGCCGTCGAATTCGTCACCGGCAACAACGCACAGCGCGTGGTCGAGGGCGTCAGCTTCTCGATCCGCCGCGGCGAAACCCTGGCCCTGGTCGGCGAAAGCGGCTCAGGCAAATCGGTCACCGCCCACTCCATCCTGCGCCTGCTGCCCTACCCGATGGCTCGCCACCCGAGCGGCAGCATTCAGTATGCCGGGCAGGATCTGCTCCGGCTCGGCGAGGACCAGTTGCGGGGGATCCGCGGCAATCGCATTGCCATGGTCTTTCAGGAGCCGATGACCTCGCTCAATCCGCTGCACAGCATCGAGAAACAGATCAATGAGATCTTGGCGCTGCACAAGGGACTGACCGGCAAGGCGGCCAGCAAGCGGACCCTGGAGCTGCTGGAGCTGGTCGGCATTCCGGAGCCGGAGAAGCGCCTCAAGGCCTACCCCCACGAACTGTCCGGCGGCCAGCGGCAGCGGGTGATGATCGCCATGGCGCTGGCCAACGAACCCGAGCTGCTGATCGCCGACGAGCCGACGACCGCCCTGGACGTCACCGTGCAGCTGAAGATTCTCGAACTGCTCAAGGATCTGCAGGCACGCCTGGGCATGGCCATGCTGCTGATCAGCCATGATCTGAATCTGGTTCGACGAATTGCCCATCGCGTATGTGTCATGCAGCAGGGTTCGATCGTCGAACAAGCGTCGTGTGAGCAACTGTTCCAGGCGCCGCAGCACTCCTACACTCAGGAACTGCTGGGTGCCGAGCCCAGTGGCGATCCAGTGGCCAACCCGGCGGGCGAGCCGCTCTTGGAAGTCGAGGCGCTACGTGTCTGGTTTCCGATCAAGAAAGGCTTGCTGCGGCGCACCGTGGACTATGTGAAGGCGGTCGACGGCATCAGTTTCTGCCTGCCCCAGGGTCAAACCCTGGGCATAGTCGGCGAGAGTGGTTCCGGCAAATCCACGCTCGGGCTGGCAATTTTGCGTTTGCTCGGCAGCGAGGGCGCCATTCGCTTCGAGGGGCAGGCGTTGAATGGACTGTCACAACATCAGGTGCGGCCATTACGGCGGCAGATGCAGGTGGTATTCCAGGATCCGTTCGGCAGCCTCAGCCCGCGCATGTCCGTGGGCATGATCGTCGGCGAAGGGCTGCGCATTCACCACATGGGAAGCCAGGCGGAACAGGAACAAGCGATCATCGACGCACTTTTGGAGGTAGGTCTGGATCCGGAATCCCGGCACCGTTACCCCCACGAGTTTTCAGGCGGGCAACGGCAGCGGATCGCCATTGCCCGCGCATTGGTGCTTAAACCGGCGCTGATACTGTTGGATGAGCCAACTTCGGCTCTCGATCGGACAGTTCAGCGCCAAGTGGTGGAGTTGTTGCGAACCTTGCAGGCCAAGTACAACCTGACCTACCTGTTCATCAGCCATGATCTGGCAGTGGTAAAAGCCTTGAGCCACCACCTGATCGTGGTCAAGGAGGGAAAGGTGGTCGAGCAAGGCCCGGCGGAAGCCATCTTCACCGCCCCCAAGCACCTGTATACACAGCAGCTGCTGGAAGCCGCGTTCATGGCCCCAGCCGCTGCCGACTAATCCTTGATACCAGGAAGAGGAAGAACACACATGGGTTTTCTAAGCGGTAAGCGCGTACTGATCGTTGGCGTCGCCAGCAAACTGTCCATCGCCTCGGGCATCGCCGCGGCCATGCACCGCGAGGGCGCCGAACTGGCCTTCACCTATCAGAATGAGAAGCTCAAGGGCCGCGTCGAAGAGTTCGCCGCCGGCTGGGGCTCGGGCCCCGAGTTGTGCTTCCCCTGCGATGTCGCCAGCGATGACGAGATCGTCAGCGTATTCGAGGCCCTGAGCAAGAAGTGGGACGGCCTGGACTGCATCGTCCACTCGGTCGGTTTCGCCCCGGGTGATCAGCTGGACGGCGACTTCACCGAGGTCACCACCCGCGAAGGGTTTCGCATCGCCCACGACATCAGCGCCTATAGCTTCGTCGCCCTGGCCAAGGCCGGTCGCGAGATGATGCAGGGCCGTAATGGCAGCCTGCTCACCCTCTCCTACCTGGGGGCCGAACGCACCATGCCCAACTACAACGTGATGGGCATGGCCAAGGCCAGCCTGGAAGCCGGCGTCCGCTACCTGGCCGGCAGCCTCGGCCCGGAAGGCACCCGGGTCAATGCCATCTCCGCCGGCCCAATCCGCACCCTCGCGGCGTCCGGAATCAAGAGCTTCCGCAAGATGCTCGCCGCCAACGAGAAGCAGACCCCGCTGCGCCGCAACGTCACCATCGAGGAAGTCGGCAACGCCGGTGCCTTCCTCTGCTCCGACCTGGCCTCGGGCATCAGCGGTGAAATCATGTACGTCGACGGTGGCTTCAACACCACTGCGATGGGTGCCATGGAAGACTGACCGCAAGCATCAGGCAACAAAAAAGGCCGCTTGTTCAAGCGGCCTTTTTTTGTTCGAAGGGTTATCAGAAACGCTTGATATCCGCCTTGGCCTCCAGCTGACGACGGAATGCCGCGAAGTTCTGCTGCCCCAGGCGCGAGGCGAGAAAACGGCTGTACATCGCCTGGTCTTCCTCGCTCAGGGCCGCCTCCGGCTCGTTGACCCCATTCAGACGGACAACCACGTAGTCGCCATTGCTCAGGCTCAGCCCGGCGAAGGTCGGCTGGCCCTTGTCGGCCGGCTTGGGCATGCGGAACAGCGTCTGCAGCACCACGGGCTCGACACCCTCCTGACTGCGCGTAGCCGCCTCCACCACATTCCACTCCTGCTCCTGCTCGGCTGGCGTCTGCCCGCTACGCAACGCAGCCAACAATGCCTCGCCCTTGGCCTTGGCGGCTTCGTTGGCACGCACCTGGGTCAGATGATCGCGAATGCTATCGGCCACCTGCTCCAGGGACAGCTGCTCGGGCTTATGGTGTTCCTTGACGCGCACCACCACCACGGTGTTCGGGTCGAGCTCGATCACCGGGCTATTGCTGCCGTCCTCGAGCACTTCGCTGCTAAAGGCCGCCTTGATAACCTGGCGATTGGCGGTCAGGCCCTCTCCTCCTTCGCGCCCGAAAGCCTCGCTGGTCTTGACTTCCAGGCCGAGCTCCTGAGCTGGCTGGCCCAGGTCCGAGGCCTCGAACGCCGAGTCCTCCAGCTGCTTGCTTGCCTCGACGAAGCGCCGCTCGACCTGTTGCGCCTTCAACTCACGCTCCAGCTTGTCTTTCAGGCTGGCGAAAGTCGGTATCTCGGGGGCCTGCACGGCCAGCAGTTTGATCAGGTGCCAGCCAAACTCACTGCGCACAGGCGCCGACACCTGGCCCTTGTCCAGGGCGTACAGTGCTTCTTCGAAGGCCGGATCATAGACCCCCGGCCCGGCATAGCCGAGATCGCCGCCATTGGCCGCCGAACCCGGATCGTCGGAGAACTCCTTGGCCAACACCGCAAAGTCCTCGCCCTGCTGAATACGCCCCTGCAGCCCCTCGAGCTTGGCCTTGGCCTGCTTGTCGTCGACCTGATCATTCACCTCGATCAGGATGTGAGCGGCCTGACGCTGTTCGGCCAGGTTGGCGATTTCATTCTCATAAGCGCTTTGCAGGTCTTCATCGGCCACCTCGACCTGATCGAAGAATGCATCCTTGTTCAGCTCGAGATACTCGAGTACCACCTGCTCGGGGCTCATGAACTGGCCGGCTTGCGCCTCGTAGTAGGCCTTGATGTCATCATCGCTGAGCTGGACGGCTGCGGTGTCGGCCGGCAGCGTCAGAGTGGCGAAGTCGCGGGTCTGCTTCTCCAGACGGGCAAATGCCTCGACTTCGTCGTCGGTCACGAAGCTGCTGGCGGCGATACCGGCACGCAGTTGGCCGATAAGCATCTCTTCCTTGAGCATCTGACGGAACTGCAAACGGTTGTAACCGAGCTGGCGAATAACCTGATCAAAGCGGTCGGAGCTGAATTTACCGTCCACGAGGAACTCGGGCGTTTGCAGAATAAGCTGGTCGAGTGCCTGTTCGGACAGCGCAAAGTCGGCGTCCTGGGCGCCCTGGCGCAGCAGCGCCCGATCGATCAGCCCTTTCAATGCGGCATCACGCAGCATTTTCTCGTCGAGCAAGGATGCATCGAAGTCACGGCCGAGTTGCTGCAGCAATTGCCGGCGCTGCATCTCGACAGCCTGGGCTAGTTCGTTGCTGGTGATTTTCTCGCCGTTCACTTCGGCGGCATTCTGGCGGTTACTGGTACTGGTGAAGATGGCTTCGATGCCAGTCAGCGCCAGAAGCACGACGATGAGGCCGATGATGGTTTTGGCAATCCAACCCTGTGAATTGTCCCTGATGTTCTGCAGCATGCGTCCCCCAGAACGACCGCGCATAGTGGGCAGCCGTGCAGTGTGGGTAAAGTCCGGATAGAAGAAAGGCGCATCCGAGGATGCGCCTTCTCGTAACTGGCGGAGCGGACGGGACTCGAACCCGCGACCCCCGGCGTGACAGGCCGGTATTCTAACCGACTGAACTACCGCTCCGCTGCCAGATCAGGTTGAGTCTGATCTGGAGGCCAAGGCCTGAAAGGCGCTTAGTTAACGGCGTCTTTCAGGGCCTTACCAGCTTTGAAACCTGGGATCTTGGCAGCCGCGATGCTGATCGGCTTGCCAGTCTGCGGGTTACGGCCAGTGCGCGCAGCACGCTCTTTGACCGCGAAGGTACCGAAACCAACCAGCACTACAGAGTCACCAGCCTTCAGTGCGCCAGTGACAGATTCAATCACTGCATCCAGCGCGCGGCCAGCAACAGCTTTCGGGATATCAGCAGATGCAGCAATGGCATCGATCAGTTCCGACTTGTTCACTCTAAGTCCCCTTATTTCTGTTGAGTTTGTTTCTTGATTTTTAGTGTAAGCAATATGAGCGCTGGACGGCCTGCCGACACAATAAGAGCCGCTTTATATCAAGGGCTCTAAAAATGTGTCAAGGAAGCCTTCCGGCTAATGCGTGCTGATTCGCTCGTTGGAGTCAGTCTCGCGCTTTTCATCCTTAGCAACCATCTCCGGAGCCGCATCGGGCAAGGGCTCCGGGGCGTATTGCAGCGCAATTTGCAGGACCTCGTCAATCCATTTAACCGGTTTAATCTGCAGGTCTTGCTTAATGTTCTCGGGGATCTCTTTCAAATCCCGCACATTCTCTTCCGGAATGATAACGGTCTTGATTCCACCGCGATGCGCCGCCAGTAGTTTTTCTTTCAATCCGCCAATGGCCAAGACTTGACCGCGCAGAGTAATTTCCCCGGTCATCGCCACGTCCGCACGGACAGGGATCTGCGTCAACGCAGAGACCAGCGCGGTGCACATGCCAACCCCGGCACTGGGACCATCCTTGGGCGTTGCCCCCTCGGGCATGTGAATGTGGATATCACGCTTCTCATAGAAGTCCACGGCCACGCCCAGGCTCTTGGCGCGGCTGCGCACGACAGTCAGTGCGGCGGTGATGGACTCGACCATAACATCACCCAGGGAACCGGTCTTGATCAACTGCCCCTTGCCAGGCACTACGGCGGCCTCGATGGTCAGTAGCTCACCACCGACCTGGGTCCAGGCCAACCCTGTGACCTGGCCAATCTGATCCTGGGCTTCGGCCAGGCCATAGCGGTGCTTGCGCACCCCGAGAAAATGCTCCAGCGAATCGGCCGTAACCAACAGTTCGAAGCGCTTCTGACGCGCATTCTCCTTGACGGCCTTGCGGCAGACCTTGGCAATCTGCCGCTCCAGGCTGCGCACACCAGCCTCTCGCGTGTAGTAGCGGATCATGTCGCGAATCGCCGGCTCTTCGAACGTCAGCTCGCCCCTCTTCAGACCGTTGGCCTGGATCTGCTTGGGCGCCAGATACTTGATTGCGATATTGATCTTCTCGTCTTCCGTATAGCCGGGTAGGCGAATCACCTCCATGCGGTCCAGCAAAGGTGCCGGGATATTCATCGAGTTGGCGGTGCAGAGGAACATCACATCGGAAAGGTCGTAATCGACTTCCAGATAATGGTCGTTGAAGTTGTGATTCTGCTCCGGGTCAAGCACCTCCAGCAGGGCCGACGCCGGATCGCCGCGCATATCCTGGCCCAGCTTGTCGATTTCATCGAGCAGGAACAGGGGGTTGCGCACGCCGACCTTGGTCATCTTCTGAATCAGCCGGCCCGGCATCGAGCCGATATAGGTGCGCCTATGCCCGCGAATCTCGGCTTCGTCACGAACCCCGCCGAGAGCCATGCGCACGAATTTGCGGTTGGTGGCATGGGCAATAGACTCCGCCAGAGAGGTCTTACCCACCCCAGGCGGACCGACCAGACAAAGCACCGGGCCCTTGATCTTCTTCACCCGCTTCTGCACGGCGAGGTACTCGAGAATGCGCTCCTTGACCTCTTCCAGGCCGTAATGGTCAGCATCCAGGATGGCCTCGGCACGCGCCAGGTCCAGACGCACCTTGCTCTGCGCCGTCCACGGAACATTCACCAGCCAGTCGATATAGGAGCGCACCACCGTGGCTTCCGCCGACATGGGCGACATCTGCTTGAGCTTGTTCAGCTCGGTTTGGGCCTTGCCATAGGCTTCTTTGCTCAAGCCCGCGTTCTCGATGCGCTTTTTCAGCTCATCCAGTTCGTTGTGCCCTTCCTCGCTGTCGCCGAGTTCCTTTTGAATGGCCTTCATCTGCTCATTCAGGTAATACTCGCGCTGGCTGCGCTCCATCTGCTTCTTCACTCGGCCACGGATGCGCTTCTCGACCTGCAGCAGGTCGATTTCCGCATCCAGTAGCGCCAGCACGTGCTCTACGCGAGCCGACAGGTCGGTGATCTCCAGAATTTCCTGCTTCTGCTCGATTTTCAGCGCCATGTGCGCCGCCATGGTGTCGACCAGGCGACCAGGCTCATCGATGCTGTTGAGCGACGAAAGGACTTCGGCCGGAACCTTCTTGCCCAGCTGGACGTACTGTTCGAACTGGCTAAGCAAGCTGCGGGTGAAAACCTCAGACTCGCGCGCCGCCACCTCAGCCTCTTCGATCAGCCGAATCTCGGCGCGGCAATAGCCGTCAGCCTCGATGAAGCGCTCGACATCACCGCGCTGCTCGCCTTCGACCAGCACCTTTACGGTGCCATCGGGAAGCTTGAGCAATTGCAAGATGGTCGCAACGGTACCGACGCGATAAAGCCCATCTTCGCTCGGATCATCGTCTGCAGGATTCTTCTGGGCCAGCAGCAGTATCTGCTTTTCGCCCGTCATCGCGGCCTCGAGGGCCTCGATGGATTTCTCGCGCCCGACGAAAAGCGGGATGACCATGTGCGGATAGACCACGACATCGCGCAGCGGCAGGAGAGGCAATTCGATGGTTGTCTTCATGATTTTGGCTCTACGGCGGCCATATGGCCGTAAACAGATGGGATTACCCTTGGCCCTAAGATGGGGGTAGCCCATGTAAAAAACAAGCGCTGGAGCGGGAAAAGCAAAGGGGCCCGCAGGCCCCTTGCTTTCACGATGCTACACGTACGCTTAAGCGTCAGGCGCCGCCTTGGCAGCCGGCTCACTGTTTTCATAGATCATCAGCGGCTGAGACGAGCCATCGATCACGCCCTCGTCGATGACCACCTTGCTGACCTCGGACTGCGATGGAATCTCGTACATGGTATCGAGCAGGATTCCTTCCAGAATCGAACGCAACCCGCGCGCGCCAGTCTTGCGCTCCAGCGCCTTGCGCGCCACAGATCGCAAGGCATCGGGACGGAATTCGAGGTCCACTCCTTCCATCTCGAACAGCTTGGCATATTGCTTGGTCAGGGCGTTCTTCGGCTCGGTGAGGATCTGCATGAGCGCAGCCTCATCCAGCTCATCGAGGGTCGCAATGACCGGCAGGCGGCCGACAAACTCGGGAATCAGGCCGAACTTGACCAGATCATCGGGCTCCACTTCGCGCAGCGACTCGCCGATTTTCTTGCCCAGCTCCTTGCTGCGCACCTCGGCATTGAAGCCGATACCACCCCGGGTCGAGCGCCCCTGGATGACCTTCTCCAGACCCGAGAAGGCGCCACCGCAGATAAACAGGATATTGCGCGTATCGACTTGCAGGAACTCCTGCTGAGGATGCTTGCGCCCACCCTGCGGCGGCACCGAGGCGACAGTCCCCTCGATCAGCTTCAGCAGCGCCTGCTGGACGCCCTCGCCCGACACGTCGCGGGTAATCGACGGGTTATCGGACTTACGCGAAATCTTATCGATCTCGTCGATATAGACGATACCCATCTGTGCCTTTTCTACGTCGTAGTCGCACTTCTGCAACAACTTCTGGATGATGTTCTCGACATCCTCGCCGACGTAGCCGGCCTCGGTCAGCGTGGTCGCATCGGCGATGGTGAAGGGCACATTGAGCAGGCGCGCCAGGGTTTCAGCCAGCAGCGTCTTGCCCGAACCGGTAGGCCCGATCAGCAGGATATTGCTCTTGCCCAACTCGACGTCGTCTTTCTTCTCGCGCTGATTGAGGCGCTTGTAGTGGTTGTACACCGCTACCGCCAGAACCTTTTTCGCACGCTCCTGACCGATTACATACTGGTCCAGGATGGTGCTGATTTCCTTGGGCGCGGGCAGTTTGTGCGCGCTGCTCTCGGCCTGGGCTTCCTGCACCTCCTCACGGATGATGTCGTTGCACAGGTCGACGCACTCGTCGCAGATGAAGACGGAGGGTCCGGCAATCAATTTGCGCACTTCATGCTGGCTCTTGCCGCAGAAGGAGCAATAAAGCAACTTGCCGTTGTCCTCGCCGTTGCGGGTGTCAGTCATTCGATCAATCCAATACGGTAGGCTTGAAAAACAAGATGAAGGCAAATGCGGGCATTTTCAAGCCCGCAAAGCGACAGGCGACTCCTGTCGCGCGGTAAAGGGACGCATTTAGCCCGCCAATTGGCGCCGGCTCAGTACCTGGTCGATGAGACCGTACTTCACGGCATCCTCGCCGCTCATGAAGTTGTCACGATCGGTATCGCGGGCGATCACCTCGATCGGCTGGCCACAGTGGTCGGCGAGGATCTTGTTCAGGCGCTCACGAATAGTCAGGATTTCCCGCGCATGGATCTCGATATCCGAAGCCTGGCCCTGGAAGCCGCCCAGCGGCTGGTGAATCATCATCCGCGAATGTGGCAGGCAGTAACGCTTGCCGGCTGCCCCGCCCGCCAGAAGCAGAGCGCCCATGCTGCAAGCCTGGCCGATACAGATGGTCGAGACGTCGGGCTTGATGAATTGCATGGTGTCGTAGATCGACATCCCCGCGGTGACCGAGCCACCCGGAGAGTTGATATACAGGTGAATGTCCTTGTCCGGGTTCTCCGCCTCGAGGAACAGCAACTGGGCGGCAACCAGGTTGGCCATGTAGTCCTCTACCGGACCGATCAGGAAGATCACTCGCTCCTTCAGCAGGCGCGAATAGATGTCGTAGGCACGCTCGCCGCGGGCCGACTGCTCGATCACCATCGGCACCAGGCCACCGGCCGCTTGGATATCAGGCATTTGCTGCATAAAAGGATTGCGGGACATTTCTAGCACTCGCTCCCTAAATAGTCATGTCTCAAATACGCATAAGCCAGCACGGAGGCTGGCTTATGGTGTGCTCGAACGAGGTCAGGAAATCAGTCGGCCTGCGGAGCTTCCGCCGGCTTGACAGCTTCTTCGTAAGAGACCGCTTTATCGGTCACATTGGCCTTCTGCAAAACAGTATCTACAACTTGCTCTTCCAGCACAACCGAACGGACTTCGTTCATCTGCTGGTCGTTTTTGTAGTACCAGGCCACGACCTGCTCAGGCTCCTGATAGGCCGAGGCCATTTCCTGGATCATCTCGCGCACGCGCTCGTCATCGGGCTTGAGCTCGAACTGCTTGACCACCTCGGCCACGATCAGGCCCAGCACCACACGGCGCTTGGCTTGCTCTTCGAACAGCTCAGCCGGCAACTGGTCTGGCTTGATGTTGCCACCAAACTGCTGAACGGCCTGCACGCGCAGACGATTGACTTCATTGCCGATCAGGGCCTTGGGCACTTCGATCGGATTGGCAGCCAGCAGACCGTCCATGACCTGGTTCTTCACCTTAGACTTGATCGCCTGGCGCAGCTCGCGCTCCATGTTCTTGCGCACTTCGGCGCGGAAGCCTTCCAGGCCACCTTCCTTGACCCCAAACAGGGCGAAGAACTCGTCATTCAGCTCCGGCAGTTGCGGTGCGGAAACACTGTTGACGGTGACGGTGAACTCGGCAGTCTTGCCGGCCAGATCGAGGTTCTGGTAATCCTCGGGGAAAGTCGGGGTGATGACTCGCTCTTCGCCAGCCTTGACGCCCACCAGCGCATCTTCAAAGCCCGGAATCATACGACCGGAGCCCAGTACCAGCTGCGAACCCTTGGCGGAGCCGCCAGCGAAGGCTTCGCCGTCGATCTTGCCGACGAAGTCGATATTCAGCTGGTCGCCATTCTCGGCGGCGCGCTCGACTGCCTCGAAGCGGGTGTTCTGCTTGCGCAGAATCTCCAGCATGTTGTCCAGGTCCGCGTCGGAAACCTCGGCTTGCAGGCGCTCGATGGAGATGGACTCCAGGCCGGCGACCTGGAACTCCGGGAACACCTCGAAGGTCGCGACGTATTCCAGGTCCTTGCCCTTCTCGAAGGTTTTCGGCTCGACGGCCGGCGAACCCGCCGGATTGAGCTTCTGCTCGACAACGGCCTCGTAGAAGGTGGACTGAATCAAATCACCCAGGGCTTCCTGACGCGCGGCGTCTTCGTAGCGCTGGCGAATGACGCTCATCGGGACCTTGCCAGGACGGAAGCCAGGTACTTTGGCGCGACGGGCAGTCTGCTGCAGACGCTTGTTGACTTCAGTCTCGACGCGCTCGACGGGAACGCCGACGGTCATACGGCGCTCAAGAGCAGAAGTGCTTTCAACAGAAACTTGCATGGATATTCCTCGTTGCACAGACATAAGCCGGCCGTTTCCGGCCCCAGATCAAGGGCATGCATTCTAGAGGGTCGAATTACAGAAGTCACCCTAGATGCAGGCGGCAATCGGGAGGGAAGATAAAGATGGTGCGGACGGAGAGACTCGAACTCTCACACCTTGCGGCGCCAGAACCTAAATCTGGTGTGTCTACCAATTTCACCACGTCCGCGTGGTCTGACCTTAAAACAAAAACGCCAGGCTTTGGGCCTGGCGTTCTGGAATATGGGGTGGACGATGGGAATCGAACCCACGACACCAGGAGCCACAATCCTGTGCTCTACCAACTGAGCTACGCCCACCATATTACGTCTTGCATCTTGCTTGTGCCAAAGCTGCCAAATGGCACGCCCGGCAGGACTCGAACCTGCGACCATCCGCTTAGAAGGCGGATGCTCTATCCAGCTGAGCTACGGGCGCCTATCCATCTGCAAGCGCAGACTTAAAGCTTTCGGCTCCAGCAAGACTTCATCAGCCCTGCCTTTGCCGTCTTACCCAGCGACTGGCTGTGCTCGACAAGCGGGGCGCATGTTATAGAGGCTCCTGCAACTCGTCAACAGGGAAAGTTAAAAAAAATCAGCGATTTAAAGGAGTTACGCGAAAACCCTGGGGCGCGCCTTTGCCCGATGGCCCCGCCATGCGAGAATGTGCGTCCTTTTTCAATCATTTCCCATGGTTAACCAAGCGTAATGACCGCACAACTGATTGATGGCAAAGCGATAGCTGCCAGCCTCCGCCAGCAGATCGCTCAACGCGTAGCCGAAAGGCGCGAGCAAGGCCTGCGGGCGCCGGGCTTGGCAGTAATTCTGGTAGGCAGCGATCCAGCCTCCCAGGTCTACGTCTCACATAAGCGCAAGGACTGTGAAGAGGTCGGCTTCCTATCCCAGGCTTATGATCTACCTGCTAGCACCAGCCAGGCCGAACTGACGGCACTCATAGATCGACTCAACGACGACCCCAGCATCGACGGCATCCTCGTTCAACTGCCACTGCCCGAGCACCTCGATGCCTCGTTGCTGCTGGAACGGATTCGCCCCGACAAGGACGTCGATGGTTTCC
The DNA here is from genome assembly GCF_041027545.1 of Pseudomonas zhanjiangensis. Classification (NCBI taxonomy): domain Bacteria; kingdom Pseudomonadati; phylum Pseudomonadota; class Gammaproteobacteria; order Pseudomonadales; family Pseudomonadaceae; genus Pseudomonas; species Pseudomonas zhanjiangensis. The sequence goes on along the minus strand of NZ_JBFTEG010000024.1, from coordinate 19,878 downwards.
ACCCCTATAACATCGGTCGCCTGGCCCAGCGCATGCCGCTGCTGCGCCCCTGCACCCCCAAGGGCATCATGACCCTGCTGCACAGCACCGGCGTCGACTTGTACGGCCTGCACGCAGTAGTGGTCGGCGCCTCGAACATCGTCGGCCGTCCGATGGCCATGGAGCTGCTGCTGGCCGGCTGCACCGTAACCATTACCCACCGTTTCACCAAGGATCTCGCCACCCATGTCGGACAGGCCGATATCCTCGTAGTCGCAGCCGGCAAGCCGGGACTGGTCGAGGGTGAGTGGATCAAGCAAGGCGCGATCGTCATCGATGTCGGCATCAACCGCCAGGCTGACGGCAAGCTGGTCGGCGACGTCGAGTTCGACACTGCCCTGCCCCGCGCCAGCTGGATTACCCCGGTACCCGGCGGCGTTGGCCCCATGACGCGCGCAGGGCTACTGGAGAACACCCTGCATGCGGCCGAGCACCTGCACAGCTAGCGTCGTCCCGGACAGAAAAACGGCACCTGATCAGGTGCCGTTTTTTATTGCCGATCCAGCGATCAACCGCGCCCTTGCTCCCAGGACTTGAGCAACGCCTCATAGTCGATGGTCTCGCCCCTGGGCTTCTCGTTGGCCAACTTGGCCTTAGGTGCGCCAGGTTGGTCCAGCCAATACTGCGGATCGCGCGGCTCGTTGAGCTTCGGGCCACATTCGCCCAGGACTCCGGAGCGCTCCAAGCGCCCAAGCATGGTGTCCTGCGCGGCCGCCAGGCCATCGAGGGCCGCTTGCGGGGTCTTGTCGCCGCTGGCCGCCTCGGCGATGAACTGCCACCAGAGCTGCGCCAGGCGGGGGTAGTCCGGCACATTGGTACCCGTCGGCGTCCACTGCACGCGTGCCGGGCTCCGGTAGAACTCGACCAGGCCACCGAGTTTGGGCGCCGCCTCGGTCATGGCCTGGGAGTTGATGTCCGACTCGCGAATGGGCGTCAGGCCCACCAGGGTCTTCTTCAAGGACACCGTCTTCGAGGTCACGAACTGGGCATACAGCCATGCCGCCAGGCGCTGCTTGTCCGGAGTCGATTTTAGGAAGGTCCAGGAACCGGCATCCTGATAACCCAGCTTCATGCCGTTTTCCCAGTACGGCCCCTTCGGCGATGGCGCCATGCGCCATTTCGGCGTACCGTCCTCATTGACCACCGGCAAGCCGGCCTTGGTCATGTCTGCGGTAAAGGCGGTATACCAGAAGATCTGCTGGGCTATGTTGCCCTGTGCCGGCACCGGCCCAGCCTCGGAAAACGTCATGCCCTGTGCTTCCGGCGGCGCATACTGGCGCATCCAGTCGACGTACTTTGTGGTGGCATAGACGGCCGCCGGTCCGTTGGTGTCGCCGCCGCGGGCGACGCTGGAGCCAACCGGCCGGCAGCCGTCGACGCGAATGCCCCACTCGTCCACCGGCAGGCCGTTGGGCAACCCACTGTCGCCACCCCCTGCCATGGAGAACCAGGCATCGGTGAAGCGCCAGCCCAGCGATGGGTCTTTCTTGCCGTAATCCATATGACCGTAGATGCGCTGCCCGTCGATCTCCTTGACCTTCTCGGAGAAGAACTCGGCGATATCCTCATAGGCCGACCAGTTGACCGGAACCCCCAGCTCGTAGCCGTAGATCTCCTTGAACTTGGCCTTCAGATCGGGCCGCGCGAACCAGTCGGCGCGGAACCAGTAGAGATTGGCGAACTGCTGGTCGGGCAGCTGATAGAGTTTGCCATCCGGCCCGGTGGTGAACGACAGGCCGATAAAGTCCGGCAGGTCCAGGGTGGGCGAGGTGAAGTCCTTGCCGTCGCCGGCCATCATGTCGGTCAGCGCCACGGCCTTGCCATAGCGGAAGTGGGTACCGATCAGGTCCGAGTCGTTGATATAGCCGTCGTAGATGTTCTTGTCCGACTGCATCTGGGTCTGCAGTTTCTCGACCACATCACCTTCCTGCATCAGGTCGTGCTTGAGCTGAATGCCGGTGATCTCGCTGAAGGCGCGGGCCAGCACCTTGGACTCGTATTCATGGGTGGCGATGGTTTCCGAGGCGACGCTGATGCTCATGCCACGAAATGGCTCGGCCGCCTTGATGAACCACTTCAGCTCTTCGAGTTGTTGCTGCGGGGTCAGGGTCGAAGGGTTGAACTCTTCGGCGATCCATTTCTTGGCCGCCTCTTCATAGGCATCCGCCCAGGCCGCACCACTCAGTCCCGACATCGCCAGCAAGGCAGCCAGCGCCATGCCATGTCGGATTTTGTTGTTATTGTTGTACATAGAGACCTCCATCTCGGGTTTAGGGCGAGGCACAGCGAAAGAGCGCTCCGGGCCGGCAGACCGGCAAGAGTCTGGAGCGGCCCCTTTCAGCCCCAACGCATCACTGCAAACAGCCACAACAAGGACAGCAACGAGGCTATCCAGATACTCCAGTCGGTAACCCCTACCACCAACAGATGCAGGTAGGCGCTGCCCAACAGGCCAATGAACAGGCGGTCGCCGCGGGTTGTAGCGATCGGCAGAAAGCCGCTGCGCTCGAGGCAGGGCGAACGCAGCTCCCACAGGGCCATGCCTGCGAGCAGCGTGGCGATAGCGCCAAAAAACAACGCAGTCGGTAGAGTCCAGGCCATCCAATCCATCGTGAATCTCCTTATACCCGGCCCAGGGCAAAGCCCTTGGCCACATGGTTGCGCACGAACCAGATCACCAGCATGCCCGGCAGGATGGTCAGCACGCCGGCCGCGGCCAGCACCCCCCAATCGATTCCCGAGGCCGACACGGTACGGGTCATCACCGCGACTATGGGCTTGGCCTCCACCGAGGTCAGGGTGCGCGCCAGCAGCAGCTCGACCCAGGAGAACATGAAGCAGAAAAAGGCGGTGACGCCGATGCCCGAGCCGATCAGCGGGATAAAGATCTTCACGAAAAACTTCGGAAAGCTGTAGCCGTCGATGTAGGCTGTTTCATCGATCTCCTTGGGCACCCCGGACATGAAGCCCTCGAGGATCCACACCGCCAGCGGCACGTTGAACAGGCAATGGGCCAGGGCCACGGCGATATGGGTATCGAACAGGCCGATCGAGGAGTACAGCTGGAAGAACGGCAACAGGAACACCGCCGGTGGCGCCATGCGATTGGTCAACAACCAGAAGAAAAGGTGCTTGTCGCCGAGGAAGCGGTAGCGCGAGAAGGCGTAAGCCGCCGGTAGCGCCACGCTCAGGGAGATCAGGGTGTTGAGGCTGACGTAGTACAGCGAATTGAGGTAGCCCTGGTACCAGCTGGGGTCGGTGAAGATCACCCGGTAGTTGTCCAGGGTGAAGCGACTCGGCAGCAGGCTGAGGCCACCGAGAATCTCGGTATTGCTCTTGAACGACATGTTCAGCAGCCAGTAGATCGGCACCAGCAGGAACAGGATGTACAGCAGCAATGCCACGCGTTTGCGCTTGTTCATGCTAGGCCTCAGTGTTTTTTGTCGTCATGGGTCATGGCCGTGTAGAACAGCCAGGAAACCAGCAGGATGATCAGGAAGTACACCAGCGAGAACGCGGCCGCCGGCCCCAGGTCGAACTGGCCGATCGCCATCTGGGTCAGGGTCTGACTGAGGAAGGTGGTGGCGTTGCCCGGCCCGCCGCCGGTGAGCACGAAGGGCTCGGTGTAGATCATGAAGCTGTCCATGAAGCGCAGCATCACCGCGATCAGCAGCACACTCTTCATCTTCGGCAACTGGATGTGCCGGAACACCGACCAGGAGGAGGCGCGATCGATGCGTGCGGCCTGGTAGTAGACATCCGGAATCGCCCGCAGCCCCGAGTAGCACAGCAGCGCCACCAGCGAGGTCCAGTGCCAGACGTCCATCACCAGCACCGTGACCCAGGCATCGCGGGTGTTGGCGGCATAGTTGTAATCGACACCGGAGGCATTCAGGCTCCAGCCGAGCAGGCCGATGTCGGCACGACCGAATATCTGCCAGATGGTGCCCACCACGTTCCATGGGATCAGCAGCGGAATGGCCATGACGATCAGGCACAGCGATGCCCAGCGCCCCTTGGTCGGCATGCACAGGGCGATCCCTATCCCCAGGGGAATCTCGATCAGCAGCACGCAGGCCGAATAGATGAACTGACGCAGCAGCGAATCATGCAGGCGCGGGTCCTGCAGCACCTGACGGTACCAGTCGACCCCGACGAAGTAGCGGCTCGATTGATCGAAGATGTCCTGCACCGAATAGTTGACCACCGTCATCATCGGCACGATGGCACTGAAGGCCACCAGCAGAAACACCGGCAGCACCAACCACCAGGCCTTGTTGTTGTGCACCTTGCTCATGCCGGCACCTCCGGGTGCGTGACGTCGATCAGGAAGTCATCGGCGTAGAGCATCAGCCACTGTTCCGGGAAACTGATATGGGCCTGCTTGTGCGGCACCTGGTGGTCTTCCTGCAGGCGTACCTTGAGCAGCTGATCGCCCAGGCGCAGGCTGAGAATCTTGTAGGTGCCCAGATCCTCGAGGTGCACCACCTCGCAATTCAAAGCCCCCTCATAGGGGCCGTCCCAGACGTGCACGAACTCCGGCCGGATGCCCAGCTGCAGACGCTTGCCCGCCAAGCCGGCCAGGCGCCGCTTGAGGGCATCGCCGAGAGGTACCTGGATGTCGCCGAAGCGGACCCCGCCCGCGCAGGGCTCGACCTCGATCAGGTTCATCCCCGGGCTGCCGATGAAATAGCCGACGAAGGTATGGCTGGGGCGCTCGAACAGCTCGCGCGGGGTGCCGAACTGGACGATCTGGCCACCGTACATCACCGCGATCTTGTCGGCGAAGGTCGAGGCCTCCAGCTGATCGTGGGTGACATAGACCATGGTGATGTTGAACTGCTCATGGATCTGCTTGAGCTTGCGCCGCAGCTTCCACTTCAGGTGCGGGTCGATCACCGTCAACGGCTCGTCGAACAGGATCGCCGAGACGTCATCACGCACCAGGCCGCGACCCATGGAGACCTTCTGCTTCTCGTCGGCGGTCAGGTTGCGCGCCTTGCGCGCGAGCAACGGATGCAGGTCGAGTACCTCGGCGATCTCGTGCACCTTGCTCAGCACCTTGGCCTCGGCCATGCCCTGGTTACGTAGCGGAAAGGCCAGGTTGTCGAACACCGTCATGGTGTCGTAGACCACCGGAAACTGGAAAACCTGGGCGATATTGCGTTGCTCCGGCGGCAGCCGATTGACCTCCCGGGCATCGAACAGCACCTGCCCTTGCGACGGGCTGAGCAACCCGGAAATGATGTTCAGCAGGGTCGATTTGCCACATCCGGAAGGGCCCAGCAGCGCGTAGGCGCCACCCTGCTCCCAGACATGGGTCATCGCCCGGATGGCATAGTCAGCTGGCCCGGCCGGCTCACGGCTGTAGCTATGGGCCAGGTTCTGCAGGCGGATCTCGGCCATCAGGCACTCCTCATGAGACGCCGGCTCGGCGCGCGGGCCAGCCGGTCCTGGGGGTCGAAGACGAACAGCTTGTGGGTCGGGATATAGATGAGGATCGGCGCATCGACGTCGTACTCGTGCACCCCGGGCAGATGCAGCACCAGGGAAAAGTGCTCGTTGCGCACATGCAGGAAGGTTTCCGATCCGCTGATTTCCGCCAGGTCGACGGTCACCGCCAACTCCAGATCGTCATCATTGGACGGCACCAGGCCGATATGGCTGGGGCGCACGCCGAAGCGATAAGCGCCTTCGGCGAGCCCATGCAGATCGGGATTGAGGGGGAAATGCACCGCGTCCTCGAAACTGACCTCGGTGCCGCCGATGGTGCCGGCCAGCAGGTTGATCGGCGGCTCGGAGAACAGTTCGGCCGCCAGCACCTGCTGCGGCCGGTGATAGACCTCGGCGGTCTGTCCGCTCTGCACCACTCGCCCCTCGTGCACGATGGTGGTAGTGCCGCCGAGGGCCAGCGCCTCGTTCGGCTCGGTGGTCGCGTAGATGGCGATGCTGTGGCGCGCCTGGAACAGCTCGCGCATTTCCTGGCGCAGCTCTTCGCGCAGCTTGTAATCGAGGTTGACCAGCGGCTCGTCGAACAGCACCAGCTCGGCCTCCTTGACCAGCGCACGGGCCATGGCCGTGCGCTGCTGCTGACCGCCCGAGAGCTCCAGCGGATAACGCTGGAGCAGGTTCTCGATATGCAGCATGCAGGCGGTTTCCTCGACCTTGCGCACGATCTCGGCCTGGGCGACGCCGGCCTGACGCAGTGGCGAGGCAATATTCTCGAACACGGTCATGGTCGGGTAGTTGATGAACTGCTGGTAGACCATCGACACGTTGCGCTGGCGTACCGGCAGGCCGGTGACATCGGCGCCATTGATCAGGATGCGCCCGCCGGTCGGTCGGTCCAGGCCCGCCATCAGCCGCATCAGGCTGGTCTTGCCGGCCAGGGTGCGGCCAAGCAACACATTGAAGGATCCGGCTTCGAATTTCAGGCAGGCATCGTCGATGTAGACCTGGTTATCGACAACGCGACTGACGTGTTCGAGGGTTAACGACATGGCGTGACCTTGTTGTTGTTATGTACTGCGGTGCTAAACCGTTGCGCTATGAGTTAGCGATTTGCGTGCCACAGTTGCAGCACAGCCTATGAAGTCGGTAAACCTCTGAATAAAAAGAGATTTCAAATGCGCCCAGGAGACCAGCAGAAAGCCAGTGGCGCGAATGAACAGTGTTCAGGCTGAACAACTGAACAGCTCTGCCGTTGACAATGAACACCTCTGAACAACACTCTGTGGGCCGCGCACGACCACGGACAGAGCGTCGTCGCGCCATAACTACAAGAAAAGACACAGACCCCAGGTGAACGGAACACCTATGACGGAAGCTGCCCAAACCCTTGCCCACCAAGCCATCATCCAGGACTCCTGGTCGCGCTGCCGGCAATACGGCCTGACTCATCAAAGCGTTCCCCGCTTCGACCGCCCCGCCGAAAGCGAGGTGAGGACGCTGCTCGACAAGCAGCATTTCCTGGTGCAAACCACCCACCAGGAGGTGCTGCCGTTCTACGAGAACATCCTGGCCAACTCCAACTGCCTGATCATGCTGGCCGATAGCCAGGGCCGGCTGCTGCAGTCCTGGGGCGATCAGCGCTTTGTCGAACCGGCCCAGGCGTCGGGTTTCATCGCCGGGGCCAGCTGGCTGGAGCGCTATGCCGGGACCAACGCCATCGGCACGGCGCTGAGCTGCGCCCAGGCGGTGCACATTCAGCACGACGAGCACTTCCTCAAGGCCAACCGGTTCATGACCGGCTCGGCCTCGCCGATATTCGATGCCCAGCGGCAGATGATCGGCGTGCTGGATGTATCGAGCGACAGCTACCTGCCACCCTCCCACACCCTGGGCATGGTCAAGATGATGAGCCAGTCGGTGGAGAACCGCCTGATCCTCAACCTGTTCCAGGGCGACTACTTCCAGCTGGTCTTCAATACCGGCCTGAACAACCTCGGCAGCCAGTGGGCCGGCTTGCTGATCTTCGACGAGACCGGCCTGGTGGTCTCCGCCAACCGCCGGGCCGACAGCCTGCTGGGCATCAGCCTGTCGCGGGTGACGGTCGAGAGCCTGTTCGGCATCCCCCTGGCGCAGCTGCTCAGGCACCCCGAGGGACTGCCATTCGCCCTGCCCACCGCCGCCGGCTATCGCTTTCACGGGATGCTCAAGCGCCCGCAGCAGGCGCCGCCCATTCAGGCCCGCGACTTTCGCCCCGCGCCCCCCGACCGCAACACTGAACTCGGCAAGGGCTTCACCCTGGCCTCGATCAACCTGGGCGACCCGCGGGTCGACAAGGCCGTGCGCCAGGCCGAACGCCTGCTGGAAAAAGACATTCCGATCCTGGTGCACGGCGAGACCGGCGTGGGCAAGGAGGTCTTCGTCAAAGCCCTGCACCGGGCCAGCTCCCGTGCCGAGCAGGCGCTGGTGGCCGTGAACTGCGCAGCCATTCCCGCCGAATTGGTGGAGTCCGAATTGTTCGGCTATGAAAAAGGCGCCTTCACCGGCGCCAACCAGAAAGGCAGCATCGGCCTGATCCGCAAGGCTCACAAGGGCACCTTGTTTCTCGATGAGGTCGGCGACATGCCGCTGCGAGTGCAGGCGCGCCTGCTGCGCGTCCTGCAGGAGCGCTGCGTGCAACCGCTGGGCAGCAGCGAACTGCATGCGGTGGACATTCGCCTGATCTCTGCCACCAATCGCCCGCTGCGCCAGGATGTCGATGCCGGCCTGTTCCGCCAGGACCTCTACTACCGCATCAGTGGCCTCAACCTGGAGCTGCCGCCACTGCGCGAGCGCACCGACAAGACGGCGATGTTCCAGCGTATCTGGGACCATCACCGCGACCCGCAGCAAGACGCCGGCCTGAGTCCGGACGTCGTCCGCCTGTTCGAGCGGCATCCCTGGCCCGGCAATCTGCGCCAACTCAGCAGCGTGCTGCAGATCGCCCTGGCGATGGCCGACGAGCGGCCGATCGGGCCGGAGCACCTGCCGGATGATTTCTTTGCCGATCTGCAACCGGCCGCCGAACAGCCCCCAGCGCAAAGCCAGGACGGCGCAGCGCCGTCGCCGACGGTCGACGACGCCGAGCTGGCCAGCCAGTACCAGGCCTACGCCGGCAACATTTCCCGCCTGGCCCGCCGCCTGGGCGTCAGCCGCAACACCCTGTACAAACGCTTACGCGAGCAAGGGCTGAAGCCTTAGACGTGCGGCGGCAGAGGCAGGGCCGAGTCGATACCGCCGCCCCTGCAGCGCCCCATGAGCGCAGCCAGAGCTGGCTGCCGACAGGCCTCGCGTACCGCCGGGCCGCGCGGTAAGCGAGGACGCCCGGATTGGTCCGACGCCCTTCTGCGGGTAAGATGGCGCCATGACTAGAGATCACCCGGTTTTTTCCCTCGATCACCCCCGCCTGCTCGATTCCCTCCTCCGCACCGACAAGTTGCTGATCATTCAGGATCTCGACGGCGTGTGCATGGGCCTGGTCCGCGATCCACTGACCCGCACCATCGAGCGCCGCTACGTCGAGGCGGCGCGGCGGCTGGCGGGCAGCTTCTATGTGCTGACCAACGGCGAACACATCGGCAGCCGTGGAGTGAACGGCATCATCGAGCGGGCCCTGGATACGCCCAGCCAGGCCAAGGAGCAGGGCTTGTACCTGCCGGGGCTGGCCGCCGGCGGCGCGCAGCAACAGGATCACTACGGCAAGGTCTTTCACCCAGGCGTAAGCGAGGCGGAGCTGGCCTTTCTAAAGGCGGTTCCAGGCAAGGCCAGGCAATTTCTCGGCGAGCTGCTGGGCGCCCCGCCGTTTGGCCTCGCCGCGGCGGACATCGCCGCACTGGTTGCCGCGAGCGTACTGGACAACCTCGCCTCGCCGACCCTCAACATCAACAGCTGCTACCAGCACTTGCATGGGCGCCCAGACCTCTATCGGCGCCTGCAGGACGCTTGTGCCGCCTTCCTGCAGCGCCTGCTGCAGGACGCCGCGGGCGCGAACCTGCAACACGCCTTCTTCGTACATTTCGCACCAAACCTGGGGAGCGACACCCAGGGCCAGGAGCGGCTCAGGTACGCCGATGTGCAGAACGCCGGCACCACCGACTTCCAATTCATGCTCAAGGGTGCAATCAAGGAAGTCGGCGTGCTGGTGATCCTCAATCACTATTACCACCAGCGCACCGGCCGCTACCCGCTGGGCCCGGACTTCAACGCCCGCCAGGCGCCTCGCGATCATGCTGCGTTGCTGCGACTGGCCCGCGAGCATTTCGACCCGGCGCAGATGCCGCGTATCGTCGGGGTGGGCGACACGGTGACCTCCTCTTCCCGGCAGGTCGACGGCCGCGCCGAGCAGCTGCGCGGTGGCAGCGACCGCGGCTTCCTGACCCTGGTCCAGGCGCTGGGCGAGGCCTTCGACAGCGACAACCGGGTGGTCTATGTCGACAGCAGCGCCGGCGAAGTGGCGCGCCCGGGCATCGATGCGGCGCAGCTGCAATGCGGGGAACTCGAGCCCTGGGCGGCAGCCGTGGGCATCAGCGACCCCGCCGATTCCCTACGGCTGGACGTGGTCTTTACCGGCGGCCATAGCCAGTACGTGGCGTTTTTCTGCGACCTGGCCGAGCGCTATGCGGGCGGGCGCGAATAGACCGCCCCGGTTCGCCGATCGCCCTAGCCCTCTGCGGCAAGGCTCAGCAACAGAAAGGCCGCTCGAAAGCGGCCCCGGACAAGCCTGGCAAGCGGACTATTCGGCCAGACGCCAGGTGGTGCCGCCCTTGCCGTCTTCCAGTACCACGCCCATGGCGCCGAGCTGGTCGCGGATGCGGTCGGATTCGGCCCAGTTCTTCTCCGCACGCGCCCGCAGGCGCGCGGCGATCAGGGCCTCGACCTCGGCGGCCTCGACCTTGCCCTCGGCACCCGCGCGCAGGAAGGCGTCCGGCTCCAGCTGCAGTACCCCGAGCACCGCGGCCAGCGACTTCAGGCGCGCCGCCAGGCCGGCGGCGGCTTGCGGGTCGGTTTCGCGCAGGCGATTGACCTCGCGGGCCAGCTCGAACAGCACGGCGCAGGCTTCCGGCGTGTTGAAGTCGTCGTCCATGGCCGCGCCGAAACGCTCGACAAAGGCCTCGCCCCCCGCCGCCTGCACTTCCGGCAGGCCCTTGAGCGCGTTGTAGAAACGCTCCAGGGCGCCCTTGGCTTCCTTGAGGCTGTCTTCGGAGTAGTTGATCGGGCTGCGGTAGTGGCTGGACACCAGCAGGTAGCGCACCACTTCCGGATGGTATTTCTCCAGCACCTCGCGAATGGTGAAGAAGTTGCCCAGGCTCTTGGACATCTTCTCACCGTCCACCCGCACTGCGCCTGCGTGCATCCAGGCGTTGGCGTAGAGCTTGCCGGTGGCCGCCTCGCTTTGGGCGATCTCGTTCTCGTGATGGGGGAACACCAGGTCCGGGCCGCCGCCGTGGATGTCGAAGGTCTCGCCCAGGCAGCAGGTCGACATCACCGAGCACTCGATATGCCAGCCCGGCCGGCCCTTGCCCCAGGGCGAATCCCAACTCGGCTCGCCCGGCTTGGCGCCCTTCCACAGGACGAAATCCAGCGGATCTTCCTTGGCCTCGTCGACCTCGATTCGCGAACCGACCTTCAGGTCCTCGATCTTCTTGCGCGAGAGCTTGCCGTAGCCGACGAACTTGCCGACCCGGTAGTAGACGTCGCCATTGCCCGGCGCATAGGCGAAGCCTTTGTCGATCAGGGTCTGGATCATCTGGTGCATGCCGGGGATATGGCCGGTTGCGCGCGGCTCGATATCCGGACGCAGCACGCTCAGGCGCGCTTCGTCCTCGTGCATGGCTTTGATCATGCGCTCGACCAGGGCCTCGAAGGGCTCGACGTTCTCCTGGGCGCGCTTGATGATCTTGTCATCGATGTCGGTGATATTGCGCACATAGGTCACTTCATAGCCGCGCTGACGCAGCCAGCGGGTGACCACGTCGAAGGCCACCATCACCCGGGCGTGGCCGATGTGGCAGAAGTCGTAGACCGTCATGCCACAGACGTACAGGCGCACCTGGTTGTCCACCAGCGGCGTGAAGGCTTCCTTGGTCTTGCTCAGGGTGTTGTAGATCGACAGCGCCATTTACTGGCCTCCCCAGGAGTCGCGCAGGGTCACGGTGCGGTTGAACACCGGCGCGCCTGGCTTGCTGTCCTTGATGTCGGCGCAGAAGTAGCCCTCGCGTTCGAACTGGAAGCGTTCCTCCGGCTGGGCCTGGGCCAGCGACGGCTCGGCGCGGCAACCGCTGAGCACCACCAGCGACTCGGGGTTGATGTTGTCGAGGAAGCTGCAGCCCTCCTCGGCCTTCTCCGGATTGGCCGAGCGGAACAGGCGATCGTACAGGCGCACTTCGCACTCAACGCTCTCGGCCGCCGGCACCCAATGGATCACGCCCTTGACCTTGCGCCCTTCCGGGTTCTTGCCCAGGGTGTTCTCGTCGTAGCTGCAGCGCAGCTCGACGATATTGCCGTCGGCATCCTTGATCGCCTCGTCGGCGCGGATCACGTAGCTGCCGCGCAGGCGCGCCTCACCACCGGGAACCAGGCGCTTGAAGCCTGCCGGCGGGACTTCCTCGAAGTCGCCGGCGTCGATGTAGATCTCGCGGCTGAACGGCAGCACGCGAACGCCCATGTCCTGCTTGGGGTGGCGCGGCAGCTCGAGGTTTTCCACCTGACCTTCCGGGTAGTTGGTGATCACCACCTTGAGCGGCTTGAGCACGCACATGGCGCGAGCGGCATTGGCGTCGAGGTCCTCGCGGATGGCGAACTCGAGCATGCCGATGTCCACCACGCCGCCGGCACGGTTGACCCCGACCATGTCGCAGAAGGTGCGGATCGAGGCCGGAGTGTAGCCGCGGCGGCGATAGCCGGACAGCGTCGACATGCGTGGGTCGTCCCAGCCGTGCACGTGCTGCTCGTCGACCAGCTGCTTGAGCTTGCGCTTGCTGGTGATGGTGTAGTTCAGGTTGAGCCGGGCGAATTCATACTGGCGCGGCTTGGCCGGCACCGGCAGGTTGTCGAGGAACCACTCGTAGAGCGGGCGGTGATCCTCGAACTCCAGGGTGCAGATCGAGTGGGTGATGCCCTCGATGGCATCGGACTGGCCATGGGTGAAGTCGTAGCTGGGGTAGATGCACCACTTGTCGCCGGTCTGGTGGTGGTGCGCATGACGAATACGGTAGAGGATCGGGTCGCGCAGGTTCATGTTCGGCGAGGCCATGTCGATCTTGGCGCGCAACGCACGGGCGCCATCGGCGAACTCGCCGGCCTTCATGCGGGCGAACAGGTCGAGGTTCTCTTCGACGCTGCGCTCGCGGAAGGGGCTGTTCTTGCCCGGCTCGGTCAGGTTGCCGCGGTATTCGCGGGCCTGGTCCGGCGACAGGTCACAGACGTAGGCCTTGCCTGCCTTGATCAGGTGCACCGCCCAGTCGTGCAGCTGGTCGAAGTAATCGGAGGCGTAGTGCTCCTCGCCCGCCCACTGAAAACCCAGCCAGCGCACGTCGCTCTTGATCGCGTCGATGTATTCCTGATCTTCCTTGGCCGGGTTGGTGTCATCGAAGCGCAGGTTGCACTCGCCGCCAAACTCCTTGGCCAGGCCAAAGTTCAGGCAGATCGACTTGGCATGACCGATATGCAGGTAGCCGTTGGGCTCCGGCGGGAAGCGGGTGATGACCTTCGCGTGCTTTCCGGACGCCAGGTCAGCCTGGACGATGGGGCGAAGAAAGTTCGAAGCGGCGGGAGTCTCTGGCTTGCTCATGGGGTCCTTAGATCATGCTGGCGCGCGGCGCAGGGTAGGCCGACTAAAACAAAGCGCTTATCATAGCCGAAGCTGTCAACCCCCTGACAGGCCCAGCAGCCCGTTCGATGGCCAATAGGCGACGCAACCACAGGATATCGACCCGGCCGCTGGAATTCCCGACAGAGCGATTAACCCTATGATCAAGCTGCACACCAACTACGGCGTCATCACCCTCAACCTGTTCGACGACAAGGCCCCGGAAACCGTGGCCAACTTCAAGGAATACGTCAAAGCCGGGCACTACGACAACACCATTTTCCATCGCGTGATCAGCAACTTCATGATTCAGGGCGGCGGCTTCGAGCCAGGCATGAAGCAGAAGAGCACCCGCGCGCCGATCAAGAACGAAGCCAACAACGGCGTCTCCAACAAGGTCGGCACCGTGGCCATGGCGCGGACCATGGAGCCGCACTCGGCTTCGGCACAATTCTTCATCAACGTCGCCGACAACAACTTCCTCGACCACAGCGCACCGACCGTACAGGGCTGGGGCTATGCGGTGTTCGGCGAAGTGGTCGAAGGCATGGACGTGGTCGAGAAGATCAAGGGCGTTGCCACCACCATGAAATCCGGCCACCAGGATGTACCGGTCGATGACGTGATCATCGAGAAGGCCGAGATCGTCGAGTGATCCTGCTGATCTCCGACCTGCATCTCGAAGAACAACGCCCGGACATCAGCCGGGCGTTTCTGCACTTTCTCAAGACCCGCGCCAGCCAGGCCGAGGCGCTGTATATCCTCGGCGACTTCTTCGAAGCCTGGATCGGCGACGATGCGATCAGTCCGTTCCAGCGCTCGATCGCCCAGGCCCTGCGCCAGCTCAGCGACAGCGGCACGCGCATCTACCTGATGCATGGCAATCGCGACTTCCTGCTCGGGCAGGCCTTTTGCCGCGAGGCTGGCTGCAGCCTGCTGAGCGATCCCAGCCTGGTGGAGCTCGACGGTGAGCGGGTGCTGCTGATGCATGGTGACAGCCTGTGCACCCAGGATGAGGCCTACATGCGCCTGCGTCGCTGGCTGCGCCACCCGTTTACCCTGTTCGTGCTGCGCCATCTGCCATTGACTGCACGGCAGAAGCTGGCGCGCAAACTGCGCCAGGAAAGCCGTACGCAAACCTCGATGAAGGCCAGCGAGATCGTCGACGTCACCCCGGCCGAGGTGCCAAGGGTGATGGCCGCCCACGGCGTCCACACGCTGATTCACGGGCATACCCATCGTCCGGCGACCCATCGACTGCAGGTCGGCGGCCAGGCCGCTCGGCGCATCGTCCTGGGCGACTGGGACAAGCAGGGCTGGGCCCTGCAGATCGACGGGCCGGACTGGCAACTGGCGCCCTTCCCGCTCGGCTGATCGGCTGATCGGCGCCGGCTAGCGGTATTGCGGGCTGGCCTCGACGGTCTGGGCCAGGCGCCGGGTCGCCTCGTTGACCCGCTCGCCGACAAACAAGGTGATATCGGTGCCCGGCAAACGCGGCAATCCCTCTTCGATCACCCGCAGGCCCGGCTCCAGGGTCGAGCGGGGGATGATTCCCACCCCGATCCCGGCGCGCACCGCCGCCAGGACCCCGGCGCGACTCTGGCTGGTGAAGGCGATCCGGTAGGGAAGCTGCGCCTCGCTCAGAACCTTGTGCGCCGAGTCGCGGTGGTAGCAGCCCTCGACGAAGACCGCCAGCGGCAGCGGGTCGCGCTCGTGAGTCGAATGCATCTCGCTGCACACCCAGACCAATTCGTCACGAAACAGGCGCTGCCCGCCATCCGAGAAAGCCGGCATTTCCACCAGGGCCAGGTCCAGCTTCCCCTCGGCCACCAGCGTGGCCAGGTGATAGGGACGGTGATCGCAGACCACTTCCAGGCTGGCCTCCGGATAGCTCACCACGAAACTCTCCAGCAGCGGGACGAGGCTGCGGGTGGCGTACTGGTCATGGGTGCCGAAGCGCACCTGGCCGCCCACGTCGGCATGCTGAAAGGTGCCGAGAATACGGTCATGCAGGTTGAGCAGCTGCTGGGCACAGGACTTCAGCTGCTCCCCGACCGGCGTCAGCCTGACTCCGTACTGACCGCGCTGCAGCAGTTCGGCCGCCACCAGCGCCTCCAGCCGAGTGAGCTGCATGCTGATGGTCGAGGGCGCGCGATGCAGACGCTGAGCTGCGGTAGTCAGGTTAAGCGTCTCGGCGACCATGACGAAGGTGCGCAGCAAGACAATCGGCAGATCGCGCATGGCAGAGTTCAATCTTATTGAAAGAGGCGCTCAATATTTATCGTTTTTCCGAACTCTAGCAAGTGGATATGTTACGCCGCATCCAACCGCCCCCCTGCGCCACCGCACCATCACGGAGTTCGAATGATGCGAATGCCCACCACCTTCGGCATGAACCAGATCGTCAGCCACGGCTTCGGCATGTTCCTGTTTGCCGCCCTGATGCCGTTCATGCGCGAATCCATCGAGATCAGCGCCTGGCAGCTGGCGACCATCGGCGCCTTGACCCAAGTGGCCTATCTGGCCGGGGCCATGCTCCTCGGCACGCTCGGCCACCGCCTGGGCACCGGTCGCCTGGCCCTGCTGACCGGCATCACCACCAGCAGCCTGCTGTTCGCCATGGCGCAATTGCGCGATCCACTGTTGATCACCCTGACCCTGACCTGTCTGGCCGCCAGTGCGGCGATCAGCTGGGGCTGCATTGTCGAGATCGTCAGCCGCTGCGCCCGCCCGGAGCTGCGCTCGACCTATCTGTCCTGCGCTTCCAGCGGCACGGCCTGGGGCTATGCCCTCAACGGCCTGCTGATCCTGGTGGTGGTACCACTGCTTGGCTGGCAGGCCAGCTGGCAGGTTGCCGGGCTGTTCGGCCTGTTGGTGGTCGCCCTGACCTGGCACATGCTGCGTGACCTCAAGGCCGCTTCCCTGACTCCGGTCGTCGGCGGCCCGGTCGACACGGCGATTCCCACCTCGAAACTGTTTGCCACCATCATTGGCGAGCGCACGGCACTGTTCGCCTGCCTGATCTGCCTGCTGGTGGGCTTCACCACCATGCCCTTCTCCTACTGGCTCAACACCTACCTGGCCGAGCTCAGCCTGCCGCCGGCGCTGGGCGGCTACACCTGGTCGACGGTCGGCGCCACCGGCATGGTGGCGGGCTTCGTCACCGGCAAACTGGCCGACCGCCGTGGTCACGGCACCGCCCTGATGCTGATCTTCAGTGGCTTTGCCCTGGGCCTGCTGGCCTTCGTTTTCGATCCGGGCAGGTGCGCCCTGGTCGCCGGCTTCGGCTATGGCCTGATGTACTTCCCGATGTGGGGCATCGTCGCCGGCTGGGTCAACCAGCACTATTCATCGACCGCGACCATGCAGATCAGCGGCATCTGCATGGTGACCTTCGGCCTGGGCGGGACCCTGGGTAACTTGCTGGCCGGCTATATCCGCGAAACCACCGGCTCATTGCACGACGTGTTCTTCGTGCTGACGGGCGCATCGCTGCTGCTGGTGGCCCTGGCCATCGTCATCCTGCGCGGCGATCGCAAGGCAGCACTGGCGGCGCAACCGGCGGCCGCCGAGGCCTGCTGAGAACGGCAAGGATGAAATTTGCCAGAACCCCTAAGCGGCTGCGCCGCTGTGGAAGCGAAACTCCTTGTCCGGCGTGAGGATCGCCTCGCGCTCGATTTCGGCGAAGAAGGCCACCCGCTCATCGATGGGCTGCGCGGCATAATCGCGGGCCATTTTCAGGTAGCCCTGATAGTGCCGCGCCTCGGACTTGAGCAAGGACCGATAGAACTGGCCCAACTCCTCATCCAGGTGCGGCGCCAGGCGATAAAAGCGCTCGCAGGAGCGCGCCTCGATAAAGGCCCCGATAATCAGGGTATCCACCAGTTTGTGCGGCTCCGAGGTGCGCATGTGCTTGTGCAGTCGCTGTGCGTAGAGGGCCGCGCTGACCGGGCGGTAGGCGATGCCACGCTTCTTCATCAGGGCCGCGACCTGCTCGAAATGACGCAACTCCTCGCGTGCCAAACGTGACAGGTTGTACTGCAAATCGGCCTTTTCGATGTAGCGAAACAGCAGGGTAAGGGCCGTAGAAGCAGCCTTTTTCTCGCAATTGGCGTGATCGATCAGCATCACGTCCTGATTTTCCAATGCCTGGGCAATCCAGGCATCAGGCGTCGGGCACAGCAGAAAGGCTTCGATTTCAGGTAACAGTTGCATAAGCTCACGAATGTGGAGGGCGACTCGGGCCGACCATTATACGAGCCCGGCCGGCGGCGACCAGCCGGTCAGTTGATACCAGTCAAGAACACGGCTCACGCCCTGCATCTATAGTTGTTAAAAGCAGAATCGATCAGCAAAAAACCTTCGAATGGAGACGAACATGCAAGCTATTCGCAACCTCTTAGTGGTCATGGAGCCAGAGCGGCCGGAAGGTTTGGCGCTGAAGCGGGCCAAACTGATCGCCGGCGTCACTCAATCGCAGTTGCATCTGCTGGTCTGCGACAAGAAGCATGATCATTCGGCCTATCTCAAGGATCTCTGCGCCACGCTCAACCGCGAGGGCTACAACGCCTCCGGCCAGCAGGCCTGGCATGAAAACCTGCACCAGACCATCATCAGCGTGCAACAGGCCGAGGGCTGCGGCCTGGTGATCAAGCAGCACTTTCCCGACAACCCGCTGAAGAAGGCGCTGCTGACGCCGGATGACTGGAAGCTGTTGCGCTACTGCCCAAGCCCCGTGCTGATGGTAAAGACCGACAAACCATGGACCGGCGGTACCGTGCTGGCCGCGGTTGATGTGGGCAATGCCGACGACGAGCACCGCACGCTGCACGCCAGCATCATCAACCATGGCTATGAGATCGCCAATCTGGCCAAGGCCAAGCTGCATGTGATCAGCGCGCATCCCGCACCCATGCTGTCGGCAGGCGATCCTACCTTCCAGCTGAAGGAGACCATCGAGGCGCGCTATCGCGATGAATGCAAGTCGTTCCAGGCCGAGTACGACATCGCCGACGAGTGCCTGCACATTGTCGAGGGCCCGGCCGACTCGCTGATCCCCAAGGTGGCCCATCAGCTCAATGCCGCGGTCACGGTGATCGGTACGGTCGCACGGACCGGCATCTCCGGCGCGCTGATCGGCAATACCGCCGAGGTGGTCCTCGACTCGCTGGAAAGCGATGTCCTGGTGCTCAAGCCCGAGGAAATCATTGCCCACCTGGAGGAGCTGGTCGCCAATCACTGATCGCATAGAACAAAGCCGCCGCAGGGCGGCTTTTTCCGTTTCGCAAGCACCAAGGGCGATCAAGCGGACGGATCGAGCCCTGCCGACAGGAATTTCGGCGCCACATAGCGCTCGTAGTGCGCCTCGGACAACAGGAAAAACTCGCGATCGATGGCATCGCGCAGTTGCGGCAGGCTCCAGCCGCGAAACTCCGGCAGCAACACCACGCCGTAGGCCTCCAGCTGATTGATCGCCCGGGCGCCGCGGGCGATCAACTGGTAGGCCCAGCAATAGGGCGATTGATTTGCGACGTAGCGGATCTGTCGCTGCTCCAGCTGGCCACGCAGGCAGACCGGATCGAACACCTCCAGCTTGGCGGCCATCACCTGTACCAGCAGCACCTCCAGGCGCCGCCAGACAGCGTGCTTCTGCTCTTCGCTGTAGCCGTTCCAATTGATCACTTCATGGTGGAAGCGCTTGCAACCACGACATACCAGGTCGCCGTAGACCGTCGAGCAAAGACCGACACAGGGTGTTTTGATGCGCTGATTGGACATAGAAGGGATAACTACGGGCAAGCTGACGGCGGCCCATATTAGCCCTTTGTCTATGACAGATCACCCGCTTGTGCCGGCCGCTTACTTAACTTTATCAAAGCTTTCCAGTAGAATCGGCCCGCCTTTTAAAGGCGCCAATGTCCGTTGGAAGCTGTTTTCAAAGCGTCACGAGCACAGTCGATCCTGCAGGTACGATGTTGGCGCCGGCTCATGGAGTCCCCCCAGGAGCCGGTGTCAGCCCTCATCTCGCCCGTCCTGCCGGCGTAAAACTTTGAAAGCAGCTTCTGGAAGAAATCCCTGAAACCTTGGCTGAGTGGCCCATAAAGCCACGAAGCGCCTGGTTCGGTGTTTTCTGGATCGCGTCCCGGACAACCCTTTGGGACCACTGATGAGGGTAATAACTGTGCTTGAAGCCTATCGCAACCACGTAGCAGAGCGTGCCGCTCAGGGTATCGTGCCCCAGCCGCTGAACGCCGAACAAACCGCAGGCCTGGTCGAGCTGCTGAAAAACCCGCCGGCTGGCGAAGAAGAATTTCTCGTTGACCTGATCACCAATCGCGTACCGCCAGGCGTGGACGAAGCCGCCTACGTCAAGGCCGGTTTCCTCTCTGCCGTTGCCAAGGGCGAAGCCAACTCCCCACTGATCAACAAGCAGCGCGCCGTCGAACTGCTGGGCACCATGCAGGGCGGCTACAACATCGCCACCCTGGTCGAACTGCTCGACGATGCCGAGCTGGGCAGCGTCGCCGCCGAACAGCTCAAGCACA
>NZ_JBFTEG010000023.1:0-52160 GCF_041027545.1 Pseudomonas zhanjiangensis | reverse complement strand
GGACATCAGTCATTACTTGATGCACCGTTACAACTGGATCAGACCGCATCAATACAACGACGGGCTACCACCTGCGGTGGCCGAAGAAAAACTTAACCCACTGTCCGGGATGGGTTGACCACTACAGGTGCTTCGTGCGAATACACGAAAGACTTACACAAAAAAACCATAGTTATGCTACACCGCGCACTTCGGCCAGCCCTAACAACTCCTTAGCCTTTAAGCTCATCACTTAGCTTACCTAACTAGTGGTATATGGACACTCCCCACAAGTAGTGAGCAATAGCTTTTCCAGCTCTGTGGTCAGTGCGGTTGCATTCGTATATCCGGCCAGTTGTGGGCTACCGCCCTAGCCACTACTTGTGCCGAAACCTTACCTGTGTCGGTGCCATACAAAAAAAAACGGGAGCCCAAACGGGCTCCCGCACTCGAATCAGAGAAAAACCGACAGCGGCATTGCGGCCGATGTCAGCTACAACCTCACCTGCGTTCCCGAAGAAACGCGCTGCCAGTCTGGCAAATCGCCGCGCGCCTGACCGTTTAGCTTTGTTACCGCCGTGCAAAGAAATGTAAACGCGCGCGCGACTGGCGGGCGCTCGGTACGCACGGCAGAATGCCGCCATGAGCGATCTCTATCTCCCCGCCTGCTGCTCTCCCCTGAGCGATCACTGGCCACTGCCGAAGGTGCTGGCGGGCGTGCAGCTGATCAGCACGCACTTCGATCCGGGCCGGCTGCACAGCGAGGACTTCCAGCGCTGCGCCATCGCGCCCGTCGCCGGCGTGGCCAAGCGCCAGGCGGAATACCTGGCCGGTCGCCTGTGTGCCCGCGAAGGCATCAGGCGGGTGAGCGGCAACGCCGCCGTGCCCGCGGTGGGCGCCGACCGTGCGCCGCAATGGCCCCTTGGGGTGCGTGGCTCGATCAGCCATGGCAACGGCTGGGCGGGCTCCCTGGTGGCGGCCGAGCGCGGTTGGCGCGGCCTGGGCCTGGACGTCGAGCAACTGCTGCCGGCGGCACGCGCCGAGCGCCTCGCGGCGCAGATCCTCACCCCCGACGAACTGCTGCGGCTGCAGGATCTGCCGCCTGAACAGCAGGCCTGGCGGGTGAGCCTGAGCTTCTCGCTCAAGGAGAGCCTGTTCAAGGCCCTGTACCCACTGGTGCTGCGGCGCTTCTACTTTCACGACGCCGAACTGCTGGAGTGCCACGTCGACGGGCAGGCGCGCCTGCGTCTGCTGATCGACCTGGCCGACGACTGGCCGGCCGGCAGCGAGCTGCACGGTCAGTTCGCTGAACTCGACGGTCGCCTGCTCAGCCTGGTCGCCATCCCGGCCTGATCCGCGGCGCCCCCGCGCCCAATGCCCCGGCCATTTCCGATAAACTCCGGGCATTGCCGCCAGGAGTGCCCCATGCGCGAAGAATTCAACCAAGGCCTGATCGATTTCCTCAAGGCCTCGCCGACCCCCTTTCATGCCACCGCCAGCCTCGCCCAGCACCTGGAAGGGGCCGGCTATCAGCACCTCGACGAGCGTGCAGCCTGGCACTGCGAGGCCGGCGGCCGCTACTACGTGACCCGCAACGACTCCTCGATCATCGCCTTCAAGCTGGGCCAGCGCTCGCCCCTAGAAGGCGGCCTGCGCCTGGTCGGCGCGCACACCGACAGCCCCTGCCTGCGGGTCAAGCCGCAGCCGGAGCTGCAGCGTCAGGGCTTTTTCCAGCTGGGCGTGGAAGTCTATGGTGGCGCCCTGTTCGCCCCCTGGTTCGACCGCGACCTGTCGCTGGCCGGACGGGTGACCTTCCGCGAAAGCGGCCGGGTGCAGAGCCAGCTGATCGATTTCCAGGCGCCGATCGCGGTGATTCCCAACCTGGCCATCCACCTCAACCGCGAGGCCAACCAGGGCTGGGCGATCAACGCCCAGACCGAGCTGCCGCCGATCCTGGCCCAGCTCGCCGGCAGCGATGCCCCCGACTTCCGCGCCCTGCTGGCCGAGCAACTGACCCGCGAGCACGGCCTCAATGCCGATGCGGTGCTGGATTACGAGCTGAGTTTCTACGACACCCAGGCCGCCGCGGTGGTGGGCCTGAGCGGCGACTTCATCGCCGGCGCGCGGCTGGACAACCTGCTGTCTTGTTATGCCGGCCTGCAGGCGCTGCTGGCCGCCCCGGACAGCGAGAGCTGCGTACTGGTCTGCACCGACCACGAGGAAGTCGGCTCCAGCTCGACCTGTGGCGCCGACGGGGCGATGCTCGAGCAGGTGCTGCGCCGGGCGCTGCCGGAGGGCGACGGCTTCGTGCGCAGCATTCAGCGCTCGCTGCTGGTCTCCGCCGACAACGCCCATGCCCTGCACCCCAACTACCCGGACAAGCACGACGAGAATCACGGCCCCAAACTCAACGCCGGCCCGGTGATCAAGATCAACTGCAACCAGCGCTACGCCACCAGCAGCGAAACCGCCGGCTTCTTCCGCCACCTGTGCCTGGAGAACGAAGTGCCGGTGCAGAGCTTCGTCACCCGCAGCGACATGGGCTGCGGCTCGACCATCGGCCCGATCACCGCCAGCCAGCTGGGCGTGCGCACCGTCGACATCGGCCTGCCGACCTTCGCCATGCACTCGATCCGCGAGCTGGCCGGCAGCCATGACCTGGCCCACCTGGTCAAGGTGCTGACGGCCTTCTATGCCAGCCCGGAGTTGCCCTGATGATCGGCGGCAGCTGCCTGTGCGGCGCGGTGGCCTATGCCATCGATCAGCTGGACAAACCGATCGGCCATTGCCACTGCCTGACCTGTCAGAAGGCCCACTCGGCGGCTTTCGCCAGCACCGCCGGGGTGCTGCGTGAACATTTTCACTGGTTGCGCGGCGAGGACAAAGTCACCAGCTATGAATCCTCGCCGGGCAAACTGCGGCGCTTCTGCTCGGTGTGCGGTTCCCAGCTGGTCGCCGAACGCGCCGGCCAACCCCATGTCATCGTCCGCGTCGCCACGCTCGACGAAGACCCGGGCGCGCGGCCGGCCCAGCACATCTGGACCGACCACGACCGGCCCTGGCTGACGACCGAGGGACTACCCGCCTACCCCGAGTGGCAGCCGGGGCGCTGACTCACTCCGGCACCTCGACGCTGACATGCAGGGCGTCGTGGCGCCAGAACTCCAGGTCGCAATCGATCAGCCGGCCGTGCTGGTCACGGTTGACCCGCACGATGCGCAGCGCCGGGCTGCCCACGGCGACCTTGAGGGCGGCCGCCGCCTCGCTGTGCAGGGCAGTGGGTACGATGTCGAAGCGCACCCGGCCATAGCGCACCCCGTATTCGCTGGCATACAGATCGGTCAACGAACGGGTCAGGTCGAAGTCGAGGATCCCCGGGAAGTAGGCCGGATTGAGGTAGTGCTCGACATAGAGCACCAGTCGCCCGTCGATGCGCCGGGCGCGGCGGATCTGATAGACGCTGGACAGTGCCGGCAAGGCCAGCAGCTGGCAGATCTCCGCATTGGCCGGCAGCAGCCGGGCGCTCAGGACCTCGGTGGCCGGCACCCGCCCTTGCTCGGCGACCATCGCATGGAAGTGACTGCGCACCAGCGGGTTGTAGGCCAGCCGAGGCGGCGAGACGAACCAGCCGCGGCGCTCCTCGCGGTAGACCAAACCCTGGGCCTCCAGCTGGCCGAGCGCCTCGCGCAGGGTAATGCGCGTGGTATCGAACAACTCGCTGAGCTTGCGCTCGGCCGGCAGCTTGCTGCCGGAGGGCAGCAAGCCGTGCTCGATCTGCTCCTCCAGGGCACGGCAGATGCTGGTGACGGCACGCGGCGCTTCTTCGCGCATCAAGATTTTCCCCTCATGGACTAGTCCAGCCCCACGAAGGGGCCTGATCGTCGGCTCAATCGGCCGTAGAAATTTATTGCAAGCTTAGTCAGTCTAGATGACCGGTCGATGACAAGCGGTTTTCAAGCATGCCCTGTGCCACCTGCAAAAATAACTGCATTTCAGCTAAATCAGCTACTTAACCATGGTCTACGCTTGATCTGCGCCGGCTTGGCAACCAGCCTGGACATCTATCCACAAGCGTCATACATAAAATTGTCATGAAGCAGGCCTAGATTGGCGTGGCTCTTGCTGATCTAGACCAACACTCTCACCGCAAAGGAGTTTCCGATGAAACAACTGCTGCTGGCTTCACTGATGGGTTCGGCCATCGCCCTGGCCACCCAGGCCATGGCTTCCACCACCGACATCCAGGCCCTGGAACAGGCCGCGCGCGCCGAAGGCGCGGTGAACAGCGTGGGCATGCCCGACAGCTGGGCCAACTGGAAGGACACCTGGGCCGACCTCAACAAACAGTATGGGCTCAAGCACCTGGACACCGACATGAGTTCGGCCCAGGAGATCGCCAAGTTCGCCGCCGAGAAGGACAACGCCACCGCCGACATCGGCGACGTCGGTGCCGCCTTCGGCCCCATTGCCGTGCAGCAGGGTGTGACCCAGCCGTTCAAGCCAAGTACCTGGGCGCAGATCCCGGACTGGGCCAAGGACGCCGACGGCCACTGGATGCTGGCCTATACCGGCTCCATCGCCTTCATCGTCAACAAGAACCTGGTCAAGGACATCCCGACCTCCTGGGCCGAGCTCAAGCAGGGCCAGTACAAGGTCGCCATCGGTGACGTCAGCGCCGCCGCCCAGGCGGTCAATGGCGTGCTGGCCGCGGCCATCGCCAACGGCGGCGACGAGAAGAACATCCAACCGGGCCTGGACTTCTTCGCCACGATCGCCGAGCAGGGCCGCCTGTCGCTGTCCAACCCGACCATCCAGACCCTGGAGAAGGGCGAGGTGGAAGTCGGCGTGGTCTGGGACTTCAATGGCCTGTCCTACCGCGACCAGATCGACCCGAGCCGCTTCGAGGTGCTGATCCCCTCCGACGGCTCGGTGATCTCCGGCTACAGCACCATCATCAACAAGTACGCCAAGAACCCCAATGCGGCCAAGCTGGCGCGCGAGTACATCCTCTCCGATGCCGGCCAGATCAACCTGGCCAAGGGCAATGCCCGGCCGATCCGCGCCGAGCACCTGACCCTGCCGGCCGAGGTGCAGGCCAAGCTGCTGCCCAACGCCCAGTACGCCAAGGTCCGGCCGATCAAGGATGCCAGCGCCTGGGAAGCCACGTCCAAGGCCTTGCCGCAACTCTGGCAGGAGCACGTGATCATCAATATGGAGTAAGCCTTCGCTCGACCGAGCCGTAGGATGGACTCAGGAGCGAAGCGAACAGTCCGCCGATAGTCGGGGAAACCCGCCAATCGGCGGCGTACCGCTACGCGATTACGCCCTACGGATGCCGACGACACTCCCGTGAACGAGAGCAATAGATGAAACACGACGTCATCCTGGTAGTACTGGATGGCCTGAACTACCAGGTCGCCCGGCATGCCCTGGGCCACCTGCAGGCCTACTGCGATGCCGGCCGCGCCGCGCTGTACAAGCTCGACTGCGCGCTGCCTGCCCTGTCGCGGCCGCTCTACGAGTGCATCCTCACCGGCGTGCCCCCGATCGACAGCGGTATCGTCCACAACGAGGTGGTGCGTCTGTCCAACCAGCGCAGCGTCTTCCACTACGCCCGCGCCGCCGGCCTGAGCACCGCTGCCGCGGCCTATCACTGGGTCAGCGAACTGTACAACCGCGCCCCCTTCGACGCGGTGCGCGACCGTCACACCGAAGACGCGGACCTGCCGATCCAGCACGGCCACTTCTACTACGCCGACCACTACCCGGATTCGCACCTCTTCGCCGACGCCGAGAGCCTGCGCCTGCGCCGCAAGCCGAACTTCCTCCTGGTGCACCCGATGAACATCGACGACGCCGGCCACAAGCACGGCCTCGACAGCCCGCAGTACCGCAACAGCGCCCGCCGCGCCGACATCCTCCTGGCCGACTACCTGCAGGGCTGGCTGGCGGCCGGCTACCAGGTGCTGGTCACCGCCGACCACGGCATGAACCTTGACCGCTCGCACAACGGCCTGCTGCCGGAGGAGCGCGAGGTGCCGCTGTTCGTCCTCGGCGATGCCTTCAGCCTCGACGCCGCGGCCCAGCCGAAACAGACCGAGCTGTGCGGCACGGTCTGCGAACTGCTCGGTGTGCCTCACGACAAACCCGTCTGCCGGGAGCTGCTCAAATGAACGCCTCACTCGAACCCGGCAGCCAGCTCGCCGCCGCCCAACCGACGGCAGCGCCACGCGCACGCGCCACCTTCCATACACGCAGCAAGTGGCTGGCGGCGCTGTGCCTGCTGCCGTTCGCGCTGTTCTTCATCGCCTTCCAGATCGCCCCACTGGCCTGGGTCGCGCTGCACAGCCTGAGCGTCGAAGGCGGCTGGGGCCTGGGCAACTTCGAGAAGATCTTCGCCTCCAGGTTCTACCTGCAGGCGATCAAGCACAGCCTGCAGATCGCCTTCTGGTCGAGCCTGATCGGCATCCTCATCGCCATCCTCGGCAGTTACTCGCTGCGCCAGGTGGACTCCAAGCTGCGCGACTTCGTCATCGCCTTCTCCAACATGACCAGCAACTTCGCCGGGGTGCCGCTGGCCTTCGCCTTCATCATCCTGCTCGGTTTCAACGGTGCGCTGACCATCCTGCTCAAGCAGATCGGGGTGATCGAGGATTTCAACCTCTACTCCAAAACCGGCCTGATCGTGCTCTACACCTACTTCCAAATCCCCCTCGGGGTATTGCTGCTGTACCCGGCCTTCGACGCCCTGCGCGAAGACTGGCGCGAGTCGGCGGCGCTGCTCGGCGCCGGCACCTGGGACTTCTGGCGGCACATCGGCCTGCCGGTGCTGACCCCGGCGCTGCTCGGCACCTTCGTCATCCTCCTGGCCAACGCCCTGGGCGCCTACGCCACCGTGTACTACCTGACCACCGGCAACTTCAACGTGCTGCCGATCCGCATCGCCGGCCTGGTCTCCGGCGACATCTCGCTCAACCCGGACCTGGCCAGCGCCCTGGCCATGGTCCTGGTCGGCCTGATGGCGGTGATCACCGTGGCCCATCAGCTGCTGCTCAAGAGGAGCTACCATGTCCCGCGCTGACGCCATACCCGCGAGCCTCTACCACCGCGTGGTGGTCTGGCTGCTGTTTCTGATCCTGCTGCTGCCGCTGGCCGCCACCCTGCTCTATTCGCTGTCCACCAGCTGGGGCGCGACCGTGCTGCCGGACGGCCTGACCTTCAAGTGGTACCTGGCGCTGTGGAGCGACGCGCGCTTTCTCGCCGCCTTCGGCCAGTCGCTGCTGGTGTGCTTCGGCGCCCTGCTGCTGGCGGTGCTCCTGATCCTGCCGCTGCTGTTCGTGGTGCACTACCACTTCCCCAGGCTCGACGGGCTGATGAACATCCTCATCCTGCTGCCGTTCGCCGTACCGCCGGTGGTGTCCTCGGTAGGCCTGCTGCAGGTCTACGGCTCGGGGCCGCTGGCCATGGTCGGCACGCCCTGGATCCTGATCGGCTGCTACTTCACCATCGCCCTGCCCTTCATGTACCGGGCGATAACCAACAACCTGCACGCGATCAACCTGCGCGACCTGATGGACGCCGCCCACCTGCTCGGCGCCAGCACCTGGAAAGCCGCCTTGCTGGTGGTGCTGCCGAACCTGCGCAAGGGCCTGATGGTCTCGCTGTTCCTCTCGTTCAGCTTCCTGTTCGGCGAGTTCGTGTTCGCCAACCTGCTGGTCGGCACCCGCTACGAGACCCTGCAGGTGTACCTGAACAACATGCGCAACAGCAGCGGCCACTTCAACAGCGCGCTGGTGATTTCCTACTTCTTCTTCGTGCTGGTGTTCACCTGGGCCGCCAACCGCCTGAACAAGGACAAGACATGAGTTACCTCTCCATCCAAGGGCTGCATAAAAGCTACGGCGAAACAAAGATCTTCAGCGACATCGACTGCGAGATCGGCCAGGGCGAGTTCGTCACCCTGCTCGGCCCCTCCGGCTGCGGCAAGTCCACCCTGCTGCGCTGCATCGCCGGGCTGACCGAGGTGGGCGGCGGGCAGATTCTCCTCGACGGCCAGGACCTGGTGCCGCTGGCACCGCAGAAGCGCGGCATCGGCATGGTGTTCCAGAGCTACGCGCTGTTCCCCAACATGACCGTGCAGGAGAACGTCGCCTTCGGCCTGCGCATGCAGAAGGTTGGCAAGGCGGAAAGCCAGCAGCGCGTGCGCGAAGCCCTCGACATGGTCGAACTCGGCGAGTTCGCCGGCCGCTACCCGCAGCAACTGTCCGGCGGCCAGTGCCAGCGCGTGGCCCTGGCCCGCTCGCTGGTCACCCGCCCGCGCCTGCTGCTGCTCGACGAGCCGCTGTCGGCGCTGGATGCACGCATTCGCAAGCACCTGCGCGAGCAGATCCGCACGATCCAGCAGGAACTGGGCCTGACCACCATCTTCGTCACCCACGACCAGGAAGAGGCGCTGGTGATGAGCGACCGGATCTTCCTGATGAACGCCGGCAAGATCGTCCAGAGCGGCAACGCCGAGACCCTCTACACCGCGCCGGTGGATGCCTTCGCCGCCGGCTTCATCGGCAACTACAACCTGCTCGACGCCGAGACCGCCAGCCGCCTGCTCGGTCGGCCGATCGCCAGCCGCATCGCCATCCGCCCGGAAGCCATTCAGTTCGCCAGCCAGGGCGGCATCGAGGCCCTGGTGCGCGGCCACAGCCTGCTCGGCAATGTCATCCGCTACCGGGTCGAAGCCCGCGGCGTGGAGCTGCTGGTGGATGTGCTCAATCGCGCGGCAGCCGACATGCACGCCAGCGGCCAGCGCATCGCCCTGAACATCGACGCTCACGCAATTCACGAGGTGGCCTGATGGCCCTGGCAATTTTTGATTTGGACGAAACCCTGATCGGCGGCGACTGCGCCAGCCTGTGGAGCGCGCAGATGGCCCGGCTCGGCTGGGTCGATGGCGCCAGCTTTCTCAAGCGCGACCATGAACTGATGGCGCTGTACGGCGAGGGCAAGCTGGCCATGGAGGACTACATGGCCTTCAGCCTCTCGCCCCTGGTGGGGCGCAGCGCGGAGGAAGTGGCCCATGTGGTCGAGCCCTTCGTCGAGCAGGTGATCGAGCCGATCCTCTACAGCGACGCCAGCCACTGCCTGGCCCGCCACCGCGCCGCCGGCGACCGTATCCTGGTGATCTCCGCCTCGGCGCATTTCCTGGTCAGCGCCATCGCCGCGCGCCTGGACATCCACGAAGTGCTGGCCATCGACCTGGAGCAGCAGGACGACTGCTACAGCGGCCGCACCCAGGGCGTGCTGACCTACCGCGAAGGCAAGGTCACCCGCCTGCTGGAATGGCTGGAGCGGCACGGCGAATCCCTGGAGGGCGCCTACTTCTACTCCGACTCGCGCAACGACCTGCCGCTGCTGCAACTGGTCAGCCAGCCCCACGTGGTCAACCCCGACCCGGTGCTGCGCCGCCATGCCGAGCAGGCCGGCTGGCCGGTATTGAGCTGGAGCTGACCCTGGTGACCCGACCGCTCGAGACGGAGCCCGCGCAATGATTTCCCATTTCCATATCGGCATCGGCGATTTCCAGCGCGCCCTGGCCTTCTACTCGCCACTGCTGGCCGAACTGGGCCTGCAGCTGAAGTTCAGCGATCCCAGCAAGCCCTGGGCGGCCTGGATGCCGGCCGATGCGCCACGCCCGCTGTTACTGATAGGCGCAGCCTTCGATGGTCGGCCGGCGACGCCGGGCAATGGCCAGATGGTGGCGCTGCTGGCGCCCAGCCGCATGGCGGTCGACCGCGCCCATGCGATCGCGCTGGCCAATGGCGGCGCCTGCGAGGGACCGCCCGGCCTGAGGCCGCAGTACCACCCGGATTACTACGGCGCCTACTTCCGCGATCCGGACGGCAACAAGCTGTGCGTGGTCTGCCATGAGGCGGAAAACGCCTGAGACCGCGCCGCCGAGGTTACACTGGCGCCCCTTTGCCCATAGACCGGAACCGCCATGCCTGCGACCCCTTCCGCGCAACGCGCCTTCGTCCTCAATCACCCCGCTGCCCAGGACTGCTCGCTCTACCGCCCGGACCAGCGTGACCCCGATGCCGAGGAACAGGATCTGGGGGACGGCAAGGTTCTGTTTACCGGCGCCTTTCAGCCGCCCGTCGAATGGGACGCCCAGGAGCGGGCCGACTACTTTGGCGACAGTGCCCCCGAGTTGTTTGTCAGCGCCTGCATCGAGTCCGAGGCCAACCCTTTGTCGCGCGGCTACTTCAGCGCCGAAGTGGGCGACTACCTGGCGGTCATGCCCGGCCTCGGCGAGGTGGTGATGTACTACGTGCACGACTGCCTGGAAGACGACGACGGCCGCCACTACGTGCTGATCCGCGACGACCAGCCGCTCGACTGACGACGGCCCGCCCAGCGACCGGCGGCGCGTCAGTCGAGCATGGCGCTGGCACGCGACAGCCGGTCATGGATGGCGGCCCAGGCCGCGTCATCCGGCGGCGTCCTGATCATCATGCGTTCCAGGCCCAGGTTATCCAGGCGGTACAGGGCGGCGTAGAGGCCCTGGGCGAAATCCACCGGGTCTTCCCCCAGGTCGATGGCCGGCCCGGCACTGGCCCGCGCGCCACCGCACCAGATCCAGCCGCAGCGCGGGTCGGCCAGCGCCGCTGGCGGGGCCTCGCGAAAGCGCCAGCTCGGCGTGCCCGGTGCGTAATGCCGGTGGTGCTGGCCGGGCGCCCGCACGGCGCCTTCGCCACCACGCAGCAGCGGCTCGCCGAGCACCTGCTCGATTGCACCGGCCGCCAGCATGCCCTCGCGCAACAGCCGCGGTGGCTCGCCCGGCAGCAGGCTGACGATGGTCGACTCCAGGCCGACCCGGCACTCGCCGCCCTCGAGGATCAGCAGGTCGCTGTCGGCGAACTGCTGCACGACGTGGGCACTGCTGGTGGGGCTGATCGACATGTAGCGGTTGGCCGAAGGCGCCACCAGCGCCCCGGCGAAGCGTTCCAGCAGCTGCCGCGCCACCGGATGGGCGGGCACGCGCAGGGCGACGCTGTCCTGCCCGGCGGTGATGCTGCGCGGCACCTGATCGCGGGCGGGCAGCACCAGGGTCAGCGGGCCCGGCCAGAAGCGGGCCATCAGCCGACGCGCCGCCGGGCCGATCGCCGTCGCCCAGTCTTCGGCCTGGTCGGCGTTGGCCAGGTGCACGATCAATGGATTGCTGCTCGGCCGCCCTTTCAGCGCGAAGACTCGGGCCACCGCCTCGGCATTGCGCGCATCGGCGGCCAGGCCATAGACGGTCTCGGTGGGCAGGGCGAGCAGGTGGCCGGCGCGCAGGCGCGCGCAGGCAAGGTCGAGGTCTGAGGTCAGTTGCGGCATAGGGGCTTCGAACGCTGAATCGATAACGGCCTATTGTGCCTGTTCCAGCGCCATCCGGCGCGGGCAATCCGCTGGCCGGAGACCGCCAGCCCCCTGGCCCAGCTCAGTAGCCGGTCAGTTCCAGATAGCCGACGCCGGGGTGGCTGCCGGCCAGGCCAATCGGCCCCTCCCAATAGGGAAAGCGCGTGGCCATCCAGGCGTTTTCCTGCAACGGCTCGGTGATGATGGCCAGGCGCTTGCTCGCCACCTCCAGGCGCCAGCGGGTCGGCAGACGACGACCCGCGACCCGGCTGTACTGCTCCGGACTCATCTCGATGTCGGCCTGGTCGAGTGCCTCGGCGCGGCCATCGGCGCCGATCCAGGTGCCGGCCCGGTACACCGAGCCATCGACCTGACGCAACTGGAACAGCATCAGCTTGTCGCCCGAGGCCAGGTGCAGGGAAAACCAGTCCCAGCCCAGCTGGTCGGCGGCCAGCGGCTGACTGCTCCACTCGCGGTCGAGCCAGGCCTGGCCAATGACCGGGTGGCGCTCGCCCGCCAGTTCGATGATTCCCTCGGCCTCGAGGAACGGCTGGCTGTAGTAATAGGAGGCCTGGCCCTGGGCGGACTTGCGGCTCAAGCCCCCCTCGCCATGCAGCACCGGCGGCCGCTCGCCGCTCAGGTGCAGGGAGTAGCTGAAGTCCTTGCCCCGGGCGCTGAGCTGCAGATCGCCCAGACCGACCGAGGCCGGGCCCTTGCTGCGCAACTGCCAGTCGTCGATCCAGGCATTGAAGGGCACGGCCTCGACCCCGGCCTGGCCGATACCGCCGCGGGCCAGGGTCTCGGCAAAGTGATGGCCGTCGACGCCGGTCAGGGCGGCGTGGCCCATCCACAGGTTCTGATTGCTCCAGCCGGGCTCGTCGGCGCCGGGCCGCAGCGCATGGCGAAACAGCGTCCACTGCACGCCCCAGGACCGCCCCTGGCGATCACGCAGGTTGGCGGTGAGGTACCACCATTCGATGCGGTAGTCCGGGTGCGCGCCGTGGTCGGCGGGAAACTGCAGCGCCCTGCCCGGCTCGACCCGGGCGAACCGCGTCGCTGCGCTGCCCAGGCCGGCGAAGCCCTGAGCCGGCGGCGTTGGCGCGTCGCAGGCCGACAGCGCCAGCAGCGCGGCGCATGCCAGCAGCGTCCTAACGCCCATCGGCGAAGGTCCGCAGCAGTGCCGTCGGGCTGCAGTGCGCCAGCCGCCACAAGGGCCAGGCCGCCGCCAGCAGCGCCGCCAGCAGGCCCAGACCAAACAGCTGCAGCAGCTGCCAGGGAAATACCTGCAACGGCAGACGCCAGCCAAAGGCCTGGACGTTGACCACCGCCACCAGCCACCAGGCCACCAGCAGGCCCAGGGGCACGGCCAGCAACAGGGTCAGCAAGGCCAGCAACAGGGTCTGGGCCAGGCTCAGCCAGGCCAGCCGCTCGCGGCCGACGCCCAGTGCCCAGAGCGGCGCCAGCTGATCCAGGCGCGCCCGGCCCAGGCTCAGCAGGGCGATGAACAGCGCGACGGCGGCCACCCCCAGGGTCAGGCTGTTGAGCGCCGCGGTCGCGGCGAAGGTGCGCTCGAACAAGCGGGTCGACCAGGCCTTGAGCGTCGCCTGGTCGACCAGCTGGTTGGCGTCCAGGGCGAAGCGCGCCTGCAGCGCCTGGCTCAGCACCGGTACCTGCTCGGGCGCCAGGCGCAGGCTGAAGCTGCGCGGCGCCAACCCCGGCCAGTGGCGCTGCAGGCCGCTGGCGGCGACCAGCAGGTGGCCCTGGGGATTGCCGTAGTCGGCGTAGATGCCCAGCACCGGCAGGCGCCACTCGCCCTCGGGCGTCGGCAGGCTCAGCAGCTCGCCCAGGCGCAGGTCCAGGCGCCGCGCCAGTTGCTCGCTGAGCATCAGCCCCTGCCCGGCCGTCAGGCGCAACCAGGCATCCTCGACGGCGCTGAGCAGTGGCCAGTGTTCGCGGTAGTAGGGGTGTTCGCGTATGCCACTGAGCTGCACCGGCCAGCCCTGCAGCTGCAGCTCGACTCGCCAGCTGGGCAGCAGCGCCCGGACCTGCGTCTGTTGCGCCAGCCAAGACTCGATCGCTTGGGCCTGCTCGGCGTTTTGCGGCCGCAGATAGAGCTCGGCGGCCAGGCGCTGGTCGAGCCAGCCGCTGAAGGTCTGGCGAAAGCCGGCGGTCATGCTGCCGACGCCGATACTCGCGGCCATCGCCAGCAACAGGGCCATCAGCGCCAGGCTCAGGCCCGGCAGCTGCTGACGGCTGTCGGCCACGAACCACTGCAGCAGCGGTCGGCGGCAGTATCCCAGCCAGGCCTCGAGCAGGCGGTTGAGCCCCACCGGCAGCGCCAGCGCCGCGCCGAGCAGCAGGGCGGTGAGACCGACGAAGCCCAGTACCAGGTTGTCGCCCAGCAGCAACGCCAACAGCGCCGCCAGGACGAAGGCCGCGGCCAGCCAGGCCCGTCGCCGCAGACTGCGAACCAGGGCCTGCTGCCAGGCCTCGGGCTGGGCCAGGGCCAGCAGGGGCAGGCGCGCCGCCCGCAACAGGCTGGCACCGCCAGCCAGCAGCGCCCCGAGCAGGCAGATGAACAGGGCCCCCAGCCACCAGCTCGGCGTCAGGCTGAGCTGTCCGGCCACCTCGGCGCCATACAGGCCGCGCAGGCTGGCGGCGACGTCCGGCAGCAGCCAGGCCGCCAGGCCAAAGCCGCTGGCCAGCCCGGCCAGGCCGCCGAGCAGGCCCAGCACGCCGAGCTCCAGCCCGAGGGCAAGCAGCAGGCCACGCAGGCTGACCCCGCAGATGCGCAGGTTGCGCAGCAGCGCACGGCGCTGCTCGAGGGCCAGGCCGATGGCGGCATGGACGATGAACAAACCGACGACCAGCGCCAACAGGCCGAGGGCGCTGAGGTTGAGGTGAAAGCTGTCGGTCAGCTGCGCCAGGTCGACGCGCTGCTCGTCGCGGCGCAGCATCAGCACCCCGGCCAGCTCGGTCGGCAACTCGGGGCCACGGCGGGCAAACTCGTCGTCCAGCAGCAGGCGCGAGATCTGCCCCGGCGCATCGAGCAGGCGTTGCGCCAGGCCGATGTCCATCAGCAAGACGCCGGGCGCCAGCTGCGGCCATGGCGTCAGCGGCGGCAAGCGCCGGCCGGACTCGCTGCGCGGCCGGGCGCCCTCCTCCAGGCCAAGTTGCGCCAGGGTCTCGGGCGCGATCCAGGTGCGTCCGGGACGACCGAGGAACGCCGTCAGGTCCAGCCGCTCGGCGGCGCGTCCGGCCAGGGCGCTGCCGGCGGGCAGGGTCAGCGGCTCGATACCAACCAGCTGCAACCCCGGCCCGACCTGCCCGCGCAGGCGCAGGCGGCCCTGCAGCACCGGCGAGACCGGCCAGCCGGCCCGCCGCAGGTCGACGAAATAGTGCTGGGCGAAGCGCCCGCCGTCACGGGCGACCAGGCTGTAGCGATCGGCGCCGCCGAGCAACTGGCTGGCCCGTGCGTAACTGTCGCGGGCCTGGCCGTTGAGCGCCTGCACCCCGGCCCACAGGCCGGTGGCCAGCCACAGCCCGACCAGCACGCTGCACAGCTGCAGCGGATGACGCCGCCAGTGGCTGGCCAGGGTGCTCAGGGTCCAGAACAGGCGCACCATTTCACGGCTCCACCAGCCGCCCGTGCTGCAGCACCAGGCGACGCTGCAGGCGCGCGGCCTGCCGGGCGCTGTGGGTGACCAGCAGCAGGCTGGTGGCGGTACCGGCGAGCAGTTGCAGGAGCAGGTCCAGCACCTGTTCGGCATTGCCCTCGTCGAGGCTGCCGGTGGGTTCGTCGGCCAGCAGCAGCGGTGGTCGCACCGCCAGCGCCCGGCCCAGCGCCACCCGCTGTTGCTGACCGACGGAAAGCTGTTCGGGGTAGCGCTCGAGCAGCTTGGCCAAGCCCAGCCGCTCGACCAACTCGCCCTGCCACTGCCGATCGAGGCGTCCGGCCAGGCGCGCCTGGAACGCCAGGTTGTCGGCCACGCGCAGGCTGCCGATCAGGTTGAACTGCTGGAACACCAGGCCCACGCCGCTACGCCGCCAGGCCGCCAGCTGGGCCTCGTCGAGATCGCCGAGCAGCCGGCCATCGACATCGATGCGCCCGGCGTCGGCGCGGTCCAGTCCGGCCACCAGGTGCAGCAGGGTACTCTTGCCGCTGCCCGACTCGCCCATCAGCGCCAGGCTGGCGCCATCCGCTAGCTGCAGGTCGACGCCGCACAGCACCGGCAGCGGCCCCTGCGGCGTCGGATAACTCTTGTGCAAGCCCTGGACTCTCAGCATCTGCATGCCCCGCTCGACGGGCGAAGCCTGCGCCGAACGGGGCCGGCTCGCCTGTCACCAGCAGCCTAGCAGCTGTGTGCGAAATCCATCCGCACAGTCAGAGCCTGTCGGCTCAGGCAGAGCGGATCAGATTATCGAAGGCGGAAAGCGAGGCCTTGGCGCCCTCGCCCACGGCGATGACGATCTGCTTGTAGGGCACCGTGGTCACGTCGCCGGCGGCGAAGATGCCCGGCACCGAGGTCTCGCCGCGCGAGTCGACGATGATCTCGCCGCGCGCTGACAGTTCGATCGCGCCCTTGAGCCAGTCGCTGTTGGGCAGCAGGCCGATCTGCACGAAGATGCCTTCCAGCGCGACTTCGTGCAGTGCATCGGTGGTGCGATCCTGGTACACCAGGCCGGTGACCTTCTGCCCATCGCCCTTGACCTCGGTGGTCAGGGCGCTCTTGATCACGTTGACGTTACCCAAGCTGTTGAGCTTGTTCTGCAGCACGGCATCGGCGCGCAGCTTGTCGTCGAACTCGATCAGGGTGACGTGGGCAACGATGCCCGCCAGGTCGATGGCCGCCTCGACCCCGGAGTTGCCGCCGCCGATCACCGCCACCCGCTTGCCCTTGAACAGCGGGCCGTCGCAGTGCGGGCAGTAGGCCACGCCACGACCACGGTACTGCTGCTCGCCGGGTACGTTCATTTCCCGCCAGCGGGCGCCGGTGGCGAGGATCAAGGTCTTGGCCTTGAGGCTGGCGCCGCTGTCGAACTTCACTTCATGTAACTCGCCGGCAGCCTGGGCCGGGATCAGCGCGCTGGCGCGCTGCAGGTTCATGATGTCGACCTCGTACTGCCTGACGTGCTCTTCCAGGGCGCGGGCCAGCTTCGGTCCCTCGGTTTCCTGCACCGAGATGAAGTTCTCGATGGCCATGGTGTCGAGCACCTGGCCGCCGAAACGCTCGGCCGCCACACCGGTGCGGATGCCCTTGCGCGCCGCATAGATGGCCGCCGCGGCGCCGGCCGGGCCACCGCCGACCACCAGCACGTCGAAGGAGTCCTTGGCACTGAGCTTCTCAGCCTCGCGGGCAGCAGAGCCGCTATCGATCTTGGCGAGGATTTCCTTCACTTCCATGCGCCCGGAGGCGAACACCTCACCGTTCAGGTAGATGCTCGGCACGGCCATGACCTGGCGCCGCTCGACCTCGTCCTGGAACAACGCGCCGTCGATGGAAACGTTGCGGATGTTGGGGTTGAGCACCGCCATCAGATTCAGCGCCTGGACCACGTCCGGGCAGTTCTGGCAGGACAGCGAGAAGTAGGTTTCGAACTCGAACCGGCCCTCGATGCTTTGGATCTGCGCAATGGTCTCGGCATCCAGCTTGGACGGATGGCCACCGACCTGCAGCAGAGCCAGCACCAGCGAGGTGAACTCGTGGCCCAGGGGGATGCCGGCGAAGCTGACGCCGATGTCGGCGCCAGGGCGGTTGAGCGAGAACGAAGGACGACGGGCGTCGCTGCCGTCGGTCTTCAGGGCGATCTTGTCGGTCAGGCCGACGATGTCTTCGAGCAGGCCGAGCAGCTCGCGAGACTTGTCGCTGTCATCGAGGGACGCGACGATCTCGAACGGCTGGGTGACCTTCTGCAGGTAGGCCTGCAACTGGGTTTTCAGGTTGGCGTCCAACATGGCGTAGCTCCTCGATGACGAAATTCGGGCAATAAAATGCCCGGGCGGATCGCGCCCGGGCATTGGGCACCACAAGGGCCGGTTGGCGGCCCTGACAGCGCAGGGTGTTGTCCGCCCCGGACCGCACGGATCCGGGCGGAGGTCGGCAGATTTAGATCTTGCCAACCAAGTCCAGCGACGGCGCCAGAGTGGCTTCGCCTTCTTTCCACTTGGCCGGGCAAACCTGGCCCGGGTTGGCGGCGGTGTACTGGGCGGCCTTCAGCTTGCGCAGGGTCTCGGAGACGTCGCGAGCGATTTCGTTGGAGTGGATCTCGACGGTCTTGATCACGCCTTCCGGGTTGATCACGAAGGTGCCACGCAGGGCCAGGCCTTCCTCGGCGATGTGCACGCCGAAGGCGTTGGTCAGCTGGTGGGTCGGGTCGCCGATCAGCGGGAACTGGGCCTTGCTGACGGCCGGGGAAGTCTCGTGCCAGACCTTGTGCGAGAAGTGGGTATCGGTGGTGACGATGTACACCTCGGTGTTGGCATCGCGGAACGCGGCGTAGTTGTTGGCAGCGTCTTCGATCTCGGTCGGGCAGTTGAAGGTGAAGGCCGCCGGCATGAAGATCAGCACCGACCACTTGCCCTTCAGGGACTCCTCGGTGACTTCGATGAACTGGCCGTTGTGGAAAGCGTTGGCCTTGAAGGGTTGCACTTGGGTGTTGATGAGATTCATCTCGGGTTCCTTTTTGGGGGTTGAGAAGTTTGACCCGGCGCATGTTAGGCCGAGTTGATCTAAAAAGCTTATTGAATAAGGCCATTGATTTCATTGGGGCAGTCAATCACCCCGCCGGCATCGGCCTGCCCAGCGCGGCGGCCAGGCCTTTCATGGTCAGCTGAGGCTTTCGTCGATCAGCAGCACCAGCTTGCCGTTGACCTGATTGCTCGCCAGTTCGGCAAAGGCCAGTTCCGCATCCTTGGCCGGATAGCTGCGTTGCAGCTGCGGCTGCAGACGTGCCTCGGCAAACAGCGGCCACACCGCCTGGCGCAGATCACGCAGCAGATCGGCCTTGAACTGATCGTCGCGGTTGCGCAGGGTCGAGCCGATCAGCTGAATGCGCTTGCCCAACACCAGGGCCAGGTCCAGTTGCGCCTGGCGTCCACCCATCAGGCCGATATTCACCCAGCGCCCGTCGCGCGCCAGCAGCTCCAGGTTGAGCGCGGCGTAATCGCCGCCCACCGGATCGAGGATCACATCGAAGGGGCCGAAGTCGCGCAGGGCCTGCAGGTTGTCGTCGCCACGCAACACGCCGCCCTGGGCGCCCAGGGCCTCGCAGTAGGCCAGCCGCTCGGCCGAGCCGACACTGACCCAGCAGGGGTTGCCGAAGGCCTTACACAACTGGATGGCCGCCGAACCGACGCCGCTGGCGCCGGCGTGCAGCAACACCTTCTCGCCGGGCTTCAGGCCGGTCAACTGGTACAGGTTGAGCCAGGCCGTCGCATACACCTCCGGCAATCCCGCGGCCTCGCGCAGCGCGACGCCCTCGGGCACCGGCAGCGCATGGCGAGCGTCGACCACCACCTCCTCGGCCATGCCGCCGCCGGCCAGCAAGGCACAGACCCGGTCACCGACCTGCCACTCGCTACCGGCGCCGACCTCGCTGACGATACCCGCACACTCCAGGCCGAGCGTCTCGCTGGCCCCGGGAGGCGGCGGGTACAGTCCGGCACGCTGCAACAGGTCGGCCCGATTCAAACCGGCGGCCGCCACTTGGATGCGGATCTGCCCCACATCACAGGCCGGGCGGGGCTGCTGAGCCCACTCCGCACGGCCTTCCACGCCTTGCAATGCCTTCACGCTGCCTCCATAGTGCAATTAACCCCCAAGCCCACCATCGAACCTGGGCTTTTGCTATGCGCCGATGGAACCGGCGCCCTCAAAGACGGCCTAATATGCGTTATCAACTGCCCCCGCGTCGAATCAGCATGAAGCATTCCCTGCTCAGCACCACCCTGGCCCTGTTCATCGGCCTGACCGCCTTGCCGTTGTCGGCGAAGACGGCCAACACCGAGAACTGGGACTATCTGCAGCCCAATCGCGAGCAGGTGGTCGCCAGCCTGAACGTCCTGGAGTTGTTGAAGCGCCATCACTACAGCAAGCCGCCGCTGAACGACGAACGCTCGGCGAAGATCTACCAGGGCTACCTAAAGATGCTCGATCCGGCGCGCAGCTATTTCACAGCCGCCGACATCGCCGAATTCGACCAATGGCGCACCCAGTTTGACGACCTGCTCAAGAGCGGCAACCTCGAACCCGGCTTTGCCATCTACAAGCGCCACCTGGAGCGCTTGCAAGGGCGCCTGCAGTTCGCCCTCGACATGCTCGACAAGGGCGTCGACAAGATCGATTTCAGCACCGATGAAAGCCTGCTGATCGATCGCGAAAATGCCCCCTGGGCCAAGGATATCGCCGAGCTCGACGACCTCTGGCGCAAGCGCGTGAAGGACGAGGTGCTGCGCCTGAAGATTGCCGGCAAGGAGCCCAAGGCGATTCAGGAACTGTTGACCAAGCGCTACCAGAACCAACTGTCGCGCCTGCAACAGACCCGTGGCGAGGATATCTTCCAGACCTACATCAACGCCTTCGCCATGTCCTACGACCCGCACACCACCTACCTGTCGCCGGACAACGCGGAAAATTTCGACATCAACATGAGCCTGTCGCTGGAAGGCATTGGCGCCGTGCTGCAGAACGACAATGAGTACGTCAAGGTGGTACGCCTGGTGCCCGCCGGCCCGGCCGAGAAGAGCAAGCAGATCGCTCCGGCGGACAAGATCATCGCTGTCGCCCAAGGTGACGAGGAGTTGGTCGACGTGATCGGCTGGCGCCTGGACGAGGTGGTCAAGCTGATTCGCGGCCCGAAGGGCTCCAAGGTTCGCCTGGAAGTGATTCCGGCCAGCAACGCGCCGAATGACCAGACCAGCAAGGTGGTCAGCATCACCCGCGAGGCGGTCAAGCTGGAAGAGCAGGCCGCCAAGAAGTCCATACTCGAACTGAACCACGAAGGTCGCGACTACAAGCTGGGGGTGATCGAGATCCCCGCCTTCTACCTCGACTTCAAGGCCTTCCGCGCCGGCGATCCGGAATACAAGAGCACCACTCGCGACGTCCGCCGCCTGCTCAGCGAGCTGAAGAAGGAAAAGGTCGACGGCGTGGTCATCGACCTGCGCAACAACGGCGGCGGCTCCCTGCAGGAGGCCACCGAGCTGACCGGCCTGTTCATCGACCAGGGCCCGACCGTACTGGTGCGCAACAGCGATGGCCGGGTCGATGTGCTCGCCGACGAAGATCGCGGAACCTTCTACAACGGCCCCATGGCCGTGCTGGTCAATCGCCTGTCCGCCTCGGCGTCGGAAATCTTCGCCGGCGCCATGCAGGACTATCACCGCGCGCTGATCCTTGGTGGCCAGACCTTTGGCAAAGGCACGGTGCAAACCATTCAGCCGCTCAACCACGGTGAGCTGAAACTGACCCTGGCCAAGTTCTACCGCGTCTCCGGACAGAGCACCCAACACCAGGGGGTGATACCGGATATCCAGTATCCGGACTCGATGGACACCAAGGAAATTGGCGAAAGCGCCCTGCCCGAAGCGCTGCCGTGGGACAGCATCAGTCCGGCCATCCGCCCCGCACAGGACCCGATCAAGCCCTTCCTGGCGCAGTTGCAGGCCCGTTACGACAGCCGCACGGCGAAGAACCCCGACTTCACCTTTACCCGCCAGCGCCAGGCACTGGCGCAGAAGCTCATGGGCGAGACCTCGGTCACCCTCAACGAGACCAAGCGCAGAGCCCGCCAGGCCGAGATCGAGACCCTGCAGCTGGCGATCGAGAACAGCCGCCGCCAGGCCAAGGGCGAAGCCCCGCTCAGCGAGCTGAAGCAGGAAGACGAGGACAACCTGGCAAGCGAAGAGGGCAAGCCCTCGGCACAGGACGATGCGTTCCTCGCCGAAAGCGGGCACATTCTCATCGACTACCTGGGGCTCAATACCGCCTTGGCCAAGCAATAGGCCGTGCGCGGCCCTGCAGCGGGCCGCAGCGTCATCACCCGGCAGCGGGCGAGTGTCATTAAACGGTCACCAATCTGTCGTGAAATGCAGGGGCTGATAGCGATATCAGCCCCTTTGCTTTTTCTGGCTATCGAGACTTCCATGACCGTCACCGAGCAGTTGAGCGCGCTGGGCCACATTCTTGCTCACGGCGACTTGCACAGCCTGTTCCAACCCATAGTGTCACTCTCGGAGCGACGCATTCTCGGCTACGAAGCCTTGACCCGCGGCCCGTCCAACAGCCCCTTGCACTCGCCGATCAACCTGTTCGCGGCGGCCCGCCACGGCGGACGCCTGAGCGAACTGGAAGTGGCTTGCCGCAGGAGCGCCTGCCGGCAGTTCAGCGAGCAACAGCTGGAGGGCAAGCTGTTCCTCAACATATCCCCGGATTCCCTGCTCGAGCCCGGCCACCAGCCGGGACGCACCCTGCAGCTGCTGCAAGCCTTCGGGATTGCGCCGAGCCGGGTGGTGATCGAGCTGACCGAGCAATCGCCCACCGACGACTTCAGCCTGCTCGATACCGCCCTGCACCACTACCGGGCCATGGGCTTCTCCATCGCCCTGGACGATCTCGGCGCCGGCTACTCGAGCCTGCGCCTATGGTCGGAGCTGCGCCCCGAATACGTGAAGATCGATCGCCACTTCATCGACGGCATTCACCTGGATGCGGTGAAGCGCGAATTCGTCGGCTCGATCCTGCAGATGGCCAAGGCCTCGCGCGCCCAGGTCATCGCCGAAGGCATCGAGCTGGAGGAAGAACTGGCGGTGCTCTCGGAGATGGGCATCGACCTGGTCCAGGGTTACCTGCTGGCGCGCCCCCACGAGCAACCGCCGCGTGACGCCCGTGCCCTGCTGCCGACACTGGGCAGCGCGTCGAACGCCTTCGGCGAAGACGCGAGCGACCTCACCGCCCTGCTCAACCTGCAGCCGGCGGTAGCCTTGGGTACTCCGACCGCCGAGGTCCTGGAGGCCTTTCGCGCGCAGGCCAACCTCAACTCCCTGGCGGTGCTCAACGAGGCGCAGCAGCCAGTTGGCATCGTCCATCGCCATTCGCTCGCCGACGCCCTGCTGAAACCCTTCGCCAACGAGTTGCTGGCGCGCAAACCGATCAGTTGGCTGATGAGCCAGGACTTCCTCGCGGTCGAGCAGGGGCAGTCACTGCAGAAGGTCAGCCGCCTGCTCACCAGCCGTGCGCGCCAGCGCATCGAGGAAGACTTCATCATCACCCTGGAGGGCCGCTACCTTGGACTCGGCCGAGTGATCGACGTGCTCAAGCTGATCACCGAGCTGAAGATCCAGCAGGCCCGCCACGCCAACCCGCTGACCCTGCTGCCGGGCAATGTGCCGATCCAGCAGTGCCTCACCCGCCTGTTGCAGCAGGCCCGCGAGTCGGTGATCTGCTACGTGGACATCGACAGCTTCAAGCCGTTCAACGACCTGTACGGTTACGCCAAAGGCGACGAAGTACTGCTGTGCCTGGCCCAGTGTCTGAGCGAGCGGGTCGACCCGGCGCGCGATTTTGTCGGCCATATCGGTGGCGACGACTTCCTCCTGGTGCTCGGCTCGGAGGACTGGCGCGCCCGCCTCAACAGGCTGCTGGAGGACTTCCAGGGCCAATGCCGGCGCTTCTACAGCGACGAGCATCTGCATGCCGGCTGTTTCATCTCCCACAACCGCCAGGGAGTTCGCGAGGAGTTCCCACTGCTGTCGATCTCGCTGGGCGTGGTCCATCTGCACCCGGAGCAGTGCGCCCACCTGGATGCCAGCCAGCTCGCCAGCCTGGCCTCGGAGGCCAAACGCCACGCCAAGGCGGTGCCGGGCTACAGCCTGCATATCATCGATACCCACAAGCTGTCGGCATAGCGGCACCATTCGGGGGCTCGGGCTGAGCCTGCGCTCACCGCGCGTGGCGGGCCGCGCCCAGGGTGCTAAAGCCCCAGCGCCTGAGCACGCGCGGCGAGGGTCGCCGCCAGCTCGGCATCCGCCGGCACCCCAGGGGCGCCCGCGCGGTACAGGTCGGCGAGACGGCGTGCGGCCAGGGGATGGCCGGCGGCCGATGCCTTGGACCACCAGTGCACGGCCGCCGGCGCATCCGCTGGCCGTCGACTGTCGCCGGCCAGGCTTACCACGCCCAGCTGAAAGGCCGCCTTGCCGTCGCCACCGTCGGCCGCCAGGCGCAATAGACGAAGACCCTCGTCACGAGCCCCCAGCCCCTGACCTCGGAACAGCAGGATATGCCCATAGAAGCTCTGCGCGGCAACATCGCCCAGCGCAGCCATGCGGGCGAACTGCCCCTCCATCCAGCGCCATGCGCGCGGCTGCCTGCCCCACCAGGACCAGCGCAGCAGGCGCCTGGCCAGGGCATAGCCCAGACGTGCACGCAGACGCCAGAACACTAGAGTTCCTCGGGGTAGCTGAACTCGAATACCCGCACCACTTCGGCAGCATGCCAGGAAGCGGCGGCAACCCCGTCCGAGGCGCCATTGAAACGCCCCAGGCGAGTCGCACAGTCGAAAAATCCG
The DNA here is from genome assembly GCF_041027545.1 of Pseudomonas zhanjiangensis. Lineage (NCBI taxonomy): Bacteria > Pseudomonadati > Pseudomonadota > Gammaproteobacteria > Pseudomonadales > Pseudomonadaceae > Pseudomonas > Pseudomonas zhanjiangensis. The sequence goes on along the minus strand of NZ_JBFTEG010000023.1, from coordinate 28,223 downwards.
GTGCGCGGCAGGCGGCTGGCCCCCTGACTGATCACCAGAGCACTGCGCAGCGGCCGCTCGGCCCGCGCATCCAGGGCGGCCAAATGCTCCAACGCGGCGGTGAGGGTCTGCATCGCCGGGGTCGGCAACGCCAGGCGCTCGACCAGTGCCCTGTAGGTCACCAGGTGGCGTTGGCGGCGGGCATTGTCCAGTTCGTCGAGTAGTGCTTGCCAGTGCTGGCGACTGATACTGACGCTCAAGACTCCGACTCCCAGCCCGACACGCCGAGCGTCCAGGCCAAGGCACGCTGAATGGCCGCGTCCGGTTGACGCTCGCCGCTTTCGATCATGCCCAGGTAGTGCGGGCTGATACCGACCGACCGCGCCAACTCCTCCACCGACAGGCCCTTCTGCTCACGCAGGCGAGCCAGCTGGGTCAATGGCGGCGTGGTCGACTCCGGCGACTGCTCCACCTGCTGGGGATGGCCGCCAGCCTTCAACAAGGCCTGATATTCCGCCCAAGGCAGCACCGCATATTCGGGCTCGCCGTCCCGCCTGATTACTTGCACATTCATTCGAATTCTCCCTGAAAGCAGTGCCGACAGCTTCGGCACCCCCCTTGCAAGGCCTCATCTTACCAGCCCAGTACCGCAATGAGCGTGATCTATACTGCCCGAACTGTCGCTGGCCCCGGGGGGAGACTCATTTTGCGCAGCCTTTTACTCGCGCTGCTCGGCTGCCTCGCCTCCCTTTGCCACGCAGAGGAACTGCGCTGGGGCTTCTCCAGCGCCGATGGCATGCCCTACGTCGACGTCCAGGAACAGCAGTTGCGCGGCGGCTTCACCTATCGCCTGGGTATGCGGGTGAGCGAACAGCTGGGACTCGAGTTGCGGTTCATCGACACCCCGAACAAGCGCCTGGAACGCTTCATCCAGCGCGGTCGCATTCATCTGATCTGCAACAGCAACCCGGACTGGGTCGCCGAACCGCGGCGCTATCACTGGTCGCCACCGCTCTACCAGGAAGCAGACGTACTGCTGCTGCATGAGCAACATGCACCCGTCGAGAAATTGCAGGACCTCTATGGTGCCGTGCTGGGCACCCAACTGGGCTATGTCTACAGCGCACCACTGATGGAGGCCTTCGCGCGCCAATTGGTGACTCGCAAGAATATCCGCGACCTCGACACCAAGCTGAGCATGCTCAGCAAGAGGCGCATCGACGCCCTGATCGACATGCGCCGACCATTGCTGCGCAAGCTGGCTCAGCGCCCCGATCTGCCGCTTCGGCTCGCCACCTGGGTGGTGCAGCGCTACCAGCTGTACTGCCTGTATGGCGCAGAACTACCGGTCAGCGCCGAGCGTCTGGATAGCGTGCTGCGCCAACTGCGCGACTCGGGCGCGATTGCTCAGATGCTCGAGGACCGCCCCTGAGCCGGGCACTGCGTGCGGTCTAGGGCTTGTTCAGCGCCATTGGCTCTGTATCGGGCAGGCGCTCGATGCGCTCGAGTTTTTCCGCCGTCTGGGCTTGGCGCCAGGCGCGAAATGCAGCGAGCTCCTCCTGCCAGGTCGCCAGCACCCAGGCCACCACCGCCAGGTCATCGATGAACCCGAGCCCGGGCAACCAATCGGGCAATGCGTCCAGTGGCGTGAGGAAATACAGCAGGGCGGCGACTACCGCCACCAGCGCCCGGGGCGCGATCGCCCGATACTCTCCCCGCCACCAGGCCAGACAGAGATTCTGCAGCAGTTGCAGATCCTCCTTGAAGGCGGCGAAACGCCATCCCTGTTTGCCGCTCTTGCGCGCGACCGCCAGGAGCAATGCCGGCAGACGGCCATTGCGCAGATAACGCTGCGCCAAGGGCAGGTAACGGAGAAAGCTCCAAGGTGCGTTCATGACCCCTCCCGCTCAGCCCGCGTGCTAGCTGGGCTGATTCGGGTTATCCACCGAAGCTGTGGATAACCTTGTGAACAGTTTCTGGATGATCCTAGCAAACGCCCGTCCCACGCGGCCTTTCTACAGATCGGGCATTTTTTGCTCAGCCAATAAAATTCATTTAAATCAATAAGTTAAAAAAAGCAAAAGGTTTTGCCAAAAGCCTGCCGGCGACCGCCGGGTCAATACTGCGAAATGTGCATAACCGTAACGCACCTTTCGTTTTCAGACCCGTCGGTCGCCATTCGTACAGGCAACCGATCGGCCAAAACGACAGCGCCCCGTCGAGACGGGGCGCTGCCTTACGCAAAAAGAATTACTGCTCGGCGGCGGCATCCTTGATCGCCAGCAACTCCAGCTCGAACACCAACACCGAGTTGGCCGGAATCGCCGGGCTCGGGCTCTGCTCGCCATAGGCCAGCTCGCTGGGGATATACAGCTTGTACTTCTCGCCGACGTGCATCAGCTGCAGGCCCTCGACCCAGCCTGGGATCACGCCGCTAACCGGCAGGTCGATCGGACTGCCGCGCTTGATCGAGCTGTCGAACACGCTGCCGTCGGTCAGGGTGCCTTCATAGTGCACGGTCACCACGTCGGTGGCCTTCGGCTGGGCGCCATCAGCCTTAGTCAGCACTTCGTACTGCAGGCCGGACTCGGTGGTAACCACGCCGTCGCGCTTGGCATTCTCCTCGAGGAACTGCTTGCCGGCCTTGGCCGACTCTTCATTCATCGCCGCCATGCGCTCTTCGGCGCGCTTCTGCAGGAAGGCAAAGGCCTCGATCAGCTCTTCATCCTTCAGGCGCTGCTCCTTCTTGCCGATGGCGTCTTCGATGCCCTGGGCCACCGCTTTCGAGTCCAGGTCATCCATGCCCTCCTGGGCCAGGCTCTTGCCCATGTTCAGGCCGATCCCGTAGGAAGCCTTCTGCGCTGGACTTTTCAGCTCCACTTCGCTGGTTTGCGAGTCGCAACCCGCGAGAACCAGACCCACCAGGGCGACCGCCGCTGCTAAACGATGCTGTTTCATGCTTGTTCCTTGTTCGGTGCGCCCTAGGGCAATCGAGTGAAGGCGCGAGCTTAGCAGGCCGCCGCGATCACTGGCTACCGGGATAGGAACCAGAAAATGCGTATAAGTTCAGGTGTTTAGAGTTTTTCAGGAGGGGAGCTGCGAATGCTGCGAAGGCGAGAAGCGAGGATGAAGCGAGGAGAAAAATGGCGCAGCGGACGGGACTCGAACCCGCGACCCCCGGCGTGACAGGCCGGTATTCTAACCGACTGAACTACCGCTGCGCGTAACCTCAAAAGCGAGTTTGGTGGGTGATGACGGGATCGAACCGCCGACCCTCTGCTTGTAAGGCAGATGCTCTCCCAGCTGAGCTAATCACCCTTCACTCTCGAAGTGGGGCGCATTCTAGAGAGCCATCCCGACCTTGGCAAGCACTGATTTAAAAATTTTTTATCGGCAGGGCAAAGGCTTAGCGCAGGGTTGGCCTGAAGCGCCGAGGGGAGAATAATGCGCGCTTTGCGTTAATGGAGAGTCACCCCCTCATGTGGTTTCGTAACCTGCTGGTCTATCGCCTCACCCAAGACGTTCCGTTTGCAGCCGAGGCGCTCGAAGCCGCACTGGCCGCCAAGCCGGCGCGCCCCTGCGCCAGCCAGGAGCTGACCACCTACGGCTTCATCGCGCCGTTCGGCAAGGGCGCCGACGCGCCGCTGGTGCACGAAAGCCAGGGCTTCCTGCTGATCGCCGCGCGCAAGGAAGAACGCATTCTGCCGGGCAGCGTGGTGCGCGACGCTCTCAAGGAGAAGGTCGACGAGATCGAAAACGAGCAGATGCGCAAGGTCTACAAGAAGGAGCGCGACCAGCTCAAGGACGAGATCGTCCAGGCCTTCCTGCCGCGCGCCTTTATCCGCAAGTCGGCGACCTTCGCCGCCATCGCCCCGGCCCAGGGCCTGATCCTGGTGGACGCCTCCAGCCCCAAGCGCGCCGAAGACCTGCTGTCGACCCTGCGCGAAGCGATCGGCTCGCTGCCGGTGCGCCCGCTGACGGTGAAGATCGCGCCGAGCGCCACCCTCACCGACTGGGTCAAGGCCCAGCAGGCCGCAGCTGACTTTACCGTGCTCGACGAATGCGAACTGCGCGACACCCACGAGGATGGTGGCGTGGTGCGCTGCAAGCGCCAGGACCTGACCAGCGATGAGATCCAGCTGCACATGACGGCCGGCAAGCAGGTCACCCAGCTGTCTCTGGCCTGGCAGGACAAGCTGTCGTTCGTGCTCGACGACAAGCTGGTGGTCAAGCGCCTGCGCTTCGAGGACCTGCTGCAGGAGCAGGCCGAGCAGGACGGTGGCGACGACAACCTCGGCCAGCTGGACGCCAGCTTCACCCTGATGATGCTGACCTTCGTCGAATTCCTCCCCGCGCTGTTCGAGGCCCTCGGCGGCGAAGACATTCCGCAGGGGATCTGAGGCCTGTGCGGCCCCGGCCCTGGGCCCGCCTGGCCAGGGCCGCCCCCCCCTCCATTACTACGTCCACTGGAGGTCATCATGTCCTGGATAATCCTGTTCCTCGCCGGGCTGTTCGAAGTCGGCTGGGCTGTCGGGCTGAAATACACCGACGGTTTCTCCCGCCCGCTGCCCACCCTGCTCACCCTGGCCGCGATGATCGTCAGTCTCGCCTTGCTTGGCCTGGCCATGAAGGAACTGCCACTAGGCACGGCCTACGCCGTGTGGACCGGAGTAGGCGCGGTGGGCACCGTGATCGCCGGGATCATCCTGTTCGGCGAGTCGATGGCGCTGCTGCGCCTGGCCAGCGTCGCCCTGATCGTCTGCGGCCTGGCCGGCCTCAAACTCAGCCACTGAGCCTCCCAGCACCCACGCAAAAGCCCACCGATAGGTGTAATGCTTAAGTGAACAGCATTACCGGCTTGCGCCGGGGCTTCTTATTGTGACTGCCGCTGCAGGGCAACTAGAGTGCCGCCAAGCCGCGGGCCAGATCAGCCTTGAGATCGGCCAGGTCTTCCAGGCCCACCGCCACCCGAATCAGGTTGTCACGGATGCCGGCGCTGGCGCGCTCGGCCGGCGACAGTCTGCCATGGGAGGTGGTGGCCGGATGGGCGATGGTGGTCTTGGTATCGCCCAGGTTGGTGGTGATGGAGATCACCCGGGTCGCATCGATAAAGCGCCAGGCCGCTTCCTTGCCACCCTCGACCTCGAAACTGACCACCGCGCCGAAGCCGCTCTGCTGACGCCTGGCCAGTTCGTGCTGCGGGTGGCTGGGCAAGCCGGCGTAGTAGACCTGCTCGATGCCAGACTGCAGCTCCAGCCACTCGGCCAGTTGCTGTGCATTGGCGCAATGCGCCTGCATGCGCACGCGCAGGGTTTCCAGGCCCTTGAGGAACAACCAGGCATTGAACGGACTGAGGGTCGGCCCGGCAGTGCGCAGGAAGCCGACGATCTCCTTCATCTGTTCGGCGCGACCGGCCACCACGCCACCCATGCTGCGGCCCTGGCCGTCGATGTACTTGGTCGCCGAATGCATGACGATGTCCGCCCCGAGCTTGAGCGGCTGCTGCAGCGCCGGGGTGCAGAAGCAGTTGTCGACGGCCAGCAAGGCGCCCCTGTCGTGGGCGATCTGCGCCAGCGCGGCGATATCCACCAGTTCCGCCAGCGGATTGGATGGCGACTCGACGAACAGCAGCTTGGTGTTCGGCTTGATCGCTGCCGCCCAGGCCGTCAGGTCCGACAGCGGCACATAGTCGACCTGCACGCCGAAGCGCTTGAGGTACTTCTCGAACAGGCTGATGGTGGAGCCGAATACGCTGCGTGACACCAGCACGTGATCGCCGCCGCTGCACAGGCTCATGACGATCGACAGGATCGCCGACATCCCGGAGGCCGTGGCGACCGCCTGCTCGGCGCCCTCCAGCGCCGCCAGGCGCTCCTCGAAGGCGCGCACCGTGGGGTTGGTGTAGCGCGAGTAGACATTGCCCGCCACCTCGCCGGCAAAGCGCGCCGCCGCATCCGCCGCTGTGCGAAACACATAGCTGGAGGTCGGGTACAGCGCCTCGCTGTGCTCGCCTTCCGGCGAACGGCGCTGTCCGGCGCGCACCGCCAGGGTGTCGAAACCGACGCCCTCGAGATCGCTATCCAGTCGCCCGGCTTGCCATTCTTGACTCATACCTACCTCACACCGCCACACCGCCTTGCCCGAACCGCCGCCCTAGCCGCAGATTGGCGAATCGGGTGCGGCTGGACGCCAGGCAGCTATTCGATCAATTGTTGTACAGGTCGATAATCGCGCTGACCGCCTGGGACTTGGCCTTGGTCGCGTCATTGCGCGCCTGCTCGATCTTGTCCAGGTAGGCCTCGTCGACATCGCCGGTGACGTACTGGCCATCGAACACCGCACAGTCGAAGTTGTCGATCTTGATCTTCTTGCTACCGCTGACGGCCTCGATCAGGTCCGGCAGGTCCTGATAGACCAGCCAGTCGGCGCCGATCAGTTCGGCGACCTGCTCGGTGGTCCGGTTGTGGGCGATCAGCTCGTGGGCGCTGGGCATATCGATGCCGTAGACATTGGGGTAGCGTACCGCCGGCGCCGCCGAACAGAAGTAGACGTTCTTCGCCCCGGCCTCGCGGGCCATCTGGATGATCTGCTTGCAGGTGGTGCCACGGACAATGGAGTCGTCCACCAGCATCACGTTCTTGCCGCGGAACTCCAGTTCGATGGCGTTGAGTTTCTGCCGCACGGACTTCTTGCGCGCTGCCTGCCCGGGCATGATGAAGGTCCGGCCAATATAGCGGTTCTTGACGAAACCCTCGCGGAACTTCACGCCCAGGTGATTGGCCAGTTCCAGCGCCGAGGTGCGACTGGTGTCGGGAATCGGGATGACCACGTCGATGTCATGATCGGGGCGCTCGCGCTGGATCTTCTCGGCCAGCTTCTCGCCCATGCGCAGGCGCGCCTTGTACACCGAGATGCCGTCCATGATCGAGTCGGGACGCGCCAGGTAGACATGCTCGAAGATGCACGGCGAATAGCGCGGGTTCTCGGCGCACTGACGGGTGAACAGCTTGCCGTCCTCGGTGATGTAGACCGCCTCGCCAGGCGCCAGGTCGCGGATCAGGGTGAAACCGAGCACGTCGAGCGACACGCTCTCCGAGGCGATCATGTATTCGACACCCTCGTCGGTATGGCGCTGACCGAAGACGATGGGGCGGATGCCATTAGGGTCGCGGAAGCCGACGATGCCGTAGCCGGTGATCATCGCCACCACCGCGTAGCCGCCGCGGCAGCGCTTGTGCACGTCGCTGACCGCGGCGAACACGTCCTCCTCGGTCGGCTGCAGGCGGCCGCGCTGGGCCAACTCGTGGGCGAACACGTTGAGCAGGACTTCCGAGTCGGAGTTGGTGTTGACGTGGCGCAGATCCGACTCGTAGATCTCCTTGGCCAGCTGCTCGACATTGGTCAGGTTGCCGTTGTGCGCCAGGGTGATGCCATAGGGCGAGTTGACGTAGAAAGGTTGCGCCTCGGCTGAACTGGAGCTGCCAGCGGTCGGATAGCGCACATGGCCAATGCCCATATGGCCGACCAGACGCTGCATGTGGCGCTGCTGGAAGACATCGCGCACCAGGCCGTTGTCCTTGCGCAGAAACAACCGGCCTTCATGGCTGGTGACAATACCGGCAGCATCCTGGCCGCGGTGCTGGAGGACGGTGAGACCGTCATACAGCGCCTGATTGACGTTCGATTTACCGACGATACCGACAATGCCACACATGTGACGCAACCCCTACTCAGTGAAACACGCGAATTTCGAACGCTCTTGCGGCAGTTTACTGCAAGAGACCTGTTTTGAACGGCAGCTCGGCGGGCGCGCTGACGCCGCTTGCAAGCCACTGACTGGACAGCCCCAGAATGAGGTTTTTCGACCAGTCGGCGACCAATAAGAAATGCGGCAGCAGCGTCGACTCGCGCCACCATGGATCCTGTTGAAACGGCGTCAGGCTGAGCAGACCGACCAGCACCACGACCAGCAGGCCGCCGCGGGCGGCGCCGAATACCATGCCCAGCAATCGGTCGGTGCCGGACAGGCCGGTGACCCGAATCAGTTCGCCAAGCAGATAATTGACCAGCGCACCCACCAGCAAGGTGACGATGAAGAGAATGGAACAGGCGGCGATAACCCGGGCAGAAGGGGTCTGGATGTAGTCGACCAGATGCTGGGACAGTGCTCCACCAAACATCCAGGCAACCACCCCCGCGATGATCCAGGTGAGCAACGACAGGGCTTCCTTGACGAAACCCCGGCTCAAACTGATCAAGCCCGAAATGGCGATGATGGCGATTATCGCCCAGTCGACCCAAGTAAATGCCACGATGCAGGCTACCGACGGAAAAGGCGCTGCATTTTAGCAGAGCCCCCGCCATCGAGTAAGCAGAGGATTAGCTGCGCTCCGGCTGAAAGCGCACGACGAAACCGTTGAGCTTGTGCTGTCGCTGCAACTGGTCCCGCAGACGATCGGCCTCGACACGCTCGATCAGGGGCCCGACGAACACCCGGTTCATGCCGTCGACGCTGCGAATATAGGCGTTGTAGCCCTGACCGCGCAGCGTCTTCTGCAGGCTTTGCGCCCCGCTGAGGCTGGACAGACTGGCCAATTGCACCGACCAGCTGACCGGCAGGCCATTGGCATCCAGGCGACCGGCGGGCGCTGGTGCCGGCGCACTGGCTTGCGCAGCAGCCGGCTCGAGGGCCTTGGCCGACGCTGGCGCAGGCGTTTCGCTCGGCACAGGGGCAGGCTGCGCCGACAGCTCCTCGGGCACTGGCTCCTGCGGCAAGGCCTCGGGCTCCAGCACCGCCACCGGCTGGATGTCGATCTGCGGCATGGCGGGCGCCGACGGCATGCTGGGCGCGTCGACTCTGACCTGACGCAACGGGTCTTCGCGCGTCAGCAGCATGGGCAGAAAGATCACTGCCAGGGCCAGCAGTACCAGGGCGCCGACCATGCGCTGTTTCAACCCTTTATCCAGCAAAGCCATCCTGCCCATCTCCCGTGGCATGGCGGGCCAGCCAGCCCAGGGCCTCGGCCACGCAGTAAAACGATCCGAACAGCAGAATCTCATCGCCATCGACGGCATTCATGCACAGCCCCTGCAAGGCAGACGCCACATCGGCATAGACCACCACCTGAGCACCGCAGTTGTGCAGATAGGCCTGCAACTCGCCGGCCGGACGCGTGCGCCCGGTCGGCAGCGGCGCTACCGCCCAGTCCGATACGACGTCCAACAGGGGCGTCACCACCCCAGGCAGATCCTTGTCCGCCAACAAGCCGAACACGGCCAAGCGGCGCCCCCTTGGGCAGTTGCTCGCCAGTCGGCGCGCCAAGTACTCGGCGGCGTGGGGATTATGCCCAACATCGAGCAGCAGTGTCAGCGCCTTGCCCTGCCACTGGATGTTTCTTCGATCCAGCCGGCCGATGACCCGGGTGCACCTGAGCGCATCGGCGATCTGCCCGGCATGCCAGGGCAGATCCAGCAGGGCATAGGCCTGCAGTGCCAGTGCGGCGTTCTCCATGGGCAAGTCGAGCAGCGGCAAATGCTGCAGACTCAGGCCCTTGCCCCGCGGGCCGACGCCGGACCAGGACCAATCCTCGGCTGTGACGCGCAGATCATAATCACGGCCACGCAGCAGCAGGGGGGCCGCCAGCGCAGCCGCCTGGTCCAACAACGGCTGTGGCGGCAGCGGGTCACCACACAGCGCCGGCTTGCCCGACCGGAAGATACCGGCCTTCTCGAAGGCAACCGATTCACGGCTGTCGCCGAGCCATTCGGCATGATCCAGACCGATGCTGGTGACCAGCGCCAGATCGGCATCGACCAGATTGACCGCATCCAGCCGCCCACCCAGACCGACTTCCAGCACCGCGACGTCCAGGGCGGCGCGCTGGAACAACCAGAAAGCCGCCAGGGTTCCCACCTCGAAATAGGTCAGGGAGATATCGCCGCGCGCCGCCTCGACAGCGGCGAACGCCGCGCACAGCTCGGCATCGCCGGCTTCGGCACCCGCGATCTGCACCCGTTCGTTGTAGCGCAGCAGATGTGGCGAGCTGTATACGCCCACCTTGAGGCCCTGCGCCTGGAGCAGCGAGGCGAGGAAAGCACAGGTCGAACCCTTGCCATTGGTGCCGGTGACGGTAATCACGCGCGGCGCCGGACGAGTCAGGCCTAGTCGCTGGGCAACTGCCCTGGAGCGATCCAGGCCCATGTCGATCGCATTGGGGTGCAACTGCTCCAGGTACGCCAGCCAATCGGCAAGGGAACGCTCGATCATGCGGTAGCCGGCAACGATGCAACAGGGGAAGGCAGACGCATCAGCTGAGCCAACAACCTGGCCAGGCGCGGGCGCAACTCGGCGCGGTGGATGATCATGTCGATGGCGCCGTGCTCGAGCAGGAACTCACTGCGCTGGAAGCCCTCGGGGAGCTTCTCGCGCACCGTCTGCTCGATCACCCGCGGCCCGGCGAAACCGATCAGCGCACGCGGTTCGGCGACGATCACATCGCCAAGCATCGCCAGGCTGGCGGAGACCCCGCCATACACCGGATCGGTCAGCACCGAGATGAAAGGAACACCCTCTTCGCGCAGACGAGCCAGCACAGCGGAAGTCTTGGCCATCTGCATCAGCGAGATCAACGCTTCCTGCATGCGTGCGCCACCGGAGGCAGAGAAGCATATCAGCGGGCAGCGCTGCTCCAGCGCAACGTTGGCCGCGCGCACGAAGCGCTCGCCAACGATTGCCCCCATCGAACCGCCCATGAACGAGAATTCGAAGGCGCAGGCCACAACCGGCATCTGCTCCAGGGTGCCACGCATGGCCACCAGCGCATCTTTTTCACCGGTCTGCTTCTGCGCACCCGCCAGGCGATCCTTGTACTTCTTGCTGTCGCGAAACTTCAGGCGGTCGACCGGCTCCAGGTCGGCGCCGACTTCTTCCCGACCCTCGGCGTCGAGGAACAGGTCCAGGCGCGCGCGCGCATCGATGCGCATATGGTGATTGCACTTGGGACAGACATCCAGGGTCTTTTCCAGTTCGGGCTTGTACAACACCGCATCGCAAGACGGGCACTTGTGCCACAGCCCTTCGGGCACCGAGCTCTTCTTGACTTCGGAACGCATGATCGATGGGATCAGTTTGTCTACCAACCAGTTGCTCATGCTCTTATCTCTCCACAGCTTTAGGCTCGAACAAGCCCGAGGCACCCTGCCCCGAAAGCACATTCAAGCGAATTCACGAGTGCAGCCTCAACAGGGACCGGCATTCGCATCAGGCAGTCACCCTTTGACGCCTGCAAACCAACAGCGAACAACCCGCCACCTCGCCGTGACCGCCACCATAGGCGCTCAGGGGTTATGGACGGCCAAGCCGGCAGCGCCGTCACATCGCCCTGCATTTGGCGCTCACGCAGCCCTGACGGCCTGCATGAACGCCCGAATCTTGTCGGCGTCCTTGATACCCTTGCTCGCCTCGACGCCCCCACTGACATCGACCGCAAAGGGTCGCACCTGCCCGATCGCCGCCTGGACATTGCCTGGCGTCAGGCCTCCGGCAAGGATAATGGGCTTGCTTAGATCCGCCGGCACCAGCGACCAGTCGAATGCCTCGCCCGTCCCTCCGGGAATACCGGATACGTAGGTGTCAAGCAGGACTCCTGCCGCACCGCCATAGAGCTTCACCCGGGCGGCAATATCGTCACCGGGCCTGACCCGCAATGCCTTGATATAGGGACGGGGGTAACCCACGCAGTCGGCCGGTGATTCATCACCGTGAAACTGCAGCAGGTCCAGCGGGAGCACATCGAGCAGTCCCTCGAGCTCCCTGCGCGGCATATCGACGAACAAGCCAACCGTGCTCACGAACGGTGGCAGCGCGGCGATGATCGCCTGCGCCTGACGCACACTCACAGCGCGCGGACTCTTGGCGTAGAACACCAGGCCGATCGCGTCGGCACCCGCCGCGGCTGCGGCCAGTGCATCCTCTACGCGAGTAATCCCACAGATCTTGCAGCGAACGACTGACAACTGGCGTGCACCCTTAGAAAACATCGATGGTAGCAAAAGGTATTCTAGGCGTCAGCCGCCACATCCGGCAGCCCGGAGAGAAAGTGTGGCCCAAGGTAGCGTCTGGGCAAGTCGAACTCCTCGGGGTAGTCGACTTGCACCAGGTAAAGACCATAAGGGTGGGCGGTAACTCCACCAGTGCGGCGCACCCGTGTCTCCAGCACCTCCCGCGCCCACTCTACCGGGCGCTCACCGGCACCGATCGCCATCAGCACCCCGGCGATATTGCGCACCATATGGTGCAGGAAGGCATTGGCGCGAATATCCAGCACGATAAAGCGGCCATGCTCGAGCAGGTGCAGGTGGTGAACGGTCTTGATTGGCGATTTGGCCTGGCATTGGCGCGCGCGGAAGGCGCTGAAATCGTGGGTACCAACCAATGACTCTGCCGCCTGACGCATCCGCGCCACATCCAGCGGCCGGTGGTTCCAGGTAACCTCCTCGGCCATATGCGCCGGACGAATCTGGTCATTGTAGATGACATAGCGGTAGCGGCGAGCCATGGCACAGAAACGCGCATCGAAATGCGCCGGCATCAGCTTGGCCCAGGTCACGCTGATATCACCGGGCAGGTTCATGTTGGCGCCCATGACCCAGGCATGCATGGAGCGCTCGACCGGCGTATCGAAATGCACCACCTGGGCGCTGGCATGCACCAGGGCATCGGTGCGCCCGGCACAGCTCAAAGTCACGGGAACCCCGCCAGCCACCTTGGCCAAGGCTTTCTCCAACGCTTCCTGAATCGACGGCACGCCAGCACGCTGGCGCTGAAAACCGCGATACCGCGAACCCTTGTATTCGACACCAAGAGCCACTTTGAAAATGCCAACGGCAGCCAATTCGGCTGCCGCTGCAGGTCGTGCATCAGACATGTATCAAACCAATTTAGCGATCAACTCGCGCGCTTCCTGCTGTTGATCCTCACTACCTTCGACGACCACTTCGTCGAGGATATCGCGAGCCCCCTCGGCATCGCCCATGTCGATATAGGCGCGCGCCAGATCGAGCTTGGTGGCGGCCTCGTCGGTCCCGGCAAGAAAGTCGAAGTCATCATCGCCTTCGAGGTCCATGCCCCCCAGCGCCGGCTCAGCGGCCGCCTCGGGCTCATCGACTTCGAGGTCCGGCGTGGCCGGCTCCAGATCGCTCGACAGCTGATCCAGTTCGGCACTCACCTCTTCCAGCTGGGCCGCGAAGCTGCCTTCCGTGGATTCGGCCGGGGCCTCCTCACTGAGTGACAGATCGAAGTCCATCGGCAGATCGAATGCATTGTCCTCTGCTGCTGCCTTGACCTCTTCGTCGGTCAATTCGAAACTCGACTCCGCCAGTTCGCCGCCAGGCAGCGCTTCTTCCGCCTCGTCATCCAGGCTCAACAGAAACTCATCCTCATCACTCACAGCCGGCGCCTCCTCGGAGGCGGACATCAGGTCGAAGCCGGCCAGTTCATCACTCGCTGCCGGGCGATCTTCGGCTCCCTCATCAAGGCTGAGCTCGAACTCCAGCTCATCATCCTTGCTCATGCCCTGCCCCACGACCTCATCCAGCTCGAAATCGTCGTCGAGCGACAGCGTGTCCAGCTCTTCCTCGGATGCGCTCGCCGCACTGGACGGCAGGTCGCGATCCAATTCCGACTCCAACTCATCGAGGCTCAGGTCGAATGCGTCATCGCTATCCTCCGCTCCCGCCTTGGCATGCTCGGGCGCATCGTCGAGACCCAGGTCATCCAGACTGAAACCACCCATATCGTCTTCTACGGCGGCAGCCGCCGTACCGGCCATCGCCAGCCCGACCATGGCCGGGTATTTGGCCTTGAGCTGCTCGACCTGTGCCGCGGCACCGCCGATCTCACGCAGTTCGGCCTCCTGACGAGCAAAACCTTCGCGATCACCCAGCTCGGCCTGAACCTCCATCAACTTCACACGCAGGTCGCCGCGGTGCGGCTCGTCGTTGATGGCATTCTGCAGCAACTCGGCAGCCTGATTGAATCGGCCATAGGCGATATAGATATCGGCCTCGCCCAGGGCATCACCGGTCTGCGCAGTGACCCGGCCCTCATTGGCAGAGGCCGGGGTCTCATCGCCTTCGGTCGACAAGCCTTCAAAGCTATCGGGTTGTAGTTGCATGTCGGCGTCGAAATCTGCCTGGGTCGCCTCCGCGACCAGCCCTTCCTGCAGTTCGGCCTCCTTGAGCGCGTTGCGCCGGGACAGCATCATCAGGCCAACCAGTACCAACAGGAGCGCCCCGCCGCCGGCAACCCCCAGAAGCATGGGATTAGCCAACAAATCGTCGACCAAGCTCGTCTCTGCCGGCTGGCTGACCGCTGGCGCAGGCGCAGCAACCGGTGCCTTCGCCGCCGGCTCCGCAGGCTTGACTGGCGCCGCCGGTTGCTCGGCAACTGGCGGCTGAGCAGCCTCGGTGGCAGCCGGTTTCTGCGCCACTTCCTCGCTGTAGTTGAAGTCAGTCTGTTCAACCGTCTCACTGGCTCCTGTCGCTTCCTCGACCACCACCGGCGCGGCTGTGGTCGCTGCCGCGGATTCGCTAGCAGCAGGCGCCACCGGGACCTGCTCCTGCGCAGCCAGATCGACCTGCAATTTGGCCAGCTGATCGTCCTTGAGCTGAATCAGCCGCTGCAGTTTGTCGAGCTGCCCTTGCAGATCGCCCATGCGGCTCTTCAGCTCGTCGTTTTCACGACGGGTCGAGTCGAGACTTTCCTGGGTCACGGCCAGCTTGTCAGCCAGTGCCTTGCTATCGGCAGAGCCTTTTTCGCTACCGCTAGTGGCCTTACCGGCGTCGGCGGCCACCAGCTTGAGGCTGTCTTGAGCCTTGACCTCGGCCGGCGCGGCACCCGCCACACTGCGTTTGGTCGCATCCAGCTGACGAGCACTTGCAAGCCCACGCGCCTCGCGCCAGCTGGCATTCTGTGCGGCAACCTGGGCAATTGCCTCCTCACGGGTGCGGCGCGCGATCTGCTGTGCGTCCGGCAGACGCAGGACCTGCCCACGCTTCAACCGATTGATGTTGCCATCGATAAAGGCCTGCGGATTGAGGTCCTGAATGGCCAGCATGGCCTGATTTACACTGCCGCTGCCGCGCACACGCTGGGCGATCTCCCAGAGCGTATCGTTGGCGCTGGTCTTGTATTGCTCGCCCAGCGGCGCACTCGACGCCGCCGCAGTCGATGACGATGGAACACTCGCAGGCGCAACCGGCGCAGCGGGTGCACGGACCACCGGCGCGGCCGCCGACGTCGCCGGCGCGACAGCGGTAACCGCCTGCGGCGAATAGAGTGGCGGATCGAGCAGCAGCGTGTACTCGCGCAGCAGACGCCCGCTCGGCCACAGCACCTCGACCAGGAAGTTCAGATAGGGTTCGCGCACCGGCTTGCTCGAAGTCACGCGGATGACGCTCTTGCCGTTGGGCTTGAGTATCGGAGTGAACTTCAGGTCGGTGAGAAAGTACTGGCGATCGACGCCAGCCTTGGTGAACTCATCGGGAGAGGCCAGGTTCGGCAGCACCTCATCGGAGCCCAGGTCACGCACCTCGAGCAATTCGATTTCAGCCACCAGGGGCTGATTCAGCGCCGACTGCAGGGTCACCTCACCCAGACCTAGCGCATGCGCCATACCCGAGGACAGTGCCGAAGCAGCTGCGATTGCCAGCACCAGTTTGCGAACCCGAACCATAGCGTTTTCCCTTGTTTTATCTTTTTTCTCGGCATGCGAGGGGACGTGATGATTGCTGCCTGCATCCCCAAGAAGGCGGCTCCCCATGCAGCAATCAACTGAGCCAGTATTGCCAAGCTCGAAAGATTCTTCAAATTTCAGGGTAAGTATCTTTTACAGATAGTGTTTTATCAACAACTCGGCCAACTGCACAGCGTTCAGGGCAGCGCCTTTTCTTGCATTATCAGACGCAATCCACAAATTCAGTTCCGCCGGCTCATCCAGGCCGCCGCGAACCCGGCCCACATAGACCTCGTCCTGGCCGAGCGCATCACCGACCGCCGTAGGATAATCGCCAGGCTCAACATATTCGATCCCGGGCGCCGCCTGCAATGCTGCGCAAACAGCCGGTAGATCGACGGCAGCATTGGCCAGCAGCGATAGGCTGAGGCTGTCGCCAAAAAACACCGGCGCCTGCACGCAGGTAGCCGAAACCGCCAGGCTCGGCGCCTCGAGCAACTCCTTCAGCTCGCCGGCCAGACGCCGCTCCAGCGCACCGTGACCGGTAGCATCGGGCGTATCGACCTGGGCCAGCAGATTGAACGCGATCTGCCGGTCGAACAGACGCGGCTCAAGCGGGCGAGCATTGAGCAACTCGGCGGTTTGCCGCGCCAACTCGGACACCCCCTCACGCCCCCGACTGGACACGGCCATGCACGCGGTGAGCGTCAGATGCTTCACCTGCAGCTGCGGCCGCAACGCCGCCAGCACCAGCGCCACGGCAACCGCCGGCGCACTCGGACTGGTCAGCCGGTAGGGTGCGGCCAGCCCAGCCAGGACCTGTGCATTGACCTCCGGCACCACCCGCGGCGCCAGGGAGGACGGCAAGGCCGCGGCCAGATCGATCAACGCGCAACCAGCGGCACTCACTCGCTCGGCGTACTCACGGGTCACCGCTGCGCCTGCGGCGAAGAAGGCCAACTGAACGCTGCCGAAATCGAAGGACTCCAGCGGCCGCACGCGCAGCGTCTTGCCCCTGAATGCCAGCGACTGCCCCACCGACTCGCTACCGGCAAGCAGATGCAGACTGCCAACCGGCAGGATGCGCTCCTCGAGCAATTGCACCAGGCTCTCGCCAACGCTGCCAGTTGCGCCAATCACGGCAATATCGAAACTTCGGGTCATCTCATCGCTTCTGACTCAAACAAGGTCCGCACTGTATAGCGCGACCCCACAAATGCAAAGGAGCGAGCCGACCGGCGATCGGGGAAAACACCCGACACCGGCACAGCCCGCCCCTTCTTCTACTCAAGCCCGCAACCGATCGCAACCGGCCGCTCGCCCTTAACGCTCCAGCAGGATCCGCAACATGCGCCGCAGCGGCTCGGCCGCCCCCCACAACAGCTGGTCGCCAACGGTGAAGGCACCCAGGTACTGCGAGCCCATGTTCAACTTGCGCAGACGCCCCACCGGTACGCTCAGGGTGCCGGTGACGGCGGTCGGGCCCAGTTCGCGGATGCTCGCCTCGCGTTGATTCGGCACCAGCTTGACCCAGGGGTTGTGCTGACTGATCAGGCCTTCGAGGTCGGACAGCGGCACATCCTTGTTCAGCTTGATGGTCAGCGCCTGGCTGTGGCAGCGCATGGCACCGATGCGCACGCAGATGCCATCGACCGGGATCGGGCTCTTGAAGCGACCGAGGATCTTGTTGGTCTCTGCCTGTGCCTTCCATTCTTCACGGCTCTGCCCATTGGGCAGTTCCTTGTCGATATAGGGAATCAGGCTGCCGGCCAGCGGCACGCCAAAATTGTCCACCGGGAAGGCATCGCCGCGCATGGCCTCGGCCACCTTGCGATCGATGTCGAGAATGGCGCTGGCCGGATTGGCCAGGTCATCGGCGACCGCGCCATTGATCGCACCCATCTGCTTGATCAGCTCGCGCATGTTCTGCGCCCCGGCGCCGCTGGCCGCCTGATAGGTCATGGCGCTCATCCACTCGACCAGGCCGGCTTCGTACAGACCGCCCAGCGCCATCAGCATCAGGCTCACGGTGCAGTTGCCGCCGATGTAGTTCTTCATGCCGGCATCGAGGGACTGGTCGATCACCTTGCGGTTGACCGGGTCCAGCACGATGACCGCGTCATCGGCCATGCGCAGCGAGGACGCGGCGTCGATCCAGTAGCCCTGCCAGCCCGCCTCACGCAGCTTGGGGAAGACTTCGCTGGTGTAGTCGCCACCCTGACAGGTCAGGATCACATCCAGGCCCTTGAGCTCATCGATGCTGTAAGCGTCCTTCAGCGGGGCGATGTCCTTGCCGATGGCCGGGCCCTGACCACCCACATTGGAAGTGGTGAAGAACACCGGTTCGATCAAGTCGAAATCCTGCTCTTCCAGCATGCGCTGCATCAGCACGGAACCGACCATGCCACGCCAACCGATCAGACCTACACGTTTCATAACGACTACACCTATATGAACAGACCGCCGGAACCGCCCCGGCGGATCCGAGAGATTACAGACTACGCAGTGCTTCGACTACCGCATCACCCATGGCCGCCGTACCGACCTTGGTCGTACCGGCCGAATGGATGTCGCCGGTGCGCAGGCCCTGATCGAGCACCTTGCTCACCGCCTGCTCGATGGCATCGGCGGCCTGGCCCTGATTGAAGCTGTAGCGCAGCATCATCGACACCGAGAGGATGGTCGCCAATGGGTTGGCGATGCCTTGCCCGGCGATATCCGGGGCGCTGCCGTGACAGGGCTCGTACATGCCCTTGTTGTTGGCATCCAGGGACGCTGAAGGCAGCATGCCAATGGAACCGGTGAGCATGGAAGCCTCATCCGACAGAATGTCACCGAACATATTGTCGGTGACCATCACGTCGAATTGCTTGGGCGCGCGCACCAGCTGCATGGCCGCGTTGTCCACGTACATGTGGCTGAGCTCGACGTCCGGGTAGTCCTTGGCCACTTCTTCGACCACGGCGCGCCACAATTGGCTGGAGGCCAGCACATTGGCCTTGTCCACCGAGCACAGTTTCTTGCCGCGCACGCGAGCCATGTCGAAACCGACCCGGGCGATACGGCGGATTTCGCTCTCGCTGTATGGCAGGGTGTCGTAGGCCATGCGCTCGCCGTTTTCCAGCAGCTTGCTCTCGCGCGGCTGACCGAAGTAGATGCCACCGGTCAGTTCGCGAACGATGAGAATGTCCAGACCGGCGACCACCTCCGGCTTCAGCGAAGAGGCATCGGCGAGCTGCGGGTAGAGAATGGCCGGACGCAGGTTGGCGAACAGGCCCAGCTGCGAGCGGATCTTCAGCAGGCCGCGTTCCGGGCGCAGGGCCGGGTCGATCTTGTCCCACTTGGGCCCGCCGACGGCGCCGAGCAGCACGGCATCGGCAGAGCGGGCGCGCTCCAGGGTCTCGTCGGCCAGGGGTACGCCGTACTTGTCCACCGCGGCGCCGCCCAGCTCATCGAACGACAACTCGATGCCCAGGTCGTACTTGTCATTGGCCAAGCGCAGCACCTTGACCGCCTCGGCCATGATCTCCGGACCGATGCCGTCGCCAGGAAGAACCAGAATCTGCTTGCTCATGAAATGTCCTTGATTACTTGATCGCGCCGAACAGCCAGGGGCTGCTCTGCTGGTGTTTGGCCTCGAACGCCTTGATCGCCGCCTGGTCCTGCAGGGTCAGGCCGATGTCATCCAGACCATTGAGCAGGCAGTGCTTGCGGAAGGCATCGACTTCGAAGCGGTACTGCTTGCCATCCGGGCGAGTCACGGTTTGCGCCGCCAGGTCGACGGTCAGCTGGTAACCCTCTTCGGCCTCACACTGCTGGAACAGTTCATCGACATCGCTTTCGCCGAGGATGATCGGCAGCAGGCCATTCTTGAAGCTGTTGTTGAAGAAGATATCGGCGAAGCTCGGCGCGATCACCGCGCGAAAGCCGTACTCATCCAGCGCCCAGGGCGCGTGCTCGCGACTCGAGCCGCAACCGAAGTTCTCCCGTGCCAGCAACACGCTGGCGCCCTGATAGCGCGGGAAGTTCAGCACGAAGTCCGGGTTGATCGGCCGCGTCGAGCAGTCCTGATTCGGCTGGCCGACATCCAGGTAACGCCACTCGTCGAACAGGTTGGGGCCGAAACCGCTGCGCTTGATCGACTTCAGGAACTGCTTGGGAATGATCTGGTCGGTGTCGACATTGGCCCGATCGAGCGGCGCGACCAGACCGGTGTGCTGGGTAAAGGCTTTCATGGTCGGTCTCCTTAAGGCTGGATCAGTTCACGCACATCGACGAAGTGGCCAGTCACCGCGGCAGCCGCGGCCATGGCCGGGCTGACCAGGTGGGTGCGCCCGCCGGCGCCCTGGCGCCCCTCGAAGTTGCGGTTGGAGGTGGAGGCGCAATGCTCGCCACTGCCCAGCTTGTCGGGGTTCATCGCCAGGCACATGGAGCAGCCCGGCTCGCGCCATTCGAAACCGGCCTCGATAAACACCTTGTCCAGCCCCTCGGCCTCGGCTTGCGCCTTGACCAGACCGGAGCCTGGCACCACCAGGGCCTGCTTGATGGTCGCGGCGACCTTGCGCCCCTTCGCCACCTCGGCGGCGGCGCGCAGGTCTTCGATCCGCGAGTTGGTGCAGGAGCCGATGAACACACGGTCCAGCTGGATATCGGTGATCGCCTGATTGGCCGTCAGCCCCATGTATTTGAGGGCACGCACTATGGAGTCGCGCTTGACCGGGTCGGCTTCGGCAGCCGGATCCGGCACCTTCTGGTCGACGGCCAGAACCATCTCCGGCGAAGTGCCCCAGCTGACCTGCGGCTTGATGTCTTCGGCACGCAACTCGACGACGGTGTCGAACACGGCATCTTCATCCGACACCAGGCCACGCCACTGCGCCACGGCCTTGCCCCAATCGGCACCCTTGGGCGCGAAGGGACGGCCCTCTACGTAGGCGATGGTCTTCTCGTCCACCGCCACCAGGCCGACCCGGGCGCCCGCCTCGATCGACATGTTGCAGATGGTCATGCGGCCTTCCAGGGACAGGTCGCGAATGGCGCTGCCGGCGAACTCCAGGGCATGGCCATTACCCCCGGCGGTGCCGATCTTGCCGATCACGGCGAGGACGATGTCCTTGGCGGTCACGCCGAAGGGCAGCTGGCCCTCCACGCGCACCTGCATGTTCTTCATCTTCTTGGCCACCAGGCACTGGGTGGCGAGCACGTGCTCGACCTCGGAGGTGCCGATGCCGTGGGCCAGGGCGCCGAAGGCGCCATGGGTGGAGGTATGCGAGTCGCCGCAGACCACGGTCATGCCCGGCAGGGTAGCGCCCTGCTCCGGGCCGACCACGTGGACGATGCCCTGACGACTGTCGTTCATCTTGAATTCGAGGATGCCGAAGTCATCGCAGTTCTCGTCCAGGGTCTGTACCTGGATGCGCGACACCTCATCGGCAATCGACTCGAGGCCGCCCTGGCGCTCTGCCTGGGTGGTCGGCACGTTGTGATCCGGGGTGGCGATGTTGGCGTCGATGCGCCAGGGCTTGCGTCCGGCCAGGCGCAGCCCCTCGAAGGCCTGTGGCGAGGTCACTTCGTGGAGGATATGCCGGTCGATGTAGATCAGCGACGAACCATCGTCGCGGCGCTTCACCTCGTGCATTTCCCAGAGCTTGTCGTAGAGCGTTTTGCCGGCCATCAGCTTATCCCTCATCAGCGTGTTTCTATGCCTGGGCGAATAGCCCCTCGGCTTATGGGGCTGATCCTAAGGACTTGCATTGAATTACTCAAATTCATATTTTTCATCCATTGGATAACCAACTGGAATGCAATATGGACCTGGCAACCCTCAATGCCTTTATTGCCATCGCCGAGCTCGGCAGCTTCTCCGAGGCCGCCGAACGCCTGCACCTGACCCAGCCCGCCGTCAGCAAGCGTATCGCCAGCCTGGAGCAGCAACTGGAGGTGCGCCTGTTCGACCGCCTGGGTCGCGAGGTTGGCCTGACCCAAGCCGGACGCGCCCTGCTGCCACGGGCCTACCAGATTCTCAATGTGCTGGACGACACCCGTCGCGCCCTGAACAACCTCAGTGGCGAGGTCAGCGGTCGCCTGACCCTGGCCACCAGCCACCATATCGGCCTGCACCGCTTGCCGCCGCTGTTGCGCGCCTTCACCCGCACCTACCCCCAGGTGGCACTGGACATCCAGTTTCTCGATTCGGAAGTGGCCTACGAGGAGATCCTCCACGGCCGCGCCGAACTGGCTGTGATCACCCTGGCGCCGGAGACCCGCGAACCGGTACGCGCGGTCACCGTGTGGGATGACCCCCTGGATTTCGTCGCCGCCCCCGAGCATCCACTGGCGGCCAGTGACACCATCAGCCTGGCGGATGTGGCGCGTCATCCGGCGGTGTTTCCGGGCGGCAACACCTTCACCCATCATATCGTCCAGCGCCTGTTCGAGGCCCAGGGGCTGACGCCGAACATCGCCATGAGCACCAATTACCTGGAAACCATCAAGATGATGGTCTCCATTGGCCTGGCCTGGAGCGTACTGCCGCGCACCATGCTCGACGAGCAGGTGGCACGGCTGCCATTGCCCGGCGTCCAACTGTCGCGCCGGCTCGGCTACATCCTGCATACCGAGCGCACCCTGTCGAATGCCGCACGGGCCTTCATGGCCCTGCTCGATGGCCAGCGCGACAGCCTTGCACTGGGGCCTGCGCAACGGCTAACGTGAGCCTCATAAGCATAAAAAGGAGGGGCCGCATGCCCGTGCCAGATCTCCAACCCAAGGGCCGCACCACTCCTTCACGCACAGACAGAGCCGCGCATGGCCGAACCCGGTAGTCAACATCCGCCATTTCCGTTCATTCCAGCACTCGACCCTGCCGAATTCGAGCGCACCTGGGACGACGCCCAACACCTGCTCGCCGCGCTGAACGGCGCCAAGCTTGGCGCCTGGTACTGGGATGTCAGCAGCGGCCGGGTCAGTTGGTCACGCGGCGCCCAGGCGCTGTTCGGCCTGGACCCGAGCAGGCCCCTGCGCACCCGAGTCGACTATATCGAGATGATTCCTCCCGGGGAGCGGGCCAAGGTCCAGCAGGTCTTCCAGTCCATCCTCGCCGGCACGCCCGGCAGCCATGCCCTGCGCCACCGCATCCAGTGGGCAGACGGCAGCCTGCACTGGCTGGAGATCAGCGGCAGCTTGCAGTCTGCCGAGGACGGGCGCCCCTGCATGTTCGGCGTGATCCGCGATATCACCGCGCAGGAAGAGCGTGCCCAGGCACTGACCAGCTCCGAAAAACGCTTTTCCAGCCTGTTTCACCTGAGCCCGGACGTGGTGCTGCTCAAGCGCCTCAGCGACAGCGTGATCACCGAGGCCAACCGTCACTTCGAGCAACAGTTCGGCTGGCCGGCGGCCGAGACCATTGGCCGCAGCACGCTCGAGCTGAACCTCTGGGTACACCCCGAGCAGCGTGAGCAGCTGCGCCAGCACGCCGACGCCAGAAGCGAGCCCATCGTCCAGGAAGTTCAGTGGCGCGCCCGCAACGGCCGCATCCTCGACGGCTTGCTGAGCAGCCAGTACCTGGAACTGGATGAGCAAGGCTATATCCTCCTGACCTTCCTCGACACCAGCGAACGCAAACGCAACGAGGCGGCGCTGCGCAGCAGCGAGCAGAAGTTCTCGCAAGCCTTCCAGCACACCCCCGACGCCGTGGTGATCACCACCAAGGACAGCGGCTGCTTCCTCGAGGTCAACGCCAGCTTCGAGCGTCAGTTCGGCTGGAGTGCCGCCGAAACCATCGGCCACACGTCCCTGGAACTGGGGATCTGGGCCGACCCCGACGATCGCCAGAGGATGCTCGACGCCCTGCACCAGGGTCGCCTGAGCGACCTGGAAGTACGCCTGCGCAGCCGCGACGGCAGCATCAGCGACAACCTGCTGTTCGGTGGCGAGTTCGAGTTCGATGGCCGCGCCTGCCTGGTACTGACGGTACGCGACGTCACTCGCCAGCGCGCCCAGGAACGCGCCCTGAAGGACAGCCAGGAGCGCCTGACCCTGGCCCTGGAGTCCGCCGATCTGGGCACCTGGGACTGGCACATCCCGAGCAACATGCTGCATGGCTCGGAGCGCGCCGCCAGCCTGCACGGCCTGGCTGACGAGGCCTACTTCGGCGAGTTCGACGCCTTTCTCCGCCATGTGCCCGAGGAAGACCGGCGACGCCTGCTGCACAGATACCGGGAGCTGCTCGAAGGCCATGGCCAGCTGTTCCAGGTGACCTACCGTTCACGCCCCGCCAACGGCGAGACCCATCACCTGGAAAGCACCGCCAAGCTGTATCTCGACGAGTACGGGCAACCCCTGCGCATGACCGGGACCGTCAGAGACGTCAGCGAACAGGTGGTGCGCGAGCAGCGCCTGGCCGCCTCGGAGGAGAAGTTCGCCACCCTGTTCAACTCCAGCCCCGACCCCATCTGCGTCTCGCGCATTCGTGACGGCGTGTTTGTCGAGGTCAACCCCGGTTTCAGCGAAACCTTCGGCTGGCCGCCCGAGGAAATCGTCGGCCGCAGCGCCCCGGAGGTGAACTTCTGGGTCGATCCGCAACGACGTCGCGAGCTCTACGACCGGCTCAGCCGCGACAAGGGGCTGAGCGGCGAAGTCGCCTGCTTCCGCACGCGATCAGGCAGGCAGCTGAGCTGCGTGGTCTCCAGCCGCTATATCCGCGTCGAGCGCGAACTCTGCATCACCAGCACCTTCCGCGACATCAGCGAACAGCTGCGGGCCGAGGCGGCACTCAAGGCCAGCCAGGAGAAATTCGCCAAGGCGTTTCACTCCAGCCCCGACGCCATCACCATCACCGAGCGTGACAGCGGCCGCTATATCGAGGTCAACGAGGGTTTCTACCGCCTCACCGGCTATCATCCCGAAGATGTGATCGGCCGAACCTCCCTGGAACTGAATATCTGGGCCAAGCCCGAGCAGCGCCAGGCGATGCTCGACACACTGCGGCGCGACGGCCGCATCCTGCATCAGGAAATGCTCGGCCAACACCGCGACGGGCAGATCAAGACGGTGGAAGTCTCGGTCGAGCCGATCGAGCTGAACGATACCGACTGCCTGTTGCTGACGGCGCGCGACATCAGCCAACTCAAGGAAGCCCAGGCGCAGATCCAGCACCTGGCCTACCACGACTCGCTGACCAACCTGCCCAACCGCGCCCTGCTGATGGACCGCCTGACCCAGCAGATCGCCCTGCTCAAGCGCCACGACCTGCGCGGCGCCCTGCTGTTTCTCGACCTCGACCATTTCAAGCACATCAACGACTCGCTCGGCCACCCGGTCGGCGACAGCGTGCTCAAGCTGGTCACCGCCAGGCTGGAAGCCAGCGTGCGCCAGGAGGACACCGTCGCCCGCCTCGGCGGCGACGAATTCGTGGTGCTGATTTCCGGCCTGGAAGGCAAGCGCTCGGAGGTCACCCGCCAGGCCCGTGGCGTCGCGGAAAAACTGCGCCGGCTGCTGGCCGAGCCCATGCTGCTCGATGGCCATCGCCTGCAGGTCACCCCGAGCATCGGCATCGCCCTGATCCCCGACCACGGCGACACCCCGGCCGACCTGCTCAAGCGCGCCGACATCGCCCTGTATCGCGCCAAGGACCAGGGACGCAACGCCATTCAGTTGTTCCGCAGCACCATGCAGGAGGCCGCCAGCGAACGCCTGCGCCTGGAGAACGACATGCGCCTGGCGCTGGCACGCGGCGAGTTCGAACTGTACTTCCAGCCGCAGGTCGATGCCCGCAATGGCCAGGTAATCGGGGCCGAGGCCCTGCTGCGCTGGCAGCACCCGACCCTGGGCCCCCAGTCTCCGGCGTTGTTCATCCACGTCCTGGAGGAAAGCGGGCTGATCCTCGACGTTGGTGGCTGGGTGCTCGCCGAATCCTGCCAGGTCTGCGCCCAGTTGCTCGACGACAAGCTGATCCGCGCCGACGACTTCAGCCTGTGCGTCAATATCAGCCCGCGGCAGTTTCGCCAGAACGATTTTGTCGATCGAGTCGAGAGCAGCTTGACCAACAGCCTGCTGCCCAAGCCGATGCTCAAACTGGAGATCACCGAAGGCATCGTCATCCAGAACATCGAGGACACCATCGCCAAGATGAACCGCTTGAAGCGACTGGGGGTGAGCTTCGCGATGGACGATTTCGGCACCGGCTACAGCTCGCTGACCTACCTCAAGCGCCTGCCGGTGGACGTGCTGAAGATCGACCAGTCGTTCGTCCGCGACGCCACCACCGACCCCAACGATGCCGAGATCATCCGCGCCATCGTCGCCATGGCGCGCAGCCTCGGCCTGGAGATGATCGCCGAAGGCGTCGAGCAGCAGCAGCAACTGGATTTCCTCGAGCAGCAGGGCTGCCACCTGTACCAGGGCTACCTGTTCAGCAAGCCGCTGCCGCTGATGGAGTTCCGCGCGCTGCTGGCCCATACCCCCCAGCGCCCGCGCAGGAGCTGATGCCAACGGGCGCCCTCGCCGAGCCGGCGCCCGGCCACCGGAGCGAGTCGATGAACAAAGTCATGCTGATCACCGGCGCCAGCCGCGGCATCGGCGCCGCCACCGCCAGGCTGGCCGCCGCCGAAGGCTATGCCTTGTGCCTCAACTACCGACGACAGCGCGACGCGGCCGAGGCCCTGGTCGCCGAGATCGTCGCCGCGGGCGGCCAGGCCATCGCGGTGCAGGCCGACGTGGCCGACGAGCAGCAGGTGCTGCAACTGTTCGCCCGCCTCGACCAGCACTTCGGCCGCCTCGATGTGCTGGTCAACAACGCCGGCATGCTGGAGCAGCAGATGCGCCTGGAGCAGATGGACGGCGGTCGCCTGCAGCGGGTGTTCGCCGCCAATGTCTTCGGCAGCTTCTTCTGCGCCCGCGAGGCGGTCAAACGCTTGTCGACCCGCCACGGCGGCCGGGGCGGAGCCATCGTCAACCTGTCGTCGGTGGCCGCGCGCCTCGGCGCGCCCGGCGAGTACATCGACTACGCCGCCGCCAAGGGTGCCATCGACAGCCTGACCCTGGGCCTGGCCAAGGAGGTGGCCGCCGAGGGCATCCGCGTCAACGCGGTGCGCCCCGGCGTGATCGACACCGACATCCACGCCAGCGGCGGCGAACCGGCGCGGGTCACGCGAGTCAGCCAGAGCGTGCCCATGGGCCGCGGCGGCCAGGCAGAAGAAGTGGCCCGGGCGATACTCTGGCTGGCCGGCGAGCAGGCCTCCTATACCAGCGGGGCCCTGCTGGATGTCAGCGGCGGGCGCTGAGCAGGGCATCGCGGGCAACGACTGCCCGCAGACGCTCAGGCGACGGCAAGGCGCTCAAGCAACACCCGCTCCGGCACTTCGACCCCGAGCAAGGCATCGATGCGGCTGCAATCGTTCTCGCGACGCAGCAGGTTGAACAGCTCGGCCGCCTGTGGGTAGCTGCGCAGCAGCATCGCCAGCCACTGCTTGAGCCGCCCGGGGGCGTATCGCGGCGACATCTTGCGCCGCGCCTGCAGCCAGAACTCGCCGAGCAGGGGCCGCAGCTCGGCCCATTCCATGGGCGAGACGATCTGGCCGGCGCGGGCCGCGGCAATCTGCCGGGCCAGGTCCGGGCGCGCCACCAAGCCACGACCGAGCATGATGTTGTCGACGCCGCTGACCTCGCGACAGCGTCGCCAGTCGTCCAGGGTCCAGACTTCGCCATTGGCGAACACCGGCACCGCGACCGCCTCCTGCACCCGCGCCACCCACTCCCAGTGGGCCGGAGGCTTGTAGCCCTCGACCTTGGTCCGCGCGTGCACCACGATCTGCGCGGCGCCGCCCTCTGCCAGCGCCAACGCGCACTCGAGGGCCTGGTCCTTGTTATCGAAGCCCAGACGCATCTTCGCCGTCAGCGGTATTTGCCCCGGCAAGGTACGGCGCACCTCGCGGACGATGGCATGCAGCAGCTCCGGCTCCTTGAGTAGCACCGCACCGCCACGGGACTTGTTCACCGTCTTGGCCGGGCAGCCGAAGTTGAGGTCGACCACAGGCGCCCCCAAGGTGGCGGCGAAGGCGGCGTTGTCCGCCAGGCACTGCGGGTCCGAGCCGAGGAACTGCACGCGCAGCGGCGTGCCCGCCGCAGTCCGCGCAGCGCTGAACAGCTCGGGTGCGAGCTTCTGATAGGTCGAGGCCGGCAACACCCGCTCGGTAACCCGGATGAATTCGGTCACGCACCAGTCGATGCCGCCGACCCGGGTCAGCACATCTCGCAGGATCTCGTCGACCAGGCCTTCCATGGGCGCCAGGGCAATCTGCATTCACGGAGCTCTCGAAAAAGGGCCGCCAGTGTACGCGGCGCGGGCGGGCAGATGAACAGTCTGCCAGTCCTTGCCGACTAGCTGTGATCTCTCAGTAGGTTGTTCATCCGGGGCATTCCCGGAATTCTGGAAGTGCGACCAACCAAGCCTTCCAGGAGCCCCGAATGAACCTGCATAAACATGCCCGTCTTACCCCTCGCGGTCGAGCC
>NZ_JBFTEG010000022.1:0-53881 GCF_041027545.1 Pseudomonas zhanjiangensis | reverse complement strand
TCGATCCGGCGATCATGGGCATCGGCCCGGTTTCGGCGACCCGCCGCTGCCTGGACAAGGCCGGCTGGCAACTGGACGAACTCGACCTGATCGAGGCCAACGAGGCCTTCGCCGCCCAGGCCCTGGCGGTCGGCCAGGAGCTGGGCTGGGATGCGGCCAAGGTCAACGTCAACGGCGGCGCCATCGCCCTGGGCCACCCGATTGGCGCCTCCGGCTGCCGGGTGCTGGTGACCCTGCTGCACGAGATGATCAAGCGTGACGCCAAGAAAGGCCTGGCCACCCTGTGCATCGGCGGCGGTCAGGGCGTGGCGCTGGCCATCAAGCGCTGAGTCGTACGGATGTGAAAACGCCGGCCCAGGGCCGGCGTTTTCGTTTCAGCACAAGGCGCTTACTGACATTTGGCCAGGAAGGACTTGGCGACCCGCGAGCCATTGTCCTTGCCCAGCAGCGAGCAGATTCGTTCGCCGGCGGCGATCAGTCGCTGCAGATCGATGCCGGTTTCGATGCCCAGACCGTTGAGCAGGTACAGCACGTCTTCGGTGGCGACGTTGCCGGTCGCGCCCTTGGCGTAGGGGCAGCCACCCAGCCCGGCGACCGAGCTGTCGAACACGGCGATGCCCTCCAGCAGG
Organism: Pseudomonas zhanjiangensis; assembly: GCF_041027545.1. NCBI lineage: Bacteria > Pseudomonadati > Pseudomonadota > Gammaproteobacteria > Pseudomonadales > Pseudomonadaceae > Pseudomonas > Pseudomonas zhanjiangensis. The sequence continues at coordinate 53,252 of NZ_JBFTEG010000022.1, read as the reverse complement.
CTGGCGTAGATATTCGCCAGTGCCTGGCCGTAGGTATCGTGGAAGTGCCCGGCCAGCCGTTCGCGGGGAACGTACTGGGCGACCGTTTCGATCAGCCGGCGGGTGGCGCCAGCGGTGCCGGTGCCGATGGTGTCGCCCAGGGACACCTCGTAGCAGCCCATGGCGAACAGGTCGCGGGCGACGCGGGCGACCTGCAGCGCATCGACCTCGCCCTCGTAGGGACAACCGAGCACGCAGGAGACATAGCCGCGCACACGGATGTCGTGCTGGCGGGCGGCGTCCATCAGCGGCAGGAAGCGTTCCAGGCTCTCGCCGATCGAGCAGTTGATGTTCTTCTGCGAGAAGGCCTCGCTGGCGGCGGCGAACACCGCGACTTCCTTGACCCCGGCCGCCAGGGCGGCCTCGAAGCCCTTCATGTTGGGGGTCAGGGCGGCGTAGGTGACGCCCGGGCGCTGCGCGATACCGGCGAACACCTCGGCGCTGCCAGCCATCTGCGGCACCCACTTGGGCGAGACGAAGCTGCCGACCTCGATATAGGACAGGCCGGCGGCGCTCAGGTCATCGACCAGACGCACCTTGTCGGCCACGTTGATCGGTTGTTTCTCGTTCTGCAGACCGTCGCGGGGGCCGACTTCGACCAGGCGCACGGAGGTAGGCAGGTTCATCTGGGGTCCTCGTGTCTATCAGGGATTGCCCTAGGGTGCGCCGTGTACGGCGGCGGGGCAATGGTCAGGTGTAGGGCGGATGGCCACCCCGCGGAAAACCGCGAAGCATTTTCCTCCGTCTTGCCGCGCCGAAGCGCACACGGAGGTGGACAGGCTGCGCGTTGTCCACCCCGCGGGCGGCTATCAGCCCTCGTCCAGCTCCACCAGCACGTTGCCCTCGGCGACCATCTCGCCTTCGCCGCAGTACAGCGCCTTGACCGTGCCGGCATGGGGCGCGCGGATGCTGTGCTCCATCTTCATCGCCTCCAATACCACCAGGGCGGTCCCGGCTTCCACCGCCTGGCCGGCCTCGACCAGCACGCGGACGATGGCGCCGTTCATGGGGGCGGTCAGGCCGCCATGGTGGGCGTGGCTGGCCTCGGCCTCGGCGATCGGATCGACCCGGCTGACGCTCTGCAGCTCGCCCTGGAACTCCAGGTACAGGTTGTCGCCGCGGCGCACCGCCAGATGCTGGCGGCGCAGGCCGTCCTGCTCGACCTGCAACCGCTCGCCGGTCAGGCGGATGCTGCTGGCGGCCGCATGGCGCAGGCGCACCACCTGGCTTTCGCCGTTGCAGGCCAGGTGCAGGTCGATCTCCCGCGGCAGGCCGGCACGCCAGCCGGCGGTGGCGCTCCAAGGCGAGTGGTAGTCCTCGTGCTTGCGCCGCAAGGCTTCAGTTTGCACGAAGGCTTCGCCGGCCAGCTGCCAGAACTCGGCCGGCAACTCGGCGGCGGGCGGCAGCAGCTGCGCCTCGTGACGCGGAATAAAGCCGGTATCCAGTTCTGCCTCGGCGAAGGCCGGGTGGGCCAGCACACGGCGCAGGAAGGCCAGGTTGGTCTTCACGCCGCCGACGGCGGTCTCCTCGAGCATGGCCAGCAGGCGCAGGCGCGCCTCCTCGCGGTTGTCGCCCCAGGCGATCAGCTTGCCCAGCATGGGGTCGTAGAAGGGCGACACCTGGTCATCCTCGGCCACGCCGCTGTCGACCCGGCGGCCGGGGCCGGCACCGGCCTCGCGGTACAGGGCGAGGGTGCCGGTGGAGGGCAGAAAATCGTTGTCCGGGTCTTCGGCGTACAGGCGCACCTCGATGGCGTGGCCGATCAGCGGCACCTGCTCCTGGGTCAGCGGCAGGGCCTCGCCACGGGCGACGCGGATCTGCCAGGCGACCAGGTCGAGGCCGGTGATGGCCTCGGTGACCGGGTGTTCCACCTGCAGCCGGGTATTCATCTCCATGAAGAAGAAGTCGCCGCGCTCGTCCAGCAGGAACTCCACGGTGCCGGCGCCGACATAGCCGATGGCCTGGGCGGCCTTGACCGCCGCCTCGCCCATGGCGCGGCGCAGTTCCGGGGTCAGGCCCGGGGCAGGGGCTTCCTCGACCACCTTCTGGTGGCGGCGCTGGATCGAACAGTCGCGTTCGTTGAGGTACAGGCAGTGGCCGTGCTGGTCGGCGAATACCTGGATCTCCACGTGGCGCGGCTTGAGTACGTACTTCTCCACCAGCATGCGCGCGTCACCGAACGACGACTGCGCCTCGCGCTGGGCGCTGGCCAGGGCCTCGGCCAGGTCGGCCTGGCGTTCGACCACCTTCATGCCCTTGCCGCCACCGCCGGCGGCGGCCTTGAGCAGCACCGGGTAGCCGATCACCTCGGCGGCGGCGCGGAAGGTCTCCAGGTCCTGGGCCTCGCCATGGTAGCCGGGCACCAGGGGTACGCCGGCGGCCTCCATCAGGGCCTTGGCCGCCGACTTGCTGCCCATGGCGTCGATGGCGGAGGCGGGCGGGCCGAGGAACACCAATCCGGCGGCTTCGATGGCGCGGGCGAAGCCGGCGTTCTCGGAGAGGAAGCCGTAGCCGGGGTGGATGGCCTGGGCACCGCTGGCCTTGGCCGCTTTGAGCAGCGCGTCGATGCGCAGGTAGCTGTCGGCCGGCTTGGCGCCGCCCAGGTCGATGGCGATGTCCGCCTCGCGTACGTGGCGGGCGCTGGCGTCGATGGCGCTGTGCACCGCCACGGTTTTCAGGCCCATGGCCTTGGCGGTGCGCATCACCCGGCAGGCGATCTCGCCGCGGTTGGCCACCAGCAATGTGTCGATAGGGGTGCTCATGCTTGCGGCTCCTGCCAGGCGGGTTGGCGTTTAGTGAGGAAGGCGTTGAGGCCTTCCTGGCCTTCGGGGCTGACGCGAATGCGGGCGATGGCGTTCTCGGTGTAGCGGCGCAGGGCCGGGGTCAGCACGCCGCTGCCGACTTCACGCAGCAGGTCCTTGCTGGCCTGCATGGCCTGCGGGCTGTTCTGCAGCAGGTTGGCGATCCATTGCTCGGCGGTCGCCTCCAGTTCCGCGGCCGGGCAGCACTCGGCGAGCAGACCCAGTTCGCGGGCGCGTTCGCCGCCGAAGCGCTCGGCGGTCAGGGCGTAGCGGCGCGCCGCCCGTTCGCCGATGGCCTGGACCACGAAGGGGCTGATCACCGCCGGCGCCAGGCCAATGCGCACCTCGGAGAGGCTGAACAGTGAATCCGCAGCGCCGATGGCCATGTCGCAGCAACTGACCAGGCCGACCGCGCCGCCGAAGGCCGCGCCCTGGACCACCGCCAGGGTGGGGATGGGCAGGCGGTGCAGGTTGTACATCAGCTCGGCCAGCTCGCGGGCGTCGTGCAGGTTGGCGTTGTAATCGAGCTTGGCGCTGGCTTGCATCCAGGCCAGGTCGGCGCCGGCGGAGAAATGCTTGCCGCGCCCGCGCAGCAGCAGAAAGCGCAGATCCTTGTCGTCCTTGACCAGGTCCAGGGCGAGGATCAGCTCGCGGATCATCTCGGCATTGAAGGCGTTGTTCTTCTCCGGGCGGTTCAGCCAGAGGGTGGCGAAGCCGCGCAGGTCTTTTTCCAGCTGTAGGGTGTTGAAGTCGGTCATGGTCGAATCCCTGGCTTACATGCGGAACACGCCGAAGGTGCTCGGCTCGATCGGTGCATTGAGGCTGGCGGACAGCGCCAGGCCGAGCACCTCGCGGGTCTGCGCCGGGTCGATGACGCCGTCGTCCCACAACCGTGCGCTGGAGTAGTAGGGGTGGCCCTGGCGCTCGTACTGCTCGAGGATCGGCTGCTTGAGCTTGGCTTCCTCCTCGGCGGAGAAGTCGTGGCCGGCGCGGGCGGCCTGCTCGTGCTTGACCTGCACCAGCACGCCTGCGGCCTGTTCGGCGCCCATCACGCCGATCCGCGCGTTCGGCCACATCCACAGGAAGCGTGGATCGTAGGCGCGGCCGCACATGCCGTAGTTGCCGGCGCCGAAGCTGCCGCCGATGATCACGGTAAACTTCGGCACCCTGGCGCAGGCCACCGCGTTGACCAGCTTGGCGCCATGCTTGGCAATCCCTCCCGCTTCATATTTCTGCCCGACCATAAAGCCGGTGATGTTCTGCAGGAACAGCAGGGGAATGCCGCGCTGGCAGGCCAGTTCGATGAAGTGCGCGCCTTTCTGCGCCGATTCCGCAAACAAGATGCCGTTATTCGCCAGGATCGCCACCGGGTAGCCCTGGATATGGGCGAAGCCGCAGACCAGGGTGGCGCCGAACAGCGCCTTGAACTCGTCGAACACCGAGCCGTCGACGATCCGCGCGATCACTTCGCGCACGTCGAAGGGCTGCTTGGCGTCGCTCGGGATCACCCCGTACAGCTCATCGAGCGGGTACAGCGGGGCGATCGGCTCGCGGTTGTTGAGCACGCCCTGCTTGCGCCAGTTGAGGTTGGCGATGCTGCGGCGGGCCAGGGCCAGCGCGTGTTCGTCGTTGTCGGCGTAGTGGTCGGCGACCCCCGAGGTCTTGCAGTGCACGTCGGCGCCGCCGAGGTCCTCGGCGCTGACCACCTCGCCGGTGGCGGCCTTCACCAGCGGCGGCCCGGCCAGGAAGATGGTCGCCTGGTTGCGCACCATGATGGCCTCGTCGGCCATGGCCGGCACATAGGCGCCGCCGGCGGTGCAGGAACCCATCACCACGGCGATCTGCGGGATGCCCATGGCGCTCATGTTGGCCTGGTTGAAGAAGATCCGGCCGAAGTGCTCGCGGTCGGGAAACACCTCGTCCTGGCGCGGCAGGTTGGCGCCGCCGGAGTCGACCAGGTAGATGCACGGCAGGCGGTTCTCTCGGGCGATGGCCTGGGCGCGCAGGTGCTTCTTCACGGTCAGCGGGTAGTAGCTGCCGCCCTTCACCGTAGCGTCGTTGGCCACGATCATGCATTCGACGCCTTCCACGCGGCCGATGCCGGCGACCACGCCGGCGGCCGGCACCTCTTCGCCGTAGACCTCATGGGCGGCCAGCTGGCCGATCTCGAGGAAGGGCGAGCCGAGGTCCAGCAGGCGGTTGATGCGTTCGCGCGGCAGCAGCTTGCCGCGGGAGGTGTGGCGGTGCTGGGCCTTCTCGCCGCCGCCTTCGTGGATGCGGGCGAGGAGGGCACGGAGGTCGTTCACCTGATCGAGCATGGCCGCGGCATTGGCGGCGAACTCCGGCGAACGGGTGTTGATCTGGGTATGCAGGATGGCCATGCGGGGGCTCCCGTAGGGTGGAATACCCGCGACGCGGTTTTCCACCGATAGATCCTCTGGTGGAAAAGGCCGCAGGCCTTTTCCACCCTACGACAGGCGAATGCCTTACTTGGTCTCGTTGAACAGCTCGCGGCCGATCAGCATGCGGCGGATTTCGCTGGTGCCGGCGCCGATCTCGTAGAGCTTGGCGTCGCGCAGCAGGCGCCCGGCCGGATACTCGTTGGTGTAGCCGTTGCCGCCGAGCAGCTGGATGGTGTCCAGGGCCATCTTGGTCGCCATCTCGGCGGTGTAGAGGATCACCGCGGCGGCGTCCTTGCGCGATTCCTCGCCGCGGTCGCAGGCCTTGGCCACGTTGTACAGGTAGGACTTGGAGGCGTTCATGCCGGCGTACATGTCGGCCAGCTTGCCCTGCACCAGCTGGAACTCGCCGATCGACTGCTTGAACTGCTGGCGCTCGTGCACGTAGGGCAGGACCACGTCCATGCAGGCGCTCATGATCCCGGTGGGGCCGCCGGAGAGCACGGTGCGCTCGTAGTCCAGGCCGCTCATCAGCACGCGCACACCGCCGCCTTCGACGCCGAGGATGTTCTCTTCGGGCACTTCGCAGTCCTCGAACACCAGCTCGCAGGTGTTGGAACCGCGCATGCCCAGCTTGTCCAGCTTCTGGTGGCGGGAGAAACCCTTGAAGTCGCGCTCGACGATAAAGGCGGTCATGCCACGGGAGCCGGCGCTGACGTCGGTCTTGGCATAGATCACATAGGTGTTGGCATCCGGGCCGTTGGTGATCCACATCTTGTTGCCGTTGAGCACATAGCGGTCGCCTTTCTTCTCGGCGCGCAGCTTCATCGACACCACGTCGGAGCCGGCATTCGGCTCGCTCATGGCCAGGGCGCCGACGTGCTCGCCGGAGCACAGCTTGGGCAGGTACGTGAGTTTCTGCTCGTGGCTGCCGTTCTTGCGAATCTGGTTGACGCAGAGGTTGGAGTGGGCGCCGTAGGACAGGCCGACCGAGGCCGAAGCGCGGCTGATCTCTTCCATCGCCACCACGTGGGCCAGGTAGCCCATGTTGGTGCCGCCGTATTCCTCTTCCACGGTCATGCCGAGCAGGCCCATGTCGCCGAATTTGCGCCACATGTCCATGGGGAACTCGTTGTCGCGGTCGATCTGCGCGGCGCGCGGCGCCAGTTCGGCCTGGGCGAACTGATGGACCGCATCGCGCAGCATGTCGATGGTCTCGCCGAGGTCGAAGTTGAGGGACGGATAGCTCATGGAAGGCACCTTGAATTGTCGTTGTCGGGGCGGACTGTGGCGTTGATTGTCAGGCTCTATACCTTTACGTTAACGTAAAGCTGGCGGCGCAGGCTGTCAAGCCTCCACCCGTGGCTGGCGTGCCGCTGCCAGACTTTGAGAACGACAAATAGAATAGAGGCGTCCATGAACTCACCGATCAGCCGCTTTCCGCTTCCCGACAGCCTGGAGCAATTGCCGGACGAACTGCGCGAGCGGATTCTCGCCGTGCAGGAAAAGGCCGGCTTCGTGCCCCATGTGTTTCTCATGCTGGCCCACCGCCCGGACGAGTTTCGCGCCTTCTTCGCCTACCATGACGCCCTGATGGAGCGCGAATCCGACAGCCTGACGCCGGCGGAAAAGGAAATGATCGTGGTCGCCACCAGTGCCCGCCACGGTTGTCTGTACTGCGTGGTGGCCCATGGCGCGGTGCTGCGCATCTACAGCAAGGACCCGCTGCTGGCCGATCAGGTGGCGGTCAACCACCGCACCGCGCCAATCGGCGAGCGCCAGCGGCTGATGCTCGATTTCGCCTTTCACGTCGGCCTCGAGCGTGGCGGCCTGGATGGCGATTGGCAGGCGCGCCTGCAGGCGGTCGGCTTCAGCCTGGACGACATCTGGGACATCGGCGCCATCACCGCGTTCTTCAGTCTGTCCAACCGCCTGGTGTCCCTGGCCGGTACCCCGCCCAATGACGAGTTCTACCTGATGGGCCGCGTGCCCAGGGCGCTGCGCTGAGCGTGCAGCACAAGCGGTAGTGCCCATCGGCGCGAAGGCGAGGGCGCCTTTGCGGCTTCCCGGCGTGCCTTTGAGGACATTGGCGCAGGCTAGCGCGGTGATAAAGGCGGCTGGGATCGATACGATATTTACGCACAACGCACCTGATATTTTGCTCGTTATTAATTTAATAACGCCTGCCTATACTCGATTTCGCCCCCCTGGCCCCAGGCAGGGAGTGGACAAGACCTGACATCGGTCGACGCCTGATGGGGCTCTTTTAGTCTGATTTAGACCAAGCGGTCGAAATTAGACCTTTGTATAGTGTTTTCGTTTACGTAAAGGGAATAGTGTCAGCAGCGCCATAACCGATAACAACAATCATGGTTAGAGGGCTCCACATGTCACCAGAGTTCGTATTGGAAACACGGGGATTGACCAAGGAGTTTCGCGGCTTCACCGCGGTGGATTCGGTCGATCTGCGTGTCCAGAAGGGCCACATCCACGCCTTGATCGGGCCCAACGGAGCGGGCAAGACCACGGTGTTCAACCTGCTCACTAAGTTCCTTGCGCCCAGCCGTGGCGAGATTCTCTATCAGGGCAAGCCGATCACCGGCCTGCAGCCGAACGAGATTGCCCGTCTCGGCCTGGTGCGCTCCTTCCAGATTTCCGCGGTGTTCGGCCACATGAGTGTGTTGGAGAACGTGCGCGTGGCCCTGCAACGCAAACTGGGCAACTCCTTCCACTTCTGGAAGCCCGAGCGCAGCCTGGAGGCCCTCAACGAGCGCGCCCTGCAAATGCTCGACGAGGTGGGCCTGCTGGCATTCGCCGACACCCTGACCATCGAGTTGCCCTATGGGCGCAAGCGGGCCCTGGAGCTGGCCACCACCCTGGCGCTGGAGCCGACCGTGCTGCTGCTCGATGAGCCGACCCAGGGCATGGGCGGCGAGGACGTGGAGATGGTCATCGGCCTGGTACGCCGCGCCGCGGTGGGGCGCACGGTGCTGATGGTCGAACACAACCTCAGCGTGGTCAGCCAGTTGTGCGATCGCATCACCGTACTGGCCCGGGGCGCGATCCTCGCCGAGGGCGACTATGCCAGTGTCTCGGCCAACCCCCAGGTGCGCGAGGCCTACCTGGGCAGCGAAGCGGCCGTCCTTGAGGAGGCCCATGCATGACCAGCCTGCAAACCCCTAATTACGAACAGCTGCGGGTCAGCGACCTGCATGCCTTTTATGGTGAGTCGCACATCCTCCACGGCATCGACCTGCTGGTACGCCGCGGCGAGCTGGTGACCCTGCTCGGGCGCAACGGCTCGGGCCGCTCCACCACGCTGCGGGCGATCATGAACCTGGTGGGCCGGCGTACCGGCTCGATCATGGTCAATGGCAACGAGACCCTGGGCATTGCCGCCCACCTGATACCGCGCCTGGGCGTCGGGTTCTGCCCTGAGGAGCGCGGCATCTTCGCCAGTCTCAACGTCGAGGAAAACCTGCTGTTGCCGCCCATGGTGCGCAGCGGCGGCATGAGCCTGGACGAGATCTACGAGATGTTCCCCAACCTCTACGAGCGGCGTTTCAGCCAGGGCACCCGCTTGTCCGGCGGCGAGCAGCAGATGCTGGCGATGGCGCGGATCCTGCGCACCGGCGCCAACCTGCTGCTGCTCGACGAGATCACCGAGGGCCTGGCCCCGGTGATCGTGCAGAAGCTGGCCGAGGTGCTGATCAAGCTCAAGGACAAGGGCCTGACCATAGTGCTGGTGGAGCAGAACTTCCGCTTCGCCGCGCCCCTGGCTGACCGCCATTACCTGATGGATCACGGTCAGATCGTCGAGGAAATCAGCGCCGCCGAATTGCCACACAAACAGGAGCTGCTGCACAGCTGCCTGGGCGTCTGATTCCGCTTTCACCCCCCGAGGCATCCAGTACGGCGCGGCCCAAACCCGCCGGCTCGGGGTCGCTTTGCCCGCTACAACAACAATAACCGTGGAAGGTAAACCCGATGAATCTGCTCAAGAAGACTGCAAGCGCCATCCTCTCCTCCAGCCTGGTCGCCGGCGCGGCCCAGGCCCAGCTCAGCGACGACGAGATCCGCATCGGCTACCTGGCCGATATGTCCGGCACCTACCGTGACCTGTCCGGGCCCGGTGGCCTGGAAGCGCTGAAGATGGCGGTCGAGGACTTCGGCGGCCAGATCGACGGCAAGAAGATCGTGATCTTCAGCGCCGACGACCTGAACAAGCCGGATGTCGGCGCCAACACCGTGCGCCAGTGGGTCGATGAGCGCAATGTCGACATGGTCACCGGCCTGGTCGCCTCCTCGGTGGTGCTGGCGGCGAGCAAGGTGGTGGAGCAGTCCGGCAAGCTCGCGCTGATCTCCGGCGCGGCGGCCTCCAGCCTGACCGACGAGTTCTGCTCGCCCAACCATGTGCACTGGACCTACGACTCCTACGCGCTGGCCAACGGCACGGCCAAGGCGGTGCTGGCCGGCGGTGGCAAGAACTGGTTCATCCTCACCGCCGACTACGCCTTCGGCCATGCGATGGAGGGCGACATTTCCCGGGTGGTCGAGGGTGACGGCGGGGCGGTGCTGGGCAAGGTGCGTCATCCGTTCCCGAGCAGCGACTTCTCCTCCTACATCCTCCAGGCCCAGGGTTCCGGCGCCGACGTGATCGCCCTGGCCAACGCCGGTGCCGACACGGTCAACTCGCTGATGACCGCCAACCAGTTCGGTGTGGTCCAGTCCGGCCAGCAACTGGCCGGCATGGTGGTGTTCCTCAACGACATCCACGCCATGGGCCTGGACGTGACCCAGGGGCTGAAGCTGACCACTGGCTGGTACTGGGACCTCAACGACGAGACCCGCGCCTGGGCCAAGCGTTACCAGGACCGCGTCGGCAGCATGCCCGGCATGGTGCCCGCGGGCATCTACTCGGCCACCCTGCATTACCTGAACGCCGTCAAGGCCGCCGGCAGCGACGATACCCAGGCGGTGCGTGCGCAGATGATGGCGACGCCGGTCAACGACATGTTCGCCAAGAATGGCCATATCCGCGCCGACGGCCGCATGGTCCACGACATGTACCTGGCCCAGGTCAAGACCCCGGCCGAGTCCAAGGGCGAATGGGACCTGTACAAGATCCTGCGCACCATTCCGGGCGACGAGGCCTTCCGTCCGCTGGCGGCCAGTCAGTGCAAGCTGCTGGCGAAGAACTGATCGACAGTTGACCCCAGCGACTCACCCGGCTGCCTGCAGCCGGGTGTCATGGACTTACAGCGGGTAGACAATCATGACTATGGTATTCGGCATTCCGCTGAGCGTGCTGCTCGGCCAGTTGCTGCTCGGCCTGATCAACGGCGCCTTCTATGCCTTGCTCAGCCTGGGCCTGGCGATCATCTTCGGTCTGCTGCGGATCATCAACTTCGCCCACGGCGCCCAGTACATGCTTGGGGCCTTCGTCGCGGTGCTGGGCCTGAACTACCTGGGGGTCAACTACTGGGTGGCCCTGATGCTGGCGCCGCTGCTGGTCGGTGCCCTGGGTGTGCTCATCGAGCGCGGCCTGTTGCGGCGGATCGCCGGTGAGGATCACCTCTACGGGCTGCTGCTGACCTTCGGCCTGGCGCTGATCGTCGAGGGTTGTTTCGTCAAGCTGTTCGGCGTCTCCGGGCTATCCTACCCGATGCCCGAACTGCTCAAGGGCGGCTACAACCTGGGCTTCATGTTCCTGCCCACCTACCGCGCCTGGGTGGTGGTGGCGGCGCTAGTGGTGTGCCTGGCCACCTGGTACATGATCGAGCGTACCCGCCTGGGTTCCTACCTGCGCGCCGGTACCGAGAATCCCAAGCTGATGCAGGCCTTCGGCATCAATGTGCCGCTGCTGATCACCCTGACCTATGGCTACGGGGCGGCGCTGGCGGCGTTCGCCGGGGTGCTGGCCGCGCCCATCTATTCGGTCACCCCGACCATGGGCGCCAACCTGCTGATCGTGGTGTTCGCGGTGGTGGTGATCGGCGGCATGGGCTCGATCATGGGCGCCATTGTCACCGGCCTGGCCATGGGCCTGATCGAGGGGCTGACCAAGGTGATCTATCCGGAGGCGGCCAACACCATCGTGTTCCTGGTCATGGTGCTGGTGCTGTTGATGCGTCCCGCGGGACTGTTCGGGAAGGAGGCATGAGCATGACCAGTCTGCATATCAAGCAGGACAGCCTGGCGCTGCAACCGCAGGCGGTGCGCGAGCGCCAGCAGGCGGCGCAGCGGCGCAAACAGTGGTTCTACCTGGCGCTGCTGGGCGTCGCCCTGGTCGCCCCGCTGGCGGTGTACCCGGTGTTCCTGATGAAGCTGTTGTGCTTCGCCCTGTTCGCCTGCGCCTTCAATCTGTTGCTCGGCTATGCCGGCCTGCTGTCGTTCGGCCATGCCGCCTTCCTCGCCAGCGGCGGCTATGTCACCGGCTTCGTGCTCAGCCACTACACGGGCCTCGGCACCGAGCTGGGGATACTCGCCGGCACCCTGGCCAGCGCCGTGCTGGGCCTGCTGTTCGGCCTGCTGGCGATCCGCCGCCAGGGCATCTATTTCGCCATGATCACTCTGGCGCTGGCGCAACTGGTGTTCTTCATCTTCGTCCAGGCGCCGTTCACCGGTGGCGAGAACGGTCTGCAGGGGGTGCCGCGCGGCCAGTTGTTCGGGCTGTTCGACCTGGGCGACAACCTGACCCTGTACTACTTCGTCCTGGCGGTGTTCGTGTTCGGCTTCGCGGTGATCCAGCGCACCATCCATTCGCCCTATGGCCAGGTGCTCAAGGCGATCCGCGAGAACGAGCCTCGGGCCATCTCCCTGGGCTACAACGTCGACGCCCACAAGCTGCTGGCCTTCGTCATCTCCGCGGCCCTTACCGGCCTGGCCGGATCGACCAAGACCGTGGTGTTCCAGCTGGCCTCGCTGACCGACGCGCACTGGCACATGTCCGGCGAGGTGATCCTGATGACCCTGCTCGGCGGCGTCGGCACCGTGTTCGGCCCGGTGGTCGGCGCCGGCGTGGTGGTCACCCTGCAGAGCTACCTGTCCAACGGCCCGCTGGGCGAGTGGGTGCACGTGATCCTTGGGGCGATCTTCGTCACCTGCGTGCTGTTGTTCCGGGTCGGTATCGTCGGCTGGGTGCTCAAGCTGGCCAGGCGCAACTTCTAAACCAGTTCCCCCCGTTGACTGTGCTGGGTGCGGATCCTGATCCGCGCCCCGGGGGATTGTTTGCCTGATTCGCCTGGCCGAGTGCTCGACCAGGTTGTCTAGACGCCACGGCAAAGCCCGTGGGTAACGGGCCGGTTTTGCCGGCCGCCGGGTAGTGCGACGCCGTCAACAAGCATGGGCGCGGCACTATCCTCCTACAGAAGAGAGACCTATGTACGTACTTCGTCCTACCCGGGTGTTTTTGCTGTCCGGCATCGCCGCGGCGGTCGCGTTCAGCGCGCCGGCATCGGCCGCCTTCGTCGACGACAGCAAGGGCGTGCTGGATGCCCGCAACTTCTACATGAACCGCGACTTCCGCCAGCACGGCGCCAAACAGGCCAAGGCCGAGGAGTGGGCCCAGGGCTTCATGCTGCGCTTCGAGTCCGGCTACACCGACGGGCCCATCGGCTTCGGCGTCGACGCCATCGGCCTGCTCGGCATCAAGCTCGACTCCAGCCCGGACCGGGTCGGCACCGGCATCCTCAAGAGCGACCGCGAGGCGCCCAAGCGTGCCCAGGACGAGTACGGCGAGGCCGGCCTGACCGCCAAGCTGCGTGCCTCTAACAGCACCCTCAAACTCGGCACCCTGCAGCCGGTGCTGCCGGCGTTGATGCGCAACGACAGCCGCCTGCTGCCGCAGACCTTCCGCGGCGCCTGGCTCAACAGCAACGAAATCGAGGGCCTGAGCCTCGACCTCGGCCGTATCGACCGGGTCAACCTGCGCGACTCCTCGGACAACGAGGAGATGACCGTCTATAACGGCGGCAAGCGCAACATCGTGCTGGGCAACACCAAGACCAGCGACGAATTCATCTTCGCCGGTGGCCGTTACCAGTGGACCCCGGAGCTGGCCACCAGCTACTACTACGGCGGCCTCGACGGCATCTACAAGCAGCACCTGGTCAACCTGGTGCACCAGGTGGCGCTGGGCGAGGGGCAGAGCTTCAAGTCGGACATCCGTTTCGCCCGCTCCACCGACGATGGCGGTAGCAACGTCGACAACGACGCCTTCGGTGCGCTGTTCACCTACCGCCTGGGCGGCCATGGCTTCACCGCCGGCTACCAGCGCCTGTCCGGCGACACCGGCTTCGCCTACGTCAACGGCGCCGACAACGCGCTGGTCAACCTGGTGCAGATCAACGACTTCGGCAACCAGGACGAGCGCTCCTGGCAGCTGCGCTACGACTTCGACTTCGCCAGTGTCGGCGTTCCCGGCCTGAGCCTGATGACCCGCTACCTGTCCGGCGACAACGTCGACCGCGGCGTCGGCCTGAGCGAGGGCAAGACCTGGGAGCGCGACACCGATCTCGCCTACGTGTTCCAGGAAGGCCCGCTGAAGAACCTTGGCCTGCGCCTGCGCAACGCCACCACCCGCAGCAACTACGGCACCAATTTTGACGAGAACCGCTTCATCGTCAGCTACAGCCTGCCGCTCTGGTAAGGCCGCGCGCTCCAATTGATCCGATCGTTCCTTGGTGTGTCCTTTTGCCGGGCCCTGGTGGCCCGGCTTTTTTTCGCGTCTATCCCCAGGCGCCTGGGCGAGTCGTTGCGTTGACGTTAACGTAATGAGTTGTTAGCGTTTCACCGCTTAGAGCCATGAGCCCATGCCGCGCGGACCCGTGTGCGGCATCGTTTGAGGCCAATCGACCAAGGATCAAGCATGACCGCCAAGACCTACAGCATTTCCGAACTGGCGCGCGAGTTGGACGTGACCACCCGCACCATTCGTTTCTACGAAGAGCAGGGCATGCTGTCACCCACCCGGCGCGGCCAGGAGCGGATCTACACGCCCAAGGACCGGGTGGCGCTGAAGCTGATCCTGCGGGGCAAGCGCATCGGTTTCTCCCTGGCCGAGTGCAAGGAGCTGATCGAGCTGTACGACCCGAGCCTCGGCAACCGCAAGCAGCTGGATACCTTCCTGGACAAGATCACCGAGCGCCGCGCGCAACTGGAGCAGCAGCTGCTCGATATCCAGCAGATGCAACTGGAGCTGGACACCGCCGAAGAGCGTTGCCGCGCCGCCCTGGCGGAAGTTCCCGAAGGCCGCTGATTTCGCCGCAGCCCTCAGTCCAGGGGGGCACGCAAGGCGCCCTGCAGGGCGCTCATCGCCATGTCGCCGAGCAGATCCAGGTGTGCCTGGGGGCTCAGGCGCGGCGTCTGGACCCAGGCCGGCAGCTGGTTGAGCAGGCTGACGACGCCGCTCAGCGCCGCGCGCCGGCTGTTGCCGAGCGCTTGCCCGGTAACGCGTTCCACGCAGTCGGCCAACAGCCGCTCATAGCGCTCGCGCAGGGCACCAATCCGTGCCTGCTGTTCTTCGCCCAGGCAGTGGCCGTCGTATTCGGCGAGGCGAAAGTGCTCGCCCATGCTGGCGTGCAGGCGCAGGTGGGCCTCAAGCATTCCATGCAGGTGCTCGGCGGGTGAGCCGAGCCGGCGTTTGATCAGCTGGGCACCGTGCAGCAGCTCTTCGTAAAGCTCCTCGACCAACTCGAACAGCAGTGCTTCTTTGCTCTCGATATGGTGGTAGAGCGAGCCCGGCCGGATGCCCAGGTAGTCGGCCAGCTCGCGCATGCTGACCCGGCTGAAGCCGCGCTCGGCGAACAGCTGCAGCGCCTGGCTGCGGGTGGTCTGGTAACGGGAAGGAACGGGCAGGCGCTGGCTGGCGGGCATGGTGGTACGAACTCTGTGGGTGGATGCCGAGCATGGCGCCCCGGGCGCGGAAAACCCAGGTCGCCAGCGCTCGGTTTGCCCGAGCGCTTTGGCCACTACAGCGGGTAGTGCGCCAGCTCGCGGGCGATCAGCAGGCGCTGGATTTCGCTAGAGCCTTCGTAGATCTGGGTGATGCGCGCATCGCGGTAGTAGCGTTCCACCGGGAAGTCTTCCAGGTAGCCGTAGCCGCCGTGGATCTGCATGGCTTTGGAGCACACCCGCTCGGCCATCTCCGAAGTGAACAGCTTGGCCTGGGAGGCCTCGGACAGGCAGGGCAGGCCGGCGCTTTTCAGCCGTGCGGCCTGGTGGATCAGCAGGCGCGCGGCGTTGAGCTGAGTGTGCATGTCGGCCAGCAGGTTGGCCACGCTCTGGTGTTCGGCGATCGGCTTGCCGAACTGCACGCGCTCGCGGGCATAGGCCAGGGCTGCCTCGAAGGCAGCGCGGGCGATGCCCAGGGCCTGGGCGGCGATGCCGATGCGTCCGCCCTCGAGGTTGGACAGGGCGATGGCCAGGCCCTTGCCGCGCTCGCCGAGCAGGTTGGCGACGGGGATGCGGCAGTCGGCCAGGGTCACCGCGCAGGTGTCGGAGGCCTTGATGCCCATCTTGTGTTCGCTGCGTTCGACCACGAAACCCGGGGTCTCGGTCGGTACCAGGAAGGCCGACAGGCCCTTCTTGCCCAGCGCCGGGTCGGTCACCGCGAAGACGATGGCCAGCTTGGCGCGCTGGCCGTTGCTGACGAACTGCTTGGCGCCGTTGAGCACCCACTCCTCGCCGTCGAGCACCGCCTGGGTGCGCAGGTTGTGCGCCTCGGAGCCGGCCTGGGGCTCGGTCAGGCAGAAGCAGCCGATCGCCTGGCCGCTGGCCAACAGCGGCAGCCAGGTGCGCTTCTGCGCCTCGCTGCCGTACTTCAGCAAGGGCCCGCAACCAACCGAGTTGTGGATGCTCATCAGTGCGCCGAGGGCGCCGTCGCCGGCGGAGATTTCCTCCACGGCCAGGGCGTAGGCCACATAGTCGGTGTAGCTGCCGCCCCAGTCATCCGGCACCACCATGCCGAGCAGGCCCAGCTCGCCCATCTGCGCCACCACGGCGTCGTCGAGCCAGCCGGCTTTCTCCCAGGCCTGGGCGTGGGGCGCGACCTCGCTGCGGGCGAAGTCGCGGGCCATATCGCGGATCATGCGTTGTTCTTCGGTCAATTGGCTGTCGTGCATGGCAGCGGTCTCCTCTGTTCTGGGCGCGCCCTTCAGGCGTGGGGCAGGGGGTGGCTGGCGGCGCTGCGAAAACCGTCGAAGAAGGCCTGGACCCGCTGTTGATCCAGCTCGGCCAGGGACGGCGGGCTCCAGCGCGGGCGCTTGTCCTTGTCGACGATCAGCGCCCGTATGCCTTCGACCAGGTCGCCCTTGGCGAACCACTGGTAGTCCAGGTGCAGTTCCTGGGCGAAACAGTCGGCCAGGGGCAATTGGCGGCCGCGCCGCAGCAGCTCCAGGGTCACCGCCATGGCCAGCGGCGAGCGGCTGTCGAGCACCTGCACGGTCGCCTGCGCCCAGGCCTGCAGCTCGGGGCGTGGCTCGGCCAGCAGGGCGCTGCGGATCGTCGCCAGGTCGGGCAGGGCGAAGTAGTCGTCGATGGCCTGGCGCAGGGGCGCCAGCTCGCCGGCGGGCAGCTCGCCGTACGCCATGCTGGCGAGCAACTGCTGCAGGCTCTGCAGCGGCGACGCCGACCAGTTCAGACGGTCCAGTGCCTGGTCGAACTCGGCCAGTCGCTCGCTGTTCAGGCAATGGTCGGCCAGCCCGGCATAGAGGGCGTCGGTGGCACCGACCTGGAGGCCGGTGAGACCCAGGTAGAAGCCCAGCTGGCCGGGCAGCCTGGGCAGGAAGTAGCTGCCGCCGACGTCCGGGAAGAAGCCGATGGCGACTTCCGGCATGCCCATCCGCGTGCGCTCGGTGACCACCCGCAGCGAGGCGGCCTGGGCCAGGCCCATGCCGCCGCCGAGCACGTAGCCGTCCATCAGCGCCAGCACCGGCTTGGGGTAGCCGTGCAGGTACTGGTCGAGGGCGTATTCCTCCTCGAGGAACAGCTCGTGCTGGTTGCTGCCGCCGGTGTAGCTGTCGTACAGCATGCGGATGTCGCCGCCGGCGCAGAAGGCCTTCTCGCCGCTGCCGCGCAGGACCACGGCGAGCACCTGGGGATCGCGCTCCCAGGCATGCAGCTGTTGCAGCAGCAGGCGCACCATGGGCAGGGTCAGGGCGTTCAGCCCGCTCGGCCGGTTCAGCGTCAGGTGACCGATGCGGTTGCGGACCTCGGTCAGCACCGGCGCTTCGACGCCGCTCATGCCTCGGCCTCGCGGCGGTACAGCTTGATGATGGCGGAGAAGTCCAGGCCGCCATGGCCCTGCAGGCTGAAGCTCTGGTACAGCTGCTGGGCGGCGGCGCCGAGCAGCACCGGCTGGCGCGCGTGCTTGGCTGCCTCGGTGGCCAGGCCGAGGTCCTTGAGCATCAGGTCGGTGCCGAAGCCGCCGCTGTAGCCGCGCGACGCCGGGGCGTTGTCGAGCACGCCGGGGAACGGGTTGTTGATCTCCGAACTCCAGCAGCGGCCGCTGGAGGTATTGATGATCCCGGCCAGCACCTTGGCATCCATGCCCAGGGACACGCCCAGGGCCATGGCTTCGGCGACGCCGACCATGGAGATGCCGAGCAGCATGTTGTTGGCGATCTTGGCCACCTGGCCGTTGCCGCTGTCGCCGCAGTGGACCAGGTTCTTGCCCATGGCCGAGAGGATCGGCCCGGCCTGGTCGAAGGCACTGGCCGAGCCGCCGACCATGAAGGTCAGGGTGCCGGCCGCGGCGCCGCCGGTGCCGCCGGAGACCGGCGCATCGAGCATGGGGTTGCCCTGCTTGGCTGCCTGGGCTGCCACCTCGCGGGCGCTGAGCGGGTCGATGGTCGAGCTGTCGATCAGTAGCACGCCTGGCGCGACATGGGCCAGCAGGCCGTCCTGGCCCAGGTAGACCTGCTTCACCTGGGCGGCGGCCGGCAGCATGGTGACGATGGCCGCGACCGGCGCCTGGGCCACCGCGGCAGGCGAGGCGGCGGTGCTGGCGCCGGCTTCCGCGAGGGCGGCGACAGCCTGGGCGGACGGGTCATAGACGATGACGCTGTGGCCGGCCTTGAGCAGGTTGCGGGCCATGGGGCCGCCCATGTTGCCGAGACCGAGAAAACCTATGTGCATGGTGGATACCTTTGTAAAGGGGGGGACTCAGCGGTGCTGGAAGTTGGCCGGGCGCTTTTCCACGAAGGCGCGCATGCCTTCCTTCTGGTCGTGGCTGCCGAACAGCGAGTGGAACACCCGGCGCTCGAAGCGCACGCCCTCGCTGAGGCCGAGTTCGCAGGCGCGGTTCACGCATTCCTTGACCAGCAGGGTGGCCGGCAGCGACCTGGCGGCGATGCCGCGGGCGGTCTCCAGGGTCTGCTCGAGCAGCTCGGCGGCGGGCAGCACCCGGGCCACCAGGCCGGCGCGTTCGGCTTCCTCGGCGCCCAGCTGGCGGCCGGTCAGGCACAGTTCCATGGCCTTGGCCTTGCCCAGGGCCTGCGTCAGGCGCTGGGTGCCGCCGATGCCGGGGATGACCCCCAGGCTCAGCTCCGGCAGGCCGAAGCGGGCGTTGTCGGCGGCGTAGATGAAGTCGCACATCAGCGCCAGCTCGCAGCCGCCGCCCAGGGCATAGCCGGCCACCGCGGCGATCAGCGGCTTGCGCCGGTTGCCGATGCGGTCGGCGGCGGCGAAGAAGTCGTCGAGGTAGATCTGCGGGTAGCGCTTGTCGACCATCTCCTTGATGTCGGCGCCGGCGGCGAAGGCCTTGGCCGAACCGGTGATGACCATGCAGCCGACCTCGGGGTCGGCCTCCAGGCCGTCGAGCACCAGATTCAGCTCGGCGATCAGCTGGCTGTTCAGGGCGTTGAGCGCCTGCGGCCGGTTGAGGGTGATCAGGCCGACCCGGTCGCGCACCTCGACCAGCAGGGTTTGGTAGTTCATGGTGATTGCTCCCGAGGGGACGGCCCCAGAGCCTGCCCATGATCTGCTGCGCGTTGGCCCTGCTGCGTTGAAAACAGGCTCGGAATGCTCATTTACAGCTCGTAAACTCCGCTTCCTCGCCTGTTTTCGCCTTGCATGGCGCTAGCTCGCGAGATCGTGAACAGGCTCTCCAGGCCGGCCCACTTGCCTTACTTGAGGGTGATGGTGGTGTTGACCGCGCCGCCGGCTTCGTCTTCGTCGAACCAGCGCTGGGTGACGGTCTTGGTCTGGGTGTAGAACTGCACCACCTGTTTGCCGTAGGGACCCAGGTCGCCGAGCTTGGAGGCGCGCGAGCCGGTGAAGGAGAACAGCGGCACCGGCACCGGGATCGGCACGTTGATGCCCACCTGACCGACGTCGATGTCTTCCTGGAAGCGGCGGGCGGCGGCGCCGGAGCGGGTGAACAGGGCGGTGCCGTTGCCGTTGGGGTTGGCGTTGATCAGCTCGATCGCCTCGTCCAGGGTCTTGGCGTGCATCACGCACAGCACCGGGCCGAAGATCTCTTCCCTATAGATGCTCATCTCGGCGGTGACGCCGGCGAAGATGGTCGGGCCGACGAAGTTGCCGTCCTGGTAGCCGGGCACCTGCGGGTTGCGCCCGTCCAGTACCAGTTCGGCGCCTTCCTCGACGCCGCGGGCGATCAGGCCGCTGACCCGGTCCAGGGCGGCGCAGGAGATCACCGGGCCGACATCGGTGCCCGGCTCGCTGCCGGCGCCGACCTTGAGGGTCTTGCTCTTCTCGATCAGCTCCGGCAGCCAGCTCTGCGCCTCGCCGACCAGGATCGCCACCGACAGCGCCATGCAGCGCTGGCCGGCGGCGCCGAAGGCGGCGCCGAGCAGGTTGTTGAGGGTCTGCTGCTTGTTGGCGTCGGGCAGCACGATGGCGTGGTTCTTCGCCCCCATCATGCACTGGGCGCGCTTGCCGTTGGCGGTGGCGCGGTTGTAGACGTGGGTGCCGACCTGGGTCGAGCCGACGAAGGACACCGCCTTGATGTCCGGGTGGTCGCAGAGCAGGTTGACCGCCTCGGCGCCGCCGTGGATGACGTTGAGCACGCCGGCCGGTACCCCGGCCTCCAGCGCCAGTTCGGCCAGGCGCATGGTCACCATGGGGTCCTGTTCGGACGGCTTGAGGACGAAGGTGTTGCCGGTGGCGATGGCCATGGGGAACATCCACAGCGGGATCATCGCCGGGAAATTGAACGGGGTGATGCCGGCGCACACGCCCAGCGGCTGGTGCAGGGTGTAGGTGTCGACGCCGCCGGCGACGTTATTGGCCAGCTCGCCCATCTGCAGGCTGCCGATATTGGCCGCATGCTCGACCACTTCCAGGCCGCGGAACACGTCGCCCTCGGCGTCCGGGAGGGTCTTGCCCTGTTCGGCGCTGAGCAGCGCCGCCAGCTCCTGCATGTTCTCGCGGATCAGCTGCTGGTACTTGAGGAAGATCCGCGCGCGGGCGCCGATCGGCGTCTTGCGCCAGGTCTTGAAGGCGGCGGCGGCGCTGGCCACGGCGGCGTTCATTTCATCAAAGGTGGCGAAGGGCACGCGGGCCAGCACTTGCTGGGTGGCCGGGTTGACCACGTCACGCCACTGCTGGGTCGTGGATTCGACGAATTCGCCGTTGATGAGCAGCTTGACGCTGGGAACGCTGGAAGAGGTCATTGTCGGTCCTGTCTGCTTGCTTGGGGTCGAGTGGGTCCCCTCGGGCGAGTCGTCCGAGCGGTCGGGTTAGCGGTGAAGGGGCCGGCTTGGCGGCCGTTTATCAGCCCTTGAGGTGCGGGAAGTCTTCCTCGAAGTACTCCTGTTCAGCCCGCGCGTCGCCCTGGCGGCGCTGGATTTCCATTTGCCGCAGCTCCACCCGGCGGATCTTCCCGGAGATGGTCTTGGGCAGCTCGCTGACGAACTCGATGCGCCGCACCCGCTTGTAGGGCGCCAGGTGCTCGCGGGCGAAGGCGAAGATCTGCTCGGCCAGTTCGGCGCTACCGGCGTGGCCCTGGGCCAGGATCAGAAACGCCTTGGGCACTGCCAGGCGCAGCGGGTCGGGGCTGGGCACCACGGCCACTTCCATCACCGCCGGGTGCTCGATCAGCGCGCTCTCCAGCTCGAAGGGGCTGATGCGGTAGTCGGAGGCCTTGAACACGTCGTCGGCGCGGCCGACGAAGGTGATGTAGCCCTCGGCATCGATGGCCGCGGTGTCGCCGGTGCGGTAGTAGCCGCCGCGCATCACCTCGGCGGTCTTCTCCGGGCTGTCTTCGTAGCCGAGCATCAGGCCCAGCGGCGCGGGGGCCAGGGGCAGGGCCACCTCGCCCTCACTGGCCGGTGCACCATCCGGGTCGAGCATGCACACCCGGTAGCCGGGCAGCGGGCGGCCCATGGAGCCGGGCTTGAGCGGCTGGCCGGGGGTGTTGCCGACCAGCGCGGTGGTTTCCGACTGGCCGAAGCCGTCGCGCAGCGGCAGGCCCCAGGCCTGCTGGACCTGCTCGATGATCTCCGGGTTGAGGGGCTCGCCGGCGCCGACCAGTTCGCGCAGGCGCAGACGCTCGCGGCAGCCGGCCAGGTCCTGCTGGATCAGCATGCGCCAGACCGTGGGCGGTGCGCACAGGCTGGTGACGCCGTAGCGCTCCAGCACTTCGAGCAGGGCCGGGGCGCTGAAGCGTGCGACGTTGTGGATGAACACGCAGGCGCCGGCATTCCAGGGCGCGAAGAAACAGCTCCAGGCATGCTTGGCCCAGCCCGGCGAGGAGATGTTCAGGTGCAGGTCGCCCGGCTGCAGGCCGATCCAGTACATGGTCGACAGATGGCCGACCGGGTAGCTCTGGTGGCTGTGCAGGACCATCTTCGGCTTGCTGGTGGTGCCGGAGGTGAAATACAGCAGCAGCGGGTCGCTGGCCTTGGTGCTGCCCTCGGCCTGGAACTCGGCGCAGTAGCCGGAGGCGTTGGCATGGCTGGTCCAGCCGCTGACCGGCGCGCCGACGCAGAGGCGCGTGCAGCCGGCCGCAAGGCCTGCGAACTTGTCGGTGTGTTCGCTGCCCACCACCAGATGGCGCACGCCGCCGCGCTCGATGCGGTCGCGCAGGTCATCGGCGGTGAGCAGGGCGGTCGCCGGGATCACCACGGCGCCGAGCTTGAAGGCCGCCAGCATGGTCTCCCACAGGGCGATATGGTTGCCGAGCATCAGCAGGATGCGCTCGCCGCGGCGCACGCCCAACTCGCGCAGGTGGTTGGCCACCCGGTTGGAGCGTTCGGCCAGTTCGGCGAAGCTGTAGCGCTGCTCGCTGCCATCCTCCTCGACGATCCACAGTGCCGGTGCCTGGTTGCCGGCGGCCATGGCGTCGAAGTAGTCCAGCGCCCAGTTGAACGCCTCCAGCTGTGGCCAGCGGAACTCGCGCACGGCGGTGGCGTAGTCGCTGCGCTGGGCCAGCAGGAAGTCGCGGGCGGCGAGGAAGGGGAGGCAGTTGCTGTTCATGGTATCGGCCCTGTCTTGTTGTTGTCGGGACTGGCCTGATGCACAGCTCGATCAGGCATGTGGCCGGAGTATAGGTAGGCGTTTGCGCAGCAAGAAGGTGCAAATAAACCGGATGGATATGCAAAAAAATCACATGTGACGCGCTGGTCACGCCAGTTGGCACGGGGTATACCTGTGCACATTTCCCGCTGCCACCCACGGAATCGACCGACGCCCATGCAAAAAAACACGGCTGGCGACAAGCTCAACTGGGACGACCTGCGCTTCTTCCTCGAGGTGGCCCGTACCCGCACCGCCAGTGCCGCGGCCCGGCGCCTGGGGGTGGACTACACCACGGTATCGCGGCGCATCCGCGCCCTGGAGCAGAGCCTGGGGGCGCTGCTGTTCGAGAAGTCGCGGGCGTCAGGCTTCGTCCTGACCGTCGAGGGCCAGCGCCTGCTGGGCCATGCGGAGACCCTGGAAAGCACCCTGCAGGCCGCCTGCGAGCAGGTCTCCGGCACCAGCCTGGGGCTCTCCGGCCATCTGCGTATCGCCAGCACCGAAGCCTTCGGCTGCTGTTTCGTCAGCGCGCAGATGAGCGGCTTTCTCGAGCGCTACCCGCATATCTCCCTGGACATCCTGCCGGTGCCGCACTTCGTCAGCCTGTCGCGCCGCGAGGCGGATATCGCCATCACCCTGGAGCGCCCGGAGCGCGGGCCCTACGTCTGCTCCAAGCTGTGCGACTACCGCCTGCGCCTGTATGCCACCCCCGGCTACCTGGCCGGCCATGCGCCCATCCATGATCGCGACGACCTGGCCGGCCATCCCTTCGTTACCTACGTCGACGACCTGGCCTTCAGCGCCAAGCTGCTCTACCTCAACGACATGGTGCCCGGCGCCAGCAGCCACCTGCGCAGCACCAGCGTGATCGCCCAGTACCACGCCGCCCTGCAGGGGCGGGCGATGGCCATCCTGCCGTGCTTCCTGGCCGGACCGGACCCGCGCCTGTGTGAGGTGCTGCCGGAGCAGGTCGATGTCATCCGCCAGTTCTGGCTGTCCTACAGCGAGGATTTGCGCAAGCTCAAGCGCGTCACCCTGGCCGCCGAGTACCTGCGCGCCTGCGCCGACCTCAACCGGCCGCTGCTGATGGGCGAGTCGACCGAGATGCATTACTTGACCACCGGCTGAGGAGCGTCGGGCTACCCGGCATCGGTTGGCGGATTGGGCATAAGACCAATAGCTGACTGGACAGTCGCCGCTCTGCTGAATTAGCTTTACGTTGACGTAAAGGCAAGGGTCCGTCCCTGCCCGGGCTGCCTGCCCGTAACCACCCCAATACAAGCACAACGAGGGGATTGTTCGATGAACCCACTGAGCTACACCCGCGGCCCGCAGGACAAAGCCTTGCTGGCCATGACCATAGGCGCGGCCTTCGATGCCACAGTGGCGCGTTTCGCCGAGCGCGAAGCCCTGGTGGTGCGCCACCAGCAGCTGCGCTACAGCTGGGGCGAGCTGGCCGAACAGGTCGATGGCGCCGCCCGCGCGCTGCTGGCCCTGGGCGTGCAGGCCGGCGACCGGGTCGGCATCTGGGCGCCGAATTGCGCTCAGTGGTGCATCGCCCAGTTCGCCAGCGCCAAGGTCGGCGCCATTCTGGTCAACATCAACCCGGCCTACCGCTTGAGCGAGCTGGACTACGCGCTCAAGCAGTCGGCCTGCAGCTGGGTGATCTGCGCCGATGTGTTCAAGACCAGCGACTACCACGCCATGCTCCTGGAGCTGGTGCCGGAACTGGCCGCTAGTGTCCCCGGGCAACTGGCCAGCGCCAGGCTGCCGGAGCTGCACGGGGTGATCAGCCTGGCCGAGGCGCCGCCGCCCGGCCTGCTCAGCTGGACCAAGTTCCTCGCCAAGGCCGCCGCGGTGGCGCCGCAGGCCCTGGTCGAGCGCCAGGCCGGCCTGCAGTTCGACGACCCGATCAACATCCAGTACACCTCGGGCACCACCGGCTTCCCCAAGGGTGCGACCCTCAGCCACTACAACATCCTCAACAACGGCTACATGGTCGGCGAGAGCCTGGGCCTGACCGAGCAGGATCGCCTGGTGATCCCGGTGCCGCTGTACCACTGCTTCGGCATGGTCATGGGCAACCTCGGCTGCCTGACCCATGGCAGCACCATGATCTACCCGGGCGATGCCTTCGACCCGCTGACCACCCTGCAGGCGGTGGCCGAGGAGCGGGCCACGGCGCTGTACGGCGTGCCGACCATGTTCATCGCCGAGCTGGATCATCCGCAGCGTGGCGAGTTCGACCTGTCCAGCCTGCGCACCGGGATCATGGCCGGCGCCACCTGCCCGATCGAGGTGATGAAGCGGGTGATCGGCGAGATGCACATGGCCGAGGTGCAGATCGCCTACGGCATGACCGAGACCAGCCCGGTGTCGCTGCAGACCGGCCCGGGCGACGAACTGGAGCTGCGCGTGACCACGGTCGGGCGCACCCAGCCGCAGCTGGAAACCAAGATCGTCGACGAGCAGGGGCGGCTGGTGTCGCGCGGCCAGATCGGCGAGCTGTGCACCCGTGGCTACAGTGTGATGCTCGGCTACTGGAACAACCCGGCGGCCACTGCCGAGGCCATCGACCCGGCGCGCTGGATGCACACCGGCGATCTGGCCGCGATGGATGAGCAGGGCTACGTGTGCATCGTCGGACGCAGCAAGGACATGATCATCCGCGGCGGCGAGAACATCTACCCGCGCGAGCTGGAGGAGTTCTTCTTCACCCACCCGGCGGTGGCCGACGTGCAGGTCATCGGCGTTCCCGACGACAAGTACGGCGAGGAGATCGTCGCCTGGATCAAGCTGCATCCCGGCCACAGCGCGACCCAGGACGAGCTGCGCGACTGGGCGAAGAGCCGCATCGCCCACTTCAAGGTGCCGCGCCACTTCCGCTTCGTCGACGCCTTCCCGATGACCGTGACCGGCAAGATCCAGAAATTCCGCATGCGCGAGATCAGCATCGAGGAACTGGCGCTGGCCCGCTCGGCGTGAGCCGGTGCGCCGGGGAGCGGGGCAGGCCATGAGCGACAGGATCGGCGAGAAGGGCACGATCTCCGTGCGCCTGGTCAACGAAGCCCTGCTGGAACTGCGCCGCCAGGGCTTCGACGAGGCGCCGCTGCTGCAGCAGGCCGGCATCGCCCCGGCGCTGCTCCTGCGGCCCTATGCGCGCGTCCCGGCGCAGGCCTATGCGCGGCTGTGGCGGGCAATTGCCGCGGCCTCGGACGATGAGTTCTTCGGCATGAACCCCAGGCGCATGAAGTCCGGTAGTTTCGCCTTTATGGCCCAGGCGGCGCTGCACGAGCCGGACATCGGTGCGGCGCTGCAGAGCATGCTGCGCTTCACCGGGCTGCTGTTCGATGGCCTGAGTCCGCGCCTGGAGCGCCAGGGCAGCCTGGCGCAGATCGTCCTCGACGACGAGGGCGCACCGCCGACCCGGGCCTTCGCCTATTTCACCCTGTGGATGATGCTGCACGGCCTGGCCTGCTGGCTGGCGGGGCGGCGTATCCCGATTCTCGGCGTCGAGCTGCGCTGCGCCGCGCCGGACTACCTGGCCGACTACCGGGTGATGTTCAGCGACAACCTGCGCTTCGCCCGGCCGCACAGCCGCCTGCTGATCAACGCCGACTGCCTGGCCTTGCCGGTGCGCCGCAGCGAGCGCGAGCTCCAGCGATTCCTCGCCGGTGCGCCGGGCAATATCCTGGTGCGCTACCGCGACCCGCAGAGCCTGGGCGCACGGATCAAGGTCTATCTACGCAACCTCAAGCCCGAGCGCTGGCCCGACCTCGAGGCCCTGGGCGGGCACTTCTACATGGCGCCCTCGACCCTGCGCCGCAAGCTGGCGCTGGAAGGGCAGTCCTACCAGGGGCTCAAGGATCAGGTGCGCCGTGACCTGGCCATCGCCCGCCTGGATGGCGGTGCGGGCAACTTCACCGAACTGGCCTTCGAACTGGGTTTCGCCGACAGCAGCGCCTTCTACAAGGCGTTCAAGAAATGGACCGGGACCACCCCGGGGCAATACCGCGCGCTCACCCACCCGGATGACGCCTCGAGCTGAGCCGGCGCTGTCAAAAACGCTCAGGCCGATAGACGCCTGCCGACATTGCCCGGGGCCGGCCGCGGCGCGACCATCGAAGGACAACAACAAACCGGAAGTCACCTTCATGCGCGATTACCTTACCGCTGCCCGTGAGTTCGATTACCCGAGCATGGCTGCCGCGACCCTGGCCGGCTCGCTCGATGCCCTCAACGCCTGCGTCGAGTGCTGCGACCGCCATGCCGACTCCGGGCGGGTCGCCCTGTTCTGGGAGGGGCGCGACGGCGACAGCGCCACCTGGACCTTCGCCCAGTTGCAGCAGGCCTCGGCGCGCTTCGCCAACTACCTGCACAGCCGTGGCGTGCGCCCCGGCGACCGGGTGGCTGGCCTGTTGCCGCGCACCCCCGAGCTGCTGGTTACCATCCTCGGCACCTGGCGCCTGGGCGCGGTGTACCAGCCGCTGTTCACCGCCTTCGGCCCCAAGGCCATCGAGCACCGCATCGCCACCGCCGGCACGCGCTTGCTGGTGGTCGATGCGGCCAACCGCGACAAGCTGGACGAGGTGCAGGATGCACCGGCCGTGCTGACGGTCGGTGCGACCGCCGGTGCGGCGGCCGCCGGCGAGGCGGACTTCTGGGCCGAGCTGGAGCGCCAGAGCGATTGTTTCGAGCCGGTGCTGCGTAGCGGCGAGGATCCCTTCCTGCTGATGTTCACCTCCGGCACCACCGGCCTGGCCAAGCCGCTGGCGGTGCCGCTCAAGGCGATCCTGGCCTTCGTCGGCTACCTGCGCGAGGCGGTGGACCTGCGCGAGGACGACGCCTTCTGGAACCTGGCCGATCCGGGTTGGGCCTACGGCCTCTACTACGCGGTGACCGGGCCTTTGGCCATGGGTCACGCCACCACCTTCTACGAAGGTTCGTTCACGGTGGAGAGCACCTGCCGGATCATCCGCAAGTACGGCATCAACAACCTGGCCGGCTCGCCCACCGCCTACCGCCTGCTGCTGGCGGCCCGGGAGGAGGTCGAGGCGCAGCTCAAGGGCCGCCTGCGCGCGGTCAGCAGCGCCGGCGAGCCGCTGACCCCGGAGGTGATCCGCTGGTTTGCCAGCGGCCTGGGCGTCACCATCCACGATCACTATGGCCAGACCGAACTGGGCATGGTGCTGTGCAACCATCATGCGCTGGCCCACCCGGTGCGCCTCGGCGCAGCTGGCTTCGCCGTTCCCGGCCACCGCGTGGTGGTGCTGGATGAACAGCAGCGCGAGCTGCCGGCCGGCCAGCCGGGCATCCTCGCCATCGACCGGCCGAACTCGCCGCTGTGCTGGTTTGCCGGCTACCAGGGCATGGAGACCCGCGCCTTCGTCGGCGACTACTACCTGAGCGGCGACACCGTGGAGCTGAACGAGGACGGCAGCATCAGCTTCGTCGGCCGCAGCGACGACGTGATCACCACCTCCGGCTACCGGGTCGGCCCCTTCGACGTGGAGAGCGCGTTGATCGAACACCCGGCGGTGATCGAGGCGGCGGTGATCGGCAAGCCGGACCCGGAGCGCACCGAACTGGTCAAGGCCTTCGTCGTGCTGCACGGCCAGTACGCCGCCAGTGCCGAACTGGGCGAGGCGCTCAAGCAGCATGTGCGCAAGCGCCTGTCGGCCCATGCCTATCCGCGCGAGGTCGAGTTCGTCGACGAGCTGCCCAAGACCCCCAGCGGCAAGATCCAGCGTTTCCTCCTGCGCAACCAGGAGATCGCCAAGGCCCAGGCGGCCGCGGCCCACTGAACAAGGAGCAGCAAGCATGCGTATCGAAGACCGAGTATTTCTTCTCACCGGCGCCAGCTCCGGCCTGGGCCTGGCCACCGCCCGCGCTTTGGTTGAGCAGGGTGCGAAGGTGGTCCTGGCCGACATCAACGCCGAGGCCGGCGAGGCGCGGGCCGAGGAGCTGGGCGCCAATGCCCGCTTCGTGCAGACCGACATCACCCGCGAGGCCGACGGCCAGCGCGCGGTGGCCGCGGCCCTGGAGGCATTCGGCGGCCTGCACGGGCTGATCAACTGCGCCGGGGTGGCGCCGGCGGAGAAGGTCCTGGGACGCAACGGCGTGCACGGCCTGGACAGCTTCAGCCGGGTGATCCAGGTCAACCTGGTCGGCAGCTTCAACATGCTGCGCCTGGCCGCCGAGGCCATGGCCCGGGGCGAGGCGAACGAGGAGGGCGAGCGCGGGGTGATCGTCAACACCGCCTCGGTCGCCGCCTTCGACGGGCAGATGGGCCAGGTGGCCTATGCCGCCTCCAAGGGCGGCGTGGCCGCCCTGACCCTGCCGGCGGCGCGCGACCTGGCGCGTTCGGGGATCCGCGTGATGTGCATCGCCCCGGGCATCTTCGAGACGCCAATGATGGCCGGCATGCCGCAGGAGGTGCGCGATTCGCTGGCGGCCAACGTGCCGTTCCCGCCGCGCCTGGGCCGCCCGGACGAATACGCCGCGCTGGTGCGCCACATCATCGAGAACCCGATGCTCAACGGCGAGGTGATCCGCCTGGATGGCGCCTTGCGCATGGCGGCCAAATAAAACGGTCCAACTAATCTGAAAGGGTGGCCCGCCTGCTGGTCGGGCCATCGAGACTGCTTACGAGAGGTAACCCGATGTCCACCAATTCCGATCCGGTCGTTATCGTCAGCGCCGCACGCACGCCCATGGGCGGCTTCCTCGGCGACTTCAAGGAGGTCACGGCCGCGCAACTGGGCGCCGCGGCGATCCGTTCCACCCTCGAGCGCGCAGGGCTGGCCCTTGATGCGGTGGACGAGGCGATCATGGGCTGCGTGCTGCAGGCCGGCCAGGGCCAGGCGCCGGCGCGCCAGGCGGCGCTGGGGGCGGGCCTGAGCCTGGGCACGGTGTGCTCGACGGTAAACAAGATGTGTGGCTCGGGGATGAAGGCGGCGATGCTCGGCCACGACCTGTTGCTCGCCGGCAGCGCCGAGGTGGTGATCGCCGGCGGCATGGAGAGCATGTCGGGCGCGCCCTACCTGCTGGAGCGGGCGCGCAGCGGTTACCGCATGGGCCACGGCAAGGTACTCGACCACATGTTCCTCGACGGCCTCGAGGACGCCTACGACAAGGGCCGGCTGATGGGCACCTTCGCCGAGGACTGCGCCGAGGCCTATGGTTTCACCCGCGAGCAGCAGGACGCCTTCGCCATCGCCTCGCTGACCCGCGCCCAGCAGGCCATCAGTGCCGGGCGGTTCAAAGCCGAGATCGTCGCGGTCGAGGCCAAGCAGGGCCGCGAATCGCGCCTGGTCGACAGCGACGAGCAGCCACCGAAGGCGCGCCTGGACAAGATCCCCACGCTCAAGCCGGCGTTCCGCGAGGGCGGTACGGTGACCGCGGCCAACGCCAGCTCGATCTCCGACGGTGCCGCCGCCTTGCTGCTGATGCGCCGCTCCGAGGCCGAGAAGCGCGGCCTGATGCCGCTGGCGGCGATCCGCGGGCACGCCACCTTCGCCCACGCGCCCAACCTGTTCGCCACCGCGCCGGTCGGCGCCCTGCAGCGGCTGATGACGCGCACCGGCTGGTCGCTGGGCGAGGTCGACCTGTTCGAGATCAACGAGGCCTTCGCCGTGGTGCCGATGGCGGCCATGCGCGACCTCGACATTCCCCACGACAAGCTCAACGTGCACGGCGGCGCCTGCGCCCTCGGTCACCCGATCGGCGCCTCCGGGGCGCGGGTGCTGGTGACCCTGCTCAGCGCCCTGCAGCAGCACGACCTCAAGCGCGGCGTCGCCTCGCTGTGCATCGGCGGCGGCGAGGCCACGGCCATGGCCATCGAACTGCTGAACTGAACCGGGAGAAATCGATGATTCCGTCAGAACTCGAACTGCAGATCCGCGACATGGCCCGCCAGTTCGCCCAGGAGCGGCTCAAGCCCTTTGCCGCCGACTGGGACCGCGAGCACCGCTTTCCCGCCGAGGCCATTGCCGAGATGGGCGAGCTGGGCTTCATGGGCATGCTGGTGCCGGAAGACTGGGGTGGCGCCCAGACCGGCCACCTGGCCTACGCCATGGCCCTGGAGGAGATTGCCGCCGGTGACGGCGCCTGCTCGACCATCATGAGTGTGCACAACTCGGTGGGCTGCATGCCGATCCTCAAGTACGGCAGCGAGGAGCAGAAGCAGCGCTTCCTCCGGCCGCTGGCCGAGGGTCGCATGCTCGGCGCCTTCGCCCTCACCGAGCCCCAGGCCGGCTCGGACGCCAGCGACCTGCGCACCCGCGCCCGGCGCGACGGCGACCACTATGTGCTCACCGGCAGCAAGCAGTTCATCACCTCCGGCAGCCACGCCGGCATGGTGATCGTGTTCGCCGTGACCGACCCGCAAGCCGGCAAGAAGGGCATCAGCGCCTTTATCGTGCCCACCGACAGCCCCGGCTATTCGGTGGTGCGGGTCGAGGACAAGCTCGGCCAGCACGCCTCGGACACCTGCCAGATCCAGTTCGACGAGCTGCGCCTGCCGGCCAGCCTGCGCCTGGGCGCGGAGGGCGAGGGCTACCGCATCGCCCTGGCCAACCTCGAGGGCGGGCGCATCGGCATCGCCGCCCAGGCGGTGGGCATGGCCCGCGCGGCCTTCGAGGCGGCGCGCGACTACGCCCACGAGCGGCAGACCTTCGGCAAGCCGATCATCGAGCACCAGGCGGTGGCCTTCCGCCTGGCCGACATGGCCACCCAGATCGCCGTGGCGCGGCAGATGGTGCATCACGCCGCCAGCCTGCGCGAGGCCGGCCTGGCCTGCCTGACCGAGGCATCGATGGCCAAGCTGTTCGCCTCGGAAATGGCCGAGCGGGTCTGCTCGTCCGCCATCCAGACCCTCGGCGGCTACGGCTACCTCAAGGACTTCCCGCTCGAACGCATCTACCGCGACGTGCGCGTGTGCCAGATCTACGAAGGCACCAGCGACGTGCAGCGCCTGGTGATCGCCCGCAGTCTCTGATTCGGTCGCGCGGCCGCCGGCGCCCGAGCCGGCGGCCGCTCTGGCTCCCGCATAGGTCGGCCTGCGCCGGGTCGATCGTGGCTCTCCCTTCGTCGCCCTCCGTCCGCCGTTACAAATTTCGAGCTTGTCGGACAGGATTGATAGCGCTAACATCCGCGAAAACAAAACGGCGCCGCACCGATGGCGCCCCGGAGAACCCATGTCTACATGCCTTCCTGCTCGTGACCTCGAGCCCGCTGAGCGCACCCTGGTGGTGATGGGCGTCAGTGGCTCGGGCAAGAGCGAAATCAGCCAGGCCGTCGCCCGCCAACTCGGCTGGCGGCACATCGAGGCCGACCAGTTCCACCCCCGGGAAAACGTCGAACGGATGCGTGCCGGCATCCCGCTGAGCGACGACGACCGCCGCCACTGGCTGGATGCCCTGATCATCCAGATGCAGGACGCCGAGGCTGCCGGCGAGGGCTTCGTACTGGCCTGCTCGGCGCTCAAGCGCAGTTACCGCGATCGCCTGCGTGGCGCGGTGCCGGGCCTGCGCTTCGCCCACCTGGCCATCGACCACGCCACCGCCTTGCAGCGGGTCGGCGCGCGCCCGGGGCATTTCATGCCGACCTCGCTGGTCGACAGCCAGTTCGCTACCCTCGAAGACCCCAGCGGCGAACCCGGTGTGCTGGCGGTGAATGCCGCCCAGAGCCGCAGCGCCGTCGTCGGCCAGGTCTGTGCCTGGGTTCGTGGCAAGCCGCTGGAGGTCGAGATCGAGGAGGCGGTGGATCTTTCTGCGCAGGTGTTTGATAGCGCTAACAAGGCCGGCGCCCGCCTGACCGGCGAGCCGATCTACTCCGGCGGCCTGGCGCGGCTGTTCGATCGCCTGACCGACCACCTGATGGCCGCCTTGATGGGCTTCATGGTGCTGGTGGTGTTCGGCAACGTGGTGCTGCGCTATGCCTTCAACTCCGGCTGGGCCGGTGCCGAGGAGCTGTCGCGCCTGGCCTTCGTCTGGCTGGTGTTCGTCGGCGTGGCCTCGAGCATGCGCCGCGGCGAGCTGATGAGCTTCAGCCTGATCCGCGATCGCTTCCCCAAGGCCGCGCGGCTGCTGGTCGACTCCTGCAGCTGGCTGCTGGTGGCGGTGGCCAGCGGCCTGTCGACCTGGGGCGCCTGGCAGCAGGTGCAGTTCGGCTGGAGCAACGCCAGCCCGGTGGTGGGCTATCCCGTGGCGCTGGCCATGCTGCCGGTGCTGGCCTGCATGGCGGTGCTGGTACTGCTGGCGCTGGTGCAGCTGGTCAATGTCTGGCGCCGCCCACCGTCGTCGGCCGCCGTGGTGGCCAATGTCACGGTCGACTGAGTCGAGCGTTCGGCGAACTTTCCATAACAAGAGCGGGCACTGCCCACCGAGGACCCACCGATGACCGTCGCGGTTTTCCTTTCTTCCCTGCTGGGGTTCATGGCCTTCGGCATGCCGATCGCCTTCGCCCTGATCCTCACCGGCGTGGCGCTGATGTGGTACCTGGAGTTCTGGGACGTGCAGCTGCTGGCGCAGAACCTGCTGGCCGGCGCCGACAGCTTCCCGCTGCTGGCCGTGCCCTTCTTCATCCTCGCCGGCGAGCTGATGAACGCCGGCGGCATCTCCAGGCGCATCATCGCCATGGCCCAGGCCTTTGTCGGCCACAAGCGCGGCGGCCTGGGCTTCGTCGCCATCGCCGCGGCGGTGCTGCTGGCCAGCATGTCCGGCTCGGCCCTGGCCGACACTGCCGCCCTGGCCACCCTGTTGCTGCCGATGATGCGCCAGCGCGGCTATCCGCTGCATGCCTCGGCCGGCCTGGTGGCGGCCGGCGGCATCATCGCGCCGATCATTCCGCCGTCGATGCCCTTCGTCATCTACGGGGTGGTGACCAACACCTCGATCAGCCAGCTGTTCATGGCCGGGCTGGTGCCGGGGCTGATCATGGGTGGCGGTTTGATCCTGGCCTGGAGCCTGATCGCCCGCGGCTTCACCGAGGCGGCCCCGGCCAAGGCCAGTCCGGAGGTGCGCCGCGCCGCCCTGGTCGATGGCGCCTCGGCGCTGATGCTGCCGGTGATCATCGTCGGCGGCCTGCGCTTCGGCATCTTCACCCCGACCGAGGCGGCGGTGGTGGCGGCGGTCTATGCCCTGGGCGTGTCGACCCTGCTGTACCGCGAGCTGAGCTGGACCACCCTGGTCGAGGCGATGACCCGCGCCAGCCGCACCACCGCCTCGGTGATGTTCCTCTGCGCGGCGGCCACGGTGTCGGCCTACATGGTCACCCTGGCCCAGCTGCCGGAGGAGATCGCCGCGCTGCTCGGCCCGCTGGCCAATCATCCGCAGTTGCTGGTGGCGGCGATCATGCTGCTGATGATCGCCGTCGGCATGGTCCTCGACCTGACCCCGACCATCCTCATCCTCGCCCCGGTGCTGGCGCCGATCGCCGCCAAGGCCGGGGTCGACCCGGTGTACTTCGGCGTGATGTTCGTGCTGATCGGCTCGATCGGCCTGATCACCCCGCCGGTGGGCACGGTGCTCAACGTGGTCGGCGGTATCGGCCGGTTGCGCATGGACGTGCTGGTGCGCGGGGTGATGCCGTTCTTCCTGATTTACCTGGCGATAGTCGTGCTGCTGATCGCCTTCCCATCGATCGTCACGGTGCCGCTGGCATGGCTGCGCTGACCCATTTACCCATGCTCATCCACAACAACAAAGGTACTAGCCTCATGAGACGTTTTCTGATCGCCGGCCTCGCCGCCGCTACTCTGCTCAGCCCACTCGCCACGCTCACCGCCCAGGCCGATGAAATCCGCTCGCGAATGATCCGCTTCGGCTATGGCCTCAACGAGGACAGCAACCAGGGCCGCGCGGCCAAGCTGTTGGCCGAGGAAGTGGCCAAGGCCTCCGGCGGCAAGCTGAAGGTGCGCACCTATGGCGCCGCCAGCCTGGGCGCCGACAACCAGATGCAGAACGCCCTGATCGGTGGCGCCCAGGAGATGATGGTCGGCTCGACCGCCACCCTGGTCGGCATCACCAAGGAGATGGCGGTGTGGGACACGCCGTTCCTGTTCAGCCGCGAGCAGCAGGCCGATGCCGTGCTCGACGGTCCGGTCGGCCGCCAGGTGATGGACAAGCTGGAGGAGAAGGGCCTGGTCGGCCTGGTCTACTGGGAGAACGGCTTTCGCAACATGACCAACAACCTGCGGCCGATCACCAAGCTGGAGGAGTTCTCCGGGATCAAGCTGCGGGTGATGCCCAACCCGGTATTCCTCGAGACCTTCAAGCTGATGGGCGCCAACGCCGTGCCGCTGCCATTCTCCGAGCTGTTCACCGCGCTGGAGACCAAGGCTGTGGATGGTCAGGAGAACCCGTTCAACACCATCCTCTCGTCGAAGTTCTACGAGGTGCAGAAGTACCTGACCGTGACCAACCATGTCTACAGCCCGTGGATCGTCACCGCCTCCAAGCGCTGGTGGGATGGCCTGTCTGAGACCGAGCAGGGCATCATCATGGACGCGGCGATCAAGGCCCGCGACTTCGAACGCCAGGACACCCGCGCCGAGGCGGCCAAGGCCCTGGCCCAGCTCAAGGAGCATGGCATGCAGGTCAACCAGATCAGTGACGAGGAAATCCAGCGCATGCGCGAGCAGGCCCAGCCGGCGATCCAGCAGGTGATCGACACCGTCGGTCAGCCGCTGTTCGACCAGGTCCAGGCCGAGCTGGCCAAGACCGGCGACTGAAGCTTCGCGGGGTGCGCCAGGATGTCCGGTCATCGCATGGTGCCGGCCCAGGGCGGCGTACCCCGCTTTTTTATCCCTGCTAGACTCGCCCGCTGCCAGTCATGGAGTCGTTATGAGCCAACGCCGTCGTCGCAGTGCCGAACGCGTCACCCTGTCCGATGTGGCCGCGGCCGCCGGCTGCTCGCTGATGTCCGCCTCGCGCGCGTTGTCGCAGCCGGAGATGGTTTCCGATGCGCTGCGCGAGCAGGTGATGCAGGCGGTCAAGCGGCTCGGCTATGTGCCGCATTCGGCGGCCCGGGCGCTGGCCAGCTCGCGCTCCAACCTGGTCGCGGTGATCATTCCCTCGCTGTCCAACGCAGTGTTCGTCGACACCGCCGAGGCGATCCAGCGGGTGCTGATGCCGGCCGGCTTCGAGATGATGCTCGGGGTCAGCCACTACCGCGCCGAGGAGGACGAACGGCTGCTGCGCGCCTACCTGGCGCACCAGCCGGCTGGCCTGCTGCTCACCGGCTTCGAGCGCAGCGACGCGGCGCGGGAAATCCTCGGCGGCTACCGCGGGCCGATCGTCAGCATGATGGAGCTGAGCGACGCGGCGGACGACTACTGCGTCGGCTTCTCCCAGCAGGAGGCGGGGGCGGCCATGACCCGGGCGCTGATCGCGCGCGGCTACCGGCGGATTGCCTTCGTCGCCGCCCAGCTCGATCCGCGTACCCTGCAACGGGCCGAGGGCTATCGCCAGGCAATGCGTGCGGCGGGGCGCCACGATCCGGCGCTGGAGCTGCTGACCCCGGAGCGCTCCTCCATCGGCCTGGGCGCCGGCCTGCTCGACCGCCTGCTGGCGCAGCAGCCGCAGACCGATGCGGTGTTCTTCAACAACGACGACCTGGCCATGGGCGCACTGTTTCGCGCCCGCCAGCTCGGCCTCGAGGTGCCCGGGCGGCTGGCCATTGCCGGCTTCAACGACCTGCCGGCCGCCGCCTGGGTGCACCCGGCGCTGACCACGGTGCGCACCATTCGCGGCCAGGTTGGCGAGCTGGCCGCGCAGATGCTGATGAGCCTGATGCGTGGCGAGCAACCGCCGAGCCACCGGATCGACGTCGGCTTCGAGGTGGTGCTGCGCGACAGCGCCTGAGCCGGTGGTTGCATGAAAAAGCCCCGCCATGCGGGGCTTTTTTTGTGTGGCAGGAAGTCAAGTGCTGGCGGCGTCCAGCTTCTTCTCTTGAGCGGTGACCTGCTGGCAGATCTCGATGATCTGCTCGCGCATCCAGCGGTTGGCCGGGTCCTGATCGGTGCTCTCGTGCCAGTACAGGTGGACTTCCTGGATCGGCACGTCCTTCACCGGCAGCTCGACGTAATGCAGGTCGTTGCGCCGGGCGAAGCGGTCCGACACGGTCATCGCCATGTCGGTCTGCTGCATCACCATGGTGGCCATCAGGTAGTGCTGCGAGCGCAGGGCGATCTTGCGCTGGATGCCCATCTTGCCCAGGGCCAGGTCGACATAGCCCAGGCCGCTGCGGCGGCTGGAGATATGGATATGGGTCAGCGACAGGTACTCGTCCAGGCTGATCTTGTCCTTGGCCAGCGGGTGGCCCTTGCGCAGGGCACAGACGTAGCGGTCCTCCATCAATTTGACGTGGCGCACCTGCGGGTCGATGTTGAGCGGCGCGTCCACGGCGAAGTCCAGGCGCCCGGCGGCCAGTTCCTTGGTGGTCTCGCGTCGGCGCGCCAGCATGCTCTCGATCACCAGCTGCGGCGCCAGGCGACGCAGGCGCTGGAACAGCGGCGGCAGGATCACCGCCTCGGAAAGGTCGGTCATGCTGATGCGGTAGGTCTTGTTGGCCTGGGCTGGATTGAAGGTGCGGCTCTCCTGCACCGAGATGCGCAGCTGCTGCAGGGCGTTGCGCACCGGGCCGATGATGTTCTGCGCCATGGGCGTGGGCACCATGCCCTGGGCAGTGCGCACGAACAGCGGGTCGTTGAAGGTTTCGCGCAGGCGGGCCAGGGCGTTGGATACCGCCGGCTGGGTGATGCCGACGATCTGCCCGGCGCGGGTCAGGTTGGCCTCGGTGTAGATGGCATCGAAGACGATAAAGAGGTTGAGATCGACCTTGTTCAGATTCATTGCACAGGGGCTCCGAGGGTTTTCGGTATCAGCGGATCATATATCGGTGATGAATGTTTATACACGATGAAAATAGCTTAGATAAATCTTTATCCCTGCTCTAGCATCATTTCCACAGCGCAACACACCTCACCAAACACACCCGCAGAAGGTAGCTCCCATGGATTTCGCCTACTCCCCCAAGGTCCAGCAACTGCGTGAACGCGTCACCGCGTTCATGGAGGCCCACGTCTATCCGGCCGAGGCCGTTTTCGAGCAGCAGGTCAACGAGGGCGACCGCTGGCAGCCCACCGCGATCATGGAAGAGCTGAAGACCAAGGCCAAGGCCGAGGGGCTGTGGAACCTGTTCCTGCCGGAATCCGAACTGGGCGCCGGCCTGACCAACACCGAGTACGCGCCGCTGGCGGAGATCATGGGCAGCTCGCTGATCGGCGCCGAACCCTTCAACTGCGCCGCCCCGGACACCGGAAACATGGAAGTACTGGTGCGCTACGCCAACGAGGTGCAGAAGGAACAGTGGCTCAAGCCGCTGCTCAGTGGCGAGATCCGCTCGGCCTTCGCCATGACCGAGCCAGGCGTGGCCTCCAGTGACGCCACCAACATGGAAGCCCGTGCCGTGCGCGAGGGCGACGAGTGGGTGATCAACGGCCGCAAGTGGTGGACCTCTGGCGCCTGCGACCCGCGTTGCAAGATCATGATCTTCATGGGCCTGACCAACCCCGACGCGCCGCGTCACCAGCAACACTCGATGATCCTGGTGCCGATGGACGCTCCGGGGGTCAAGGTGCTGCGTCCGCTGCCGGTGTTCGGCTACGACGACGCCCCGCACGGCCATGCCGAGGTGCTGTTCGAGAACGTACGGGTGCCCTACGAGAACGTGCTGCTCGGTGAGGGCCGCGGCTTCGAGATCGCCCAGGGGCGCCTCGGCCCGGGCCGCATCCACCACTGCATGCGCTCGATCGGCATGGCCGAACGCGCCCTCAAGCTGATGTGCGAGCGTTCGATCAGCCGCACCGCCTTCGGCAAGCCGCTGGCGCGACTGGGTGGCAACATCGACCACATCGCCGACTCGCGCATGGAAATCAACATGGCGCGCCTGCTGACCCTCAATGCCGCCTACATGATGGATACCGTGGGCAACAAGATCGCCGCCAGCGAGATCGCCCAGATCAAGGTGGTGGCGCCGAATGTCGCGCTCAAGGTGATCGACCGGGCCATCCAGATCCACGGCGGTGCCGGGGTCTCCAACGACTTCCCGCTGGCCTACTGGTACGCCATGCAGCGCACCCTGCGCCTGGCCGACGGCCCGGACGAGGTGCACCGCGCCGCCATCGGCAAGTTCGAGATCGGCAAATACATGGCCAGATAGCGCCATTGCGGCGCTCGCGCCGTGCCCGAGCCGTGCAAGCAAGCCCGCCGACTGTGCGGGCTTGTTCGTTTTCAGTGCGCGATACGACCAGTGGAGGCCTGTTCAGGGGCGTGCGGCCGTCTATAGTGAGAGGGCCGCAGTCGAACAGCACAGGACGTTGGGGGATGAGGGATGCAGGCGCAGCAACGCATACCCGTAGTGGATACCCTTTGCCAAGCGGTCAGCGCTCATCTGGTTCCTTGTCTGGAAGCCTTGATGGATGCCACGACCCTGGCGCTCAATGAACAGCGCCTGTTGGCGCGCACCAACAGCGAGGCCCAGGGCTGCGAGGATTTCCTGCGGCTGTGCCGGGGGCAGCGGGATCGAGCCATCGTCGAGACCATCGACACCATTCGCGGCCTGCTGCCCGTCGGCATCATCGAGCAGGCCAAGGCCCCGAGCGATGCCGACCAGTGGCAACTGGTCGATGACGACGAAGTGGACGAGATGCTCGAGGCGCGGCGCCTGGTGCGTCAGTTGCGAGAGTCCCTGGGGGTACAGGAGTGGCGCAGTTGCGCCAGGCTCAATGCGGTGACGGGCGCAGAGGCCAGGGATCGCGAGAGTCCGTTATCGCTCGAGTTCCTGGTGCGCACCCTGCAGGCAAAACTGCAGCTGCGCGAGCTGCTCCCAGCGGTGCGCGAGGTGTTCTACGGCGCCGCCGCGCGCGTGCTGGCGAACGACCTGAAAGCCTACTATGAGCAGCTGGAGGCGGTCTTCGATCAGTTTCACGTCGAGCCCCGAATCGAGCCGGTGGCGCTACCGCTGCGCGAGGTGCGCCGGCGCCCCTCGGCCCCGGCCCCCGATGCACCCTATCGGGCGCTCGAGCAGTTGCGTGCGGTCGGTGCCACGCCTGCAGAAGAAGCGCAGGCCCCGGTCGGCGAAGATTCTGCCGCTGCGCAGCCTCAGGCGGCCGATGCGGCCGTGCTGCACGAGGCCCTGGCCAAGCTGCAGCGACTGCCGGCACCCGAGCAAGGCTGGTCGGCGGAGGGCTTTGTCGAGGCGCTCAAGCAGTCCGGGGCCGAACTCTCGCCCCGGCAAAGCGCCGACGCCGGGGTGGTGGCCGAGCTGTTCCAGCATGTCGACCACGAGGCACTGATCGCCAGCGACATCAAGCCGGCGTTGCGCCAGCTCATGTTGCCGGTCGCCCAGGCGGCGCTGCTCGACCCGGCCGCCTTTGCCGACTCGACGCATCCGGTACGCGCGACCCTGGACAAGCTGATGCAGCTCTGCGATATCGCCGAGCCAGCCAACCAGGTGCTGGAGGGCCGCATACGGCAATTGATCGATGCGATCGTCGCCGACTACGACGGCGACAGTGCGGTGTTCCAGCGCTTCGACCAGGAACTCGAGCAATTGCTGGCCACCCAACGGCGCGCCTATAGCAACAATGCCGCGCGCGTGCGCCAGTACGTGCGCGGGCGCGATGTGCTGGAGCAGGCTCGCCAGCAGGTGGCGCGCGAGCTGGCCAGACTGTTCGGTCCACGGGCCCCCAAGGTGCTGCTCGACTGGCTGGATGTCGGCTGGCGCGAGCTGCTGGTGCACGAACTGATTCGCCAGGGCGAAGAGAGCTTCGAGTGGCTGGATGACCTGGCTGTGCTGCGCCAGCTCAAGGGCTGGCTGCAGGACGAGGTGGAGGACTGGGATTACGGGGCCTGCCGGATCGAGCGTGGCTTCGAGACCGAACCGGTTCTGCAACTGCTGCGCAAGCGCATGGAGTCCTTTTTGCCGGGCCAGTTCCGCCATGCCGAGGTGTTGAAGGAGTTGCAGCAGCAGCTGCTGGGCGAGCATCCGGTCGAGTTCGTCGATCTGCCGCCGCCTGCGCCGGCGCCCCCGGCCTGCAACTGGTCGCCGGCCCAGCAGCGTTGGCGCGAACGGGTGGAGGAGCTCAACGTCGGCGACTGGCTGACCACCGAGCAGGGCGACTACCTGCAGCTGGTCTGGGCCAACCCTGATACCGACCACTACGTTCTGGTCGACCGCCAGGGCCGCGAGAGCGGCAGCTTCAATAGCCTAGAGCTGATGGACAGGTTCGCCGCCGGCTGGCTGGCCGCGTCGGCGCCCGATGCCCACGGCCAGGGGGTCATTCAGAAACACCTGGAGGACATCGTCGGCAAGCTGTATCGGGACATCGCCCATGTGCGCAGTCACGACGAACTGACCGGCCTGCTCAATCGACGCAGCTTCGAGGCGACTATCGCCCAGGCCTTGGCCGCCGATGCGCCGAGTGCCTTCCTTTATGGCCACATCGACCAGTTCGGCTTGCTCAACTCGCGCCTGGGCCACCTGGCCGGCGACGCCTACCTCAAGCAGCTCGCCGGCTTGCTGGCCGAGCGGCTGCCGGCGACGGCAACCCTGGCGCGCATCGGTGGCGCCGATTTTGCGGTGGCCTTGGCCGGGGCCGGCGAGGCGCAAGCCTGCCAGTTGGCCGAGGAGCTGCGGGCGACCACCGAGAGCCACCAGTTCGAATGGGCCGGGCATCTGCACAGTGCCACCATGAGCCTGGGCGTGGTGCCGATGAGCGAGCGGCACGATGTGGTCAACCTGCTTCGTGACATGCAGACGGCCTGCTCCACGGCGCGTAACTCCGGGCGCAACTGCGTGCATGTCTACGCCGACGAGATCGATGGGG
Organism: Pseudomonas zhanjiangensis; assembly: GCF_041027545.1. Classification (NCBI taxonomy): domain Bacteria; kingdom Pseudomonadati; phylum Pseudomonadota; class Gammaproteobacteria; order Pseudomonadales; family Pseudomonadaceae; genus Pseudomonas; species Pseudomonas zhanjiangensis. The sequence goes on along the minus strand of NZ_JBFTEG010000022.1, from coordinate 11,643 downwards.
CGCATACCGGGTTGATGGCGATCGCCGGCCGCGTCGACGATGTCATCGAGCAGGGTGAGCTGAGCTTGCGTGTGCAGCAGATCGCCCCGGCGCCGCTGGACCACGACCAGCTGCCCCATTACGAGGTGCTGCTGGTCATGCAGAACGATATCAGCCTGCAGGACTTCATCACGGCCGCCGAGCGCTACGGGCGCATGACCAAGGTCGATCGCTGGGTGCTCAACCGGATATTCGGCGAGTTGGCCGACCACCCGAATTTCTGGACGCGCGCCAGTGGGGTGTCGATCAACCTGTCGGGCAGCAGCCTGAATGACGACAAGCTGCTGCACTATATCGAATCGCTGTTCGAGCACTACGCGGTGCCCCCGGAGAAGATCTGCTTCGAGTTGACCGAGACGGCCGCGGTGGCCAACCTGACCAAGACGGCGGATCTGGTGCGGCATCTGCAGAAGTGGGGCTGTACCTTCTCCATCGACGACTTCGGTACCGGCTTCTCGTCCTATGAATACCTCAAGCGGTTGCCGGTGGACTTCGTCAAGATCGACGGCAGCTTCGTCAAGGAGATCGAGCGCTCGCCCAGCGACCTGGCCATGGTCAAGTCGATCAATGAGATCGCTCACCTGTTGGGGCGCAGAACCATCGCCGAGTATGTCGAGACCGTCAGCATCCGCGAGGTGCTGGTCGAACTGGGGGTCGATTTCGTCCAGGGCTACGGAGTCGAGCATCCACGCCCGCTGCGCGACTGCCTGGACGAGTGCCGGTAGGCCCGCCAGCCGCGCGTGATGGCGGCGCGCAGCTCAGCGAGGCTGCCTGTCGCCGGTTTCGCTGTCGGCGAGACTGCTGAGCCAGAGCAGGCGCTGATGCAGCTGGGCAGCGAAGGCGCGTGCCGCCAGTTCTTCGTGGAAGGTCACCCCACGCGGCCCGGCGCGCACCCGCCAGAGCCGTTGCCCGCGACGTTGCAGGGTTTCGATCGTAATGTCCATTGCACTCCCCTAGGGCCGACTGCGCGGGGTGCGAGACAGCAAAGCCGCAGCCGCCGGCAATTGGCCTAAAGGGTACGCCATGACAGCTGCCGAAGCGAATACTGGCCGGTCGATTCAGGGCCCGTGCCGCCGCGGGCGCGGCGCCTGCGCCTGACCGGGTCAATACACCCAGACTTCGACGCGGCGGTTCTTGATGCGTCCCTCGTCGCCATCGTTGGCGGCGACCGGCAGCTCGTCGCCCAGGCCGGTGATCGCGCGGAACATCACGCCCTGGCGGGCCAGCTCGCGACGCACCGCCATGGCGCGCAGCTTGGACAGCAGTTGGGCGCGGGCCGGATCGGCCTTGGGGTCGCCGAAACCGACCAGCACCACCTTGTGCCGCAGCTTGTCGTGGGCCTGGAGGAAGCTCAGCACGCGCTCGATGTCGCGCAGGGCCTTGTTGTCGAGGCTGGCGCTGCCTTCCTGGAAGCGAAAGTTCACCGACAGGCGCTGGGCCTCCCGCGCCAGCGTCTGGTAGGCCGTGGGCATGGCGCCGTCCGGGGTTACGCTGACCGCCTGCACGGTCTGCGCGATAAACCCGTTCTGCGCCACTATCGCCTGCCCGCGGGGGCTGTGGGCGAAGCGCACCAACGCCTGGGCCCAGGGGTTCTTCAGCTCTTGCTGGTTGTACAGGAACAACCGGCGCGACAGCGGATAGTCCTCGGTCGCGATCAGGGTCACGCTCGGCGGCATCGGCCGCGAATCGCCGGCGGCGATGGCCACGGCCTTGGCCTGGCGGATATAGGGCAGGCCGATAAAGCCGATGCCCTGCGGGTCCTGGCTGACCAGGTCGGAGAGTCTGTCGCTGGATTCGAAGCGCCGGGCACCGGCCGCCAGGGACCTGCCATTGGCGCTCAATACCAGTTCCTTGAAGGTGTCATAGGTGCCCGAGTTGTCGTCCCGGGCATACAGGTTGATAGGGCCTGGCCGGCCGCCCAGCTCTGCCCAGTCCTGCAGTTCACCGGCGAATATCCGTGCCAGCTGGTCGGTGCGCAGGGCAGCGACCGGGTTGCTCGGGTGGATGATGATCGCCAGGCCATCGATGGCGATGATCTGCTCGGCCGCGCGGCTTTTCATGTCGCCCAGGGCAGCCAGGGCCTGGGCCTCGCCGTCCTTGATCGGCCGGGAGGAGGCGGCCAGGTCGGCGCTGCCCGCTTGCAGGGCGGCAAAGCCGGTGCCCGAACCGTGGGCCGCCACCTCGATGCTCAGGCTGCGACCCTCGGCGCTCTTGCCGACGATCCGCTGCTCATTTTCTGCAGCGCCCGCCTGGCTGTGGATCGCGCTGAAGCCCTGTTCCTCGAGCAGCCCCCTGACCAGCGCCGGACCGAGCTTGGCGCCTATGGTGTTGGAGCCCTGGATGCGCAGGGCGCTGGCGCCGTCGGCGGGGATCGGCAGGGCGGCGGATGCCGACCAGGACAGGGCAGAGCAGATGAGACCGAGCAGCAGGGCGCGCGACATGCGGCAGACACCTTGTATGGAGGCTGAATGCCGCGACTATAAGACAGAAAGATGACTGAAATATGACATCCGCGGGCTGGGCCGTGGCTCTAGCCCGGGACTTCTGGTCGTGTGCGGCGCTGCCGCTGGCGGCCTGGCTACGCCAGTTCCAGCCAGATCGGTGCGTGGTCCGAGGGCTTGTCCATGCCGCGCAGTTCGTAGTCGATGCCGGCGTCCTTGAGGCGCGGCTGCAACGCCTTGGAGGCCAGGATCACGTCGATGCGCAGGCCGCGCTTGGGATCGTCTTCGAAGCCACGGCTGCGGTAGTCGAACCAGCTGAAGCGGTCATTCACCTGCGGGTTGAGCTGTCGGAAGCTATCGATCAGGCCCCAGTCCTTGAGGTTGGCCAGCCACTCGCGTTCCTCCGGCAGGAAGCTGCATTTGCCGGTGCGCAGCCAGCGCTTGCGGTTTTCCTCGCCGATGCCGATGTCGCAGTCTTCCGGCGAGATATTGATGTCGCCCATCACCACCAGTGCCTGCTCGGGTTGGAAGCGGCTAGCCAGCAACTGCTGCAGGTCCGCGTAGAAGCGCTGCTTGGCCGGGAACTTGATCGGGTGGGTGCGGCTTTCCCCCTGTGGAAAGTAGCCGTTCATCACGGTCACCGGCTGACCCTGGGCATCGGCGAAGGTGCCGTAGATGAAGCGTCGCTGGGACTCTTCGCCATCATCCGGGAAGCCCTTGTGCAGCTCCAGTGGCGCCTGGCGCGAGAGCAACGCCACCCCGTAGTGGCCTTTCTGGCCGTGGTAATGCACGTGATAGCCGAGCTGGCGGATGTCTGCCTCGGGAAACTGCTCATCGGCGACCTTGGTTTCCTGCAGGCCGATGATATCGGGCTGGTGCTTGTCGATCAGCGCCGCCAGCTGGTGGGGGCGGGCGCGCAGGCCGTTGATATTGAAGGAGACAATCTTCATGCGGGGGCAGATCCTGGGTTTTCTTCGGAGTAGCCTGGGATGCTAGCCCATCGGCGGGGCAACCCACCAGCGACCTGGCGGCCGGCGATCTGGCGAGCGCGGGAATGCGGTGCTAGGGTGGCTTTAGGCCAAATAGACAGACAACAGAGGTCCGCGCGCATGCCAAACAGTCCTGCTGAAATTCGTATGCTCGATGGGGGGTACGTACGCGAGGCACGCTCCCTGTTGTATCACGCCTACCGCCACGATCCGACCTTCGCCTACCTGTTCGAGGCCGAGCGGCCCGGTTACGACCAGCGTGTGCGCGCCACGGTGCGCGAGTTGGTGCTGCAGCATTTCAACGAAGAGCTGCCGGCGATCGGCCTGCTGATCGATGACCGGCTGATCGGCATGGCGCTGATCGCGCCGCCCCGGCGGCGCCTGGATATCACCGAGAGCTGGGGCTGGCGCATGCGCATGTTGCTGACCGCCGGCTTCCGTTGTACCAAACGCTACCTGGAATACCACGACGCGGTGCTTGCCTGCCTGCCGCCCGGGCCCTATCACGTGCTGCCGCTGCTCGGCGTACATCCCGAGTTTCAGGGCCAGCACCACGGCGAACAGCTGCTCGAGGCCCTGCACGACTGGTGCGCCGCCGATGCCAGTTCGCAGGGCGTGGTGCTGGACACCGGCAATGCACGCTACCTGGATTTCTACAAGCGCCAGGGCTATGAGGAAGTGGGCGAGGTGGCGGTCGGGCCGATCATCGAGCACGTGTTCTTTCATCCCAATCCGCAGCCGGTGGCCAAGGCCAGCGCCTGACCCCTGTCGCCAACGGCTTGCAACAAAGGGTAACGCTGTGGCCGGCGGCAAGGCGACGGCGGCTCTAGGCTGGGGCATGGCGCGTGCTAGCATTCGCTGCATGAGTCTGTTCAACAAGCTGTGCATCGGCCTGGCGATTGTTCTGTGCAGTGGTTCGCTGTTGGCCGAGGCGCGCCTGGAGGTCAGGGTGCAGCCGGCCAACAAGGCCCTGCGCAGCAATGTCGAGGGCTATATCGGCGCTCTCGGCGAACGCGACGCGCAGTCCCTGCAGCGCTTTCGCCGCTCGGCCGAGGCCCAGGCGCTCAAAGCCGCCCAGGCGCTGGGCTACTACCAGGCTCGAATCACTAGCGAAGTCATCGATCAGGACCCGCCCAGCCTGGTCATCCGCATCCAGCCTGGCGAGCCGGTACGCTTGCGCCAGGTGACCTTGCGGGTAGAAGGTCCGGCTCGGCAGCTGCAGGCCTTCGACCTCTCCGACAAGCGCCTGCGGCCGGGCGCGGTACTCAACCATGGGTATTACGAGGAGGCCAAGCGGCGCATTCAGAACCGCGCCTCGCGCTACGGCTTCTTTGCCGGTCACTTCAGTCGCCAGCGCCTGCGCATCGACCCGCGCGCCGGTTATGCCGATATCGAACTGGTGTATGTCAGTGGTCCGCGCTACCAGCTCGGCGCGGTGAGCTTCAGCGGCGATGCCCCCTTCGACGATGACCTCTTGCAGCGCATGGTGCCGTTCGCCACGGACGCCGCCTATGACGCGCAATTGATCGCCGAGCTCTATCAGGCGCTGCGCGCCAGTGGCTACTTCGAGTCGGTGCGGGTCGATGCCAATCCGGACGCCGCGGTCGACCAGCGCATTCCGGTCAAGGTCCAGCTGGTCGCGCGCAAGCCGCGCAGCCTGGGCCTCGGCCTGGGGTTCTCCACCGACGTCGGGCCGCGCGGGCGGGCCGACTGGACGCGCCACTGGGCCAATCCGCAGGGCCACAGCTATGGCGCGGAGATGGAGCTGTCGGCGCCGCGGCAGAATATCGGCCTGTGGTACGAGGTGCCGCGCGACCCGCCGCTGACCGACAAACTGCGCTACGTCGGCGGCTACCAATATGAAGAGCTGGCCGATACCGACAGCCTCAGTCGCCTGCTCAGCCTGGGACCGGAATGGCACAGCCAGCTGGACAATGGCTGGCAGCGGGTGATGTCGCTCAAGTGGCAGCGCGAGGAGTATCGCCTGGGCGATGATTCGGGACTCAGCACCCTGCTGATGCCGGGGATCAGCTTCGCCTATCTGCGCAGCGACAATCCGATCGATCCACGGCGCGGCTATCGCCTGCAGTTCGACCTGGCCGTGGCCAAGCGCGGGCTGCTGGCCGATGCCGACGTAGTCCACGGCAATGTACTGCTCAAGGGCCTGACTACCCTGGCCGGGAAGCACCGGCTGCTCGGTCGCCTGCAGTTTGGCGGCACCGAATCCAGCGGATTCGGCAGCGTGCCGCCGTCGCTGCGGTTCTTCGCCGGCGGCGATCAGAGCGTGCGCGGCTATGACTATCAGAGCCTGTCGCCGGAGAACGCCCAGGGCGACAAGGTCGGCGGCCACTACCTGTTCGCCGCCAGCGCCGAGTATCAGTACAACCTGACCGAGCGCTGGCGCCTGGCTACCTTTGTCGACCAGGGCAATGCCTTCAACTCGCTGAACCTGCCGACCCTGAAGAGTTCGGTCGGCCTGGGGCTGCGCTGGGTGTCGCCGGTGGGGCCGCTGCGCCTGGACCTGGCGCATCCGCTGGATGATCAGGGCGGTGTGCGCCTGCACTTCTCCATGGGGCCAGAACTGTGAGGCGGCTGCTCAAGCCGGGCCTGTACGGCCTGCTCGCGGTCCTGGCGGCACTGCTGTTGGCGCTGCTGTGGGTACTGGGCAGCGGCGGCGGCAGTCGCTGGGCCCTGGATCGGGTGCCGGGCCTGCAGGTGGAGGCGTTCAGCGGACGCCTGGGGGGCCAGTGGCAGGCCAGGCACCTAAGCTGGGCGCAGGGCGGTCGGCGGGTCGAGGTCGATGCGCCGTTGCTGGCCTGGTCTCCGAGCTGCCTACTGCGCCTGACCCTGTGTGTCGACAGGCTGCAGGCCGAACGGATCGACCTGACCCTGCCCACGGGGGCGCAGGCCGACCAGGCGCCGCTGCAGTTGCCGGCGCTGCAGCTGCCGCTGGCGGTCCGGCTCGGCGAGGCGCGCATCGACCGGCTGCGGGTCAATGGCGCCGAGCAGCTACAAGGCCTGCACCTGGCCGCCCACTGGGGCACCCAGGGGCTGCGTATCGACAGCCTGCGGGTGCGGCGCGAGGCGCTGAGTCTGGAGCTGCAGGGAAGCCTGCAGCCCAGCGGCCAGTGGCCGCTCAACGTTCGCGGCGAGTTGCAGCTGCCGGCCCCCGAACAACAGGAGTGGCGGCTGGCGGTGCGGGTCGAGGGTGACCTGCAGGGTAGCCTGAAGCTGACGGCAGACAGCAGCGGCTACCTGAAGGGGCGCCTGACCGGCGAGGTGCAGCCGCTGGCCGCCAACCTGCCGGCCCGCGCGCAGCTGGTGGCCGACGGCTTCAAGGCCAGCGGCGAACTGCCGGATACCCTGCGCCTGGATAGCGTCACGCTCAATGCCCGTGGCGACCTCGAGCAGGGCTATGCCCTGGACGGCAACGCCGAGCTGCCTGCCGCGGAGGGGGCGTTGCCGCTGCTGCTGCAGGGACGGGTGACCGGGCAGGGGGCCGAGATCACCCGGCTGAGCCTGAGCGCCGACGCCGAGCGGCGCCTGCAGCTCAGTGGCATCCTGGATTGGCGTGAGGGCTTCAGTGCCGATGGACGCCTGGAGTGGCAAGACTTTCCCTGGCAGCGGCTGTTGCCCATGGCCCAGGAGCAGCCCGTGGCATTGCGCCAGCTGAGCGCCGAACTGGCCTATGAGGGCGGCAACTACCTGGGCCACTTCAGCGCCGAACTGGAGGGGCCGGCCGGCGGCTTCAGTCTGGCCAGCCCGCTGAGCGGCGACCTGCAGCAGCTGTTCCTGCCCGAGCTGAAACTGCGCGCCGGCCAGGGCCGGGCCGATGGCCAGCTGAGCCTGGGTTTTGCCGATGGCCTGAGCTGGGATGCCCGCTTGCAACTGGGCGAACTCGATCCGGCCCACTGGCTGGCGCAACTGCCGGGGCGGCTGGGCGGCCCGCTGCGCAGTCAGGGCGAGCTGGTCCGCGGGCAATTGAGCCTGAACCTGGACGCCGATCTCGCCGGCCGCCTGCGTGGCCAGCCGGCCCGGCTGCAGGCCCAGGGCAGCGCAGCGGGCGAGCACTGGTCGTTGACCCGCCTCGACCTGCGCCTGGGCGATAACCGTATCGACGGCAGCGTCGAGTTGAAGCAACGGCTCGACGGCCGGTTGCGCATCGCCCTGGCGCGACTGGGGCAGCTCTGGCCCGATCTGCAGGGCCGGCTCGAGGGTCGGCTCGAGCTGGGCGGCACCCTGCAGGCGCCGCAGGGCCAGCTGCGCCTGCAGGGCCAGCGCCTGGCGCTGGCCGACCGGCGCGTGCAGGGGCTGCAACTCGATGCCCGCCTCGAGGATGGCCAGCGTGGACGCCTGCAGCTGGATGCGCAGGGTGTGGCCGTGGGCGATACCCAGTTCGGCCGCCTGAGCCTCGCCGGGCAGGGCGATCGGCATCGGCAGCGGCTGCAATTCGAGCTTGCTGGCCCCTTGCTGGAGAGCACCCTGGCCTTGCAGGGAAAGCTCGACAAGGGCATCTGGCGCGGGCAGCTCAGCCGGGGCGAGGTACAGTCTGGCGGCCAGGACTGGCGCTTGCAGGCGCCTGCCACGCTGGTGCGCCTGGCCGATGGCCGGCTCAGCCTCGGCGAGCATTGCTGGCGCGCCGGGCAGGCCAGCCTGTGCGGCGACGAGCAGCGCCTGCTACCCGAGCCCCGTCTGCGCATGCGCCTGGCCAATTTCCCGCTGGCCAGCCTCGGCCATTGGCTGCCCAGTGACTTTGCCTGGCAGGGCCGGCTCGATGCCGAGATCAGCCTCGACCTGCCGGCAAGCGGGCCCAAGGGCCAGGTCGTGGTGGATGCCGGCGCCGGAACCTGGCGCGTTCGCGAGCAGGATCAGTGGCTGGACTTCACCTACGACAGCCTGCGCTTGAGCAGTCAGCTCGGCGCTCAGCGCATCGATACCCAGCTGGATCTGCGCGCGCCGAAGATCGGTCAGTTGGCGCTGCAGGCGCAACTCGATCCGCGCCCGGCGAGCAAGCCGTTGAGCGGGACGTTTCGCCTCAGTGGGCTGGATCTGGCCCTGGCGCGACCCTTCTTGCCGACGCTCGAGCGCCTGGCCGGTCGCCTCGAGGGCAACGGCCGGCTCAGTGGCAGCCTGCTGGCGCCGCAAGTCGACGGCCGCCTGCAGCTGGTTGACGGGCACCTGTCTGGAGGTCGCTTGCCGAGCAGTTTCGAGGAGCTGCAGGTACAGGCGCTGATAGCCGGCGAGCGCTTGCAGCTCAGTGGCGACTGGCGCAGCGGCGAGCGGGGAAGGGGAAGGCTGAACGGCGAGCTGGCCTGGAGCGACGGCCTGCAGGCCGAGCTGAGGGTGCGCGTTAGTCGCCTGCCGGTCAATCTGGAGCCCTATGCCGAACTGGAAGTCGAGCCGGACCTGCAGTTGCGCCTGGCGGCCGATCAATTGTCGGTGACTGGCCGGGTCGGGATTCCGCGCGGCAAGATCGTGATTCGCGAGCTGCCGCCCGAGACCGTGCAGGTTTCCGATGATGCGGTCATCGTCGGTCGCCAGGCGCCGGCGTCAAAACCGCTGGCGATCGCCATGGACATCGATGTCGAGGTCGGCCAGGAGCGCTTGAGTTTCAACGGTTTTGGCCTGAAGGCCGATCTTGCCGGCGCCGTGCATATCGGCAACGACCTCGACACCCGCGGCGAGTTGAGCCTGAACAACGGCCGGTTTCGCGCCTATGGCCAGCGCCTGACCCTGCGTCGGGCGCGGCTGCTGTTCGCCGGGCCGATCGATCGGCCCTTCATCGATGTCGAGGCGATTCGCCGGGTCGATCAGGTGGTCGCCGGCCTGCGCCTGTCCGGCAGTGCCGACCAGCCGAAATCCGAGGTGTTCTCCGAGCCGGCCATGAGCCAGGAGCAGGCCCTGTCCTATCTGGTCTTGGGGCGTCCGTTGGGGCAGGGCAGTGGCGACAACAACCTGCTCGCCCAGGCGGCACTGGCCATGGGCCTGGCCGGCAGCGCGCCGCTGGCCGGCACCCTGGCCGAAGGCTTGGGTATCGAGGATTTTCGCCTGGACACCGAAGGCAGCGGGCTGACCACCAGTGTGGTGGCCAGCGGCAACCTGTCCGAGCGCCTGAGCTTGCGCTACGGCGTGGGCGTATTCGAGCCGGCGAACACCGTGGCGCTGCGCTACGAACTGGGCAAGCGGCTCTATCTCGAGGCCGCCAGTGGGCTGGCCAGCTCCCTGGACCTGTTCTATCGGCGCGACTTCTAGGCACCGCAATCCGTCCGCCGAGGTTGGGTCTGCGGTGATTGTCGAGTCGAGGTTTATGCGGTCAATCTGGCAAAATGTCGTTGTTAGATGATGTTATTCCTGTTTTTGCAGCACATAACACCTGATATTTCCTTTCCAAACAGTAAAAATCACTGATTTTATCTTCGTATACTGGCCGCCCTTGCGATCGGCCCTTGCCCGTTGCCGCTGCCTGGCTCTTCCAGGTGCTGCTGCAGATGAAGGTCGCTACGCAAGGGGGTGACGTGTACTGCCTACCCGGCGGTCGAGCATGCGAAGGGTACCCAACCTCGCGCCTACTACAAGAATAAGGAACCTCAGATGGAATCCATCAACACTCTGGTGAATCAACTCAACGGCCTGGTCTGGGGACCACCCATGCTGGTGGCGATCCTCGGCACCGGTCTGTTCCTCATGCTGCGCCTGAAATTCATGCCGCTGGCCAAGATAGGCGCCGGCTTTGCCCTGATGTGGCAGGGGCGCAAGAAGGACGACGAGGCCAGCGGCGAGATCAGCCCGTTCCAGGCGCTGATGACCTGCCTGGCCGCCACCGTGGGCACCGGCAATATCGCCGGGGTGGCCACCGCGATCTTCCTCGGCGGCCCCGGCGCGCTGTTCTGGATGTGGTGCACCGCCCTGGTCGGCATGGCCACCAAGTACTGCGAGGTGACCCTGGCGGTGCATTACCGCGAGAAGGATGATCGCGGCGAACACGTCGGCGGGCCGATGTACGCGATCAAGAACGGCCTGGGCCAGAAGTGGTTGTGGCTCGGCAGCGCCTTCGCCATCTTCGGCGGCCTGGCCGGTTTCGGCATCGGCAACATGGTCCAGGTCAACAGCATGGCCGCCGCCCTGGAAACCACCTTCGCCGTTCCGGCCTGGGCGACCGGCCTGGTCACCATGGTCGTGGTCGGCCTGGTCATCCTCGGCGGCATCCAGCGCATCGGCAAGGTCGCCGCGACCCTGGTGCCGTTCATGTGCGTGGCCTATATAGTCGCCGCCATCGTGGTGCTGGTGGTGCATGCCGATGCCATTCCGGCGGCGTTCGAGCTGATCTTCACCCATGCCTTCAGCCCGCTGGCCGCCACCGGTGGCTTTGCCGGCGCCGCGGTGATGGCGGCGATCCGCTTCGGCGTGGCCCGCGGCATCTTCTCCAACGAGGCGGGTCTGGGCACCGCCGGCATCGCCCAGGCGGCCGGCACCACCAACAGCGCGGTGCGCTCGGGCCTGATCGGCATGCTCGGCACCTTCATCGACACCCTGGTCATCTGCAGCCTGACCGGCCTGGCGATCATCGCCTCGGGCGCCTGGACCAGCGGCGCCAGTGGTGCCGCGCTGTCGGCGACGGCCTTCGAATCGGCCATGCCGGGCTACGGCGGCTCACTGCTGAGCATCGCCCTGGTGGTCTTCGCCTTCACCACCATCCTCGGCTGGAGCTACTTCGGCGAGAAGTGCTGGGAGTTCATGGTCGGCACCAAGGCCATCCTGCCGTTCCGCATCCTCTGGGTGCTGGCCGTACCCTTCGGCGCGGTGGCCCAGCTGGATTTCGCCTGGCTGCTGGCCGATACCCTCAACGGCCTGATGGCGCTGCCCAACCTGCTGTCTCTGCTGCTGCTCAGCCCGGTGGTGGTCAAGTTGACCCGCGAGCACTTCGCCCGCAAGAACCTTGCAGTGGGACGCGAGGCGCTGCAGCGCTGAGTCGGGTGAGCCCGAGGCGGGGTGCTGAGTCGCCCCGACCGCGGCCAGTTCGCCTGGACGCCGGTTATTTGCCGTAATGAAAAAGGCTATGTCCCAATGATGTGTTGCAAGAACTAATCTGAAAGGCAGGCATCCGCTCGGGAGGTCTGCCGCTCATGGATACTCAAGCCTTTCACCACTGGCTGGCTCAACTAGGCCAGCTCAGC